>NZ_CP109137.1:1490000-1798165 GCF_035918095.1 Streptomyces sp. NBC_01750
CGTCGTTCAGGACAGTCCGCGACGACGCCGTACGAATCTCCGCCCTGGGAGGCCCCATGACCACAGTGACGTCCCCTCTTGCTGGACGTGCCATCGGACTCGCGGCGGTGCCGGATCCGGTGTTCTCCGGTGCGATGGTCGGCCCCGGTACCGCTATTGACCCCGTGCGTGAGCCGTCGGAGGCCGTCGCCCCCGTTGACGGCGTCATTGTCTCCCTGCACCCGCACGCCTTCGTTGTCGTCGACGAGCAGGGTCACGGAGTGCTGACGCACCTCGGCATCGACACTGTTCAGCTCAACGGCCAGGGCTTCGAGCTGCTCGTCAACAAGGGCGACACCGTGCAGCGCGGACAGTCTGTGGTGCGCTGGGACCCGTCGGCCGTCGAGGCTGCCGGGAAGTCCGCCATCTGTCCGATCGTGGCGCTCGAGGCCACGGCCGACTCCCTCTCCGACGTCCGCGAGGACGGCGACGTAAAGGCCGGCGACTCCCTCTTCGGCTGGCAGTGACGCCGACGCCGCGGTGGCGGCGTCAGTTGGACATCCATCGCGGCGGCAGCGGCCGTCGCTCAATCGGAGACGGGTGAAATGCAGACAACGCTGCGAGGCGTCGGCGTGAGCCACGGTGTGGCGATCGGCGAGGTTCGGCACATGGGCACGGCGGTCCTGGAACCGCCGGCCAAGCAGATTCCGGCGGAGGACGCGGAGCGCGAGCAGGGGCGCGCGCGCAAGGCCGTGGAAGCCGTGGCCGCCGACCTGATTGCTCGGGGCAATCTGGCAGGTGGCGAGGCGCAGGCCGTGCTCGAGGCGCAGGCCATGATGGCGCAGGACCCGGAACTCATGGCCGACGTGGATCGGCGCATCGCCGTCGGCAGTACCGCTGAGCGTGCGGTGTACGACGCGCTCGCCGCGTACCGCGCGCTGCTGGCGGGTGCCGGTGAGTACCTGGCCGGACGGGTCGCGGACCTCGATGACGTACGGAACCGGATCGTCGCTCGGCTGCTCGGTGTGCCGATGCCGGGTGTGCCGGACAGCGACGAGCCTTACGTACTGATCGCGCGGGATCTCGCGCCGGCGGACACCGCGCTGCTCGACCCGGCGCTGGTGCTCGGGTTCGTCACCGAAGAGGGCGGTCCGACCAGTCACAGCGCGATCCTGGCGCGGGCGCTCGGAGTGCCCGCAGTGGTGGCGCTGCCGGGCGCCTGTGAGCTGGCCGAGGGCACGCTGATCGCGGTCGACGGCAGCACGGGCGAGATCTTCGTCGAGCCGAGCGACGAGAAGCGCGCGGCGATGGAGCGGGCCGCGGCGGAGCGGAAGGCGGCGCTCGCCGCGACCAGCGGACCGGGTGCGACGTCGGACGGCCACAAGGTGCCACTGCTGGCCAATGTCGGCGGTCCCGCCGATGTGCCCGCCGCGGTGGAGGCCGGTGCCGAGGGCGTCGGGCTGTTCCGTACGGAATTCCTCTTCCTGGACGACAGCAAGCAGGCGCCGTCCGAGGAGAAGCAGGTCGAGGCGTACCGCAAGGTGCTCGAGGCGTTCCCCGAGGGCCGGGTGGTCGTGCGGGTGCTGGACGCCGGTGCGGACAAGCCGCTCGACTTCCTGACTCCGGCCGACGAGCCGAACCCGGCGTTGGGCGTGCGCGGGCTGCGCAGTCTGCTGGACCACCCCGAGGTGCTGCGGACGCAACTGACGGCGCTGGCCAAGGCCGCCCACGGTCTGCCGGTGTACCTCGAGGTGATGGCACCGATGGTGGCCGACCGTACGGACGCCAAGGCGTTCGCGGACGCGTGCCGCGAGGCCGGACTGCGGGCGAAGTTCGGTGCGATGGTGGAGATTCCGTCCGCCGCGCTGCGGGCGCGTTCGATTCTGCAGGAGGTCGAATTCCTCTCGCTGGGGACCAATGACCTCGCGCAGTACACCTTCGCCGCCGACCGTCAGGTGGGTGCGGTGTCGCGGCTGCAGGATCCGTGGCAGCCGGCGCTGCTGGATCTGGTGGCGCTGTCGGCCGAGGCCGCGAAGTCCGAGGGCAAGAGCTGTGGTGTGTGTGGTGAGGCTGCATCCGATCCGCTGCTCGCCTGTGTGCTCACCGGTCTCGGTGTGACTTCGCTGTCCATGGGTGCGGCGTCGATTCCGTACGTGCGGGCGACGCTGGCGAAGTACACGCTCGCCCAGTGCGAGCGGGCTGCCGCCGCGGCGCGTGCCGCCGACACCGCCGAGGAGGCCCGGGTGGCCGCCCGGGCGGTGCTCTCCGGCGAGTAGCCGGCAGATCAGCAAGCGGATTTCAGCAGACGGATACCGAAGGGGCTTCCTGCCGGGGACGGCAGGAAGCCCCTTCGGCGTTCAGTGATGGTTCCCCGGGTCGTCGGTGGTGATGTCGAAGCCCGCGCAGTACTCCACGCCGGGCTCGGGGGACAGCGGCTCGCCGGTGGTGGCGTCGGTGCAGTAGGCGCTGAAGACCTCACCGGCGGTGAGCGGGAGGAGCCGGCCCTGGTGGAGCCGCCAGCCATGGAGGTGGTCCGGGGTGTCGGGAGCGCTCGTACGAAGCACTACTCCGCCAGGGCTCTCGAGGGCGATGCCTGCCGCGAGGACGGTGACGAACTCCGCGCCCTCGGAGGCGTCCAGCTGGGCGGGGGCCGCAGTGGCTCCTTCCGCGTGCAGGACGGCGAGGAGCTGTTCGTCCGGGGCGGGGACGCTGCAGACGAGATGGTGTGTGCCGGGTCCGGCCTCCTCGAGCAGTCGCATCAGGATGCGGGAGGCCCGGTCGAAGGCGGCCCGGCCGATGTCCTGGCCGCAGTCGGCGCACTCTCCGAGGTCGGCGAGGAGCATCGTGCTGTACTCCCAGGTGGCTTTGCGGACCGCCTTGTTGATGAGCTGGGGCAGCAGGCTGTCGAGGGCCTGGCCGGTGTACGGGACGGTGGCGCCGCGGCCGGCGATTTCCGCGGTGTACTGGGAGCGGCTCATGGCCGCGTCGGGGTCGAGGCCGGCTTCGGCGCAGTACTCCGTGAAGTCCTCGGGGTCGAAGAGGGCAACGGTGGTGTGCAGTTGCCGGGCGGCGAGGGTTCGCAGCAGGTCGTCGATCTGCCGGAGATAACTCGCGTGGTCGTCGAAGGTGAAGGTGCGGTAGCGGCGCATCGCGGTGAAGTCCTGCTCGTCGGCCAGCAGTCCCACGGTGCCGGGGACCTCGCGGCGCAGGGTGCGCCGCATGGCTGCGTTGTTCCTGGCCCGCTGACGCGTGGACCGCGTCGACCGCTTGGGCCGCCTGGACTGCCTCGTGTACGCCATGTCTCCCCCTGAGCGCTGTTGACTACTGGTGACTCACCGTAACTGGCGGCACTGACAACGCGGGGTCGGGCAGCTTGCTCCGTACCAGGCGGCTCTGGGCGAAGCAGGTGGCCACAAGTCCGGCACCCAGCAGTGCCCAGCCCGCGGGGCCCGCCGCGATGGCCCCGGTGACGATCAGCGGCCCGGCGCTGCGCTGGGCCGATGCGGCCACGCCGTGCACTCCGAGGTATGCGCCCTGTGCCTCGTCGGGGGCGAGAGCGACGGAGAGTTCCCAGGAGATGGTGGCGTGGAGGATTTCCGCCAGCGTGAGTGCGACGGCGGCGAGGACGAGTGCGGTGATCGCGAGCCACCGGCTGTCCGCCGCGGACACACTCAGGGCGAGGGTGCCGGCGGCGAAGGCGGCCGCGAGCGGTCCGAGCAGACGCCGGGCGGCCCGCGTGGTGGCGCCGAATCGGGCGAGGGGGATCTGGAGGGCCACCACCATCACGTTGTTCAGGACGAGCAGAAGCGGTGCCAGGCCGTGCGGGGCCTCGGTGGCGTGCACGATCCAGAGCGGCAGCCCGACCATGAAGACGGCATCGTCGAGGAAGAGCACCGCTTCACTGGCCACGTAGAGGAGATACGTACGGTCGCGCCAGGGGTTGGCGGGCTTTGCGGCGACGGTCTTGCGCGCGGATCCGTTGACGACGCGCGACGGGGCGGGGGGCTCGCCGCAGCGCAGGGTGAGGAGGGCGGCGCACACGGAGGTGAGGGCGTTGCCGATCAGGAGTGACTGGTACGCGGTTGTGGTGCCGACGCCGAGCGCGGCTGCGGCGGCGAGGCCGCCGATGGCGAAGCCGGTGTTGCCGACGGTGCGGTTCACGGCCTGGTAGCGGACGCGCTCGGAGCCGGCGATGCGGGCGGCGTAGAGCTTGGTGAGGACATTGGCCCCGCGGTCGCCGAGGCTGCCGAATGCCGCGATGGCCAGCAGCACTGCGAAGTGGTCGGTGGTGAGCAGGGCCAGGCCCGCGGCGGCGCGCACGAGCTGGGCGGCGATGAGGACGCGGGTGATGGGCAGCCGGTCGGCGACACGTCCTGCGATCGGTGCGCCGGCGATGCCGATACCGGCGGACACCGCGATGAGAAGGCCCACCTCGGTGATGGACAGGCCCGTGACGTAGGTGAAGTAGAGCGCCTGCGTGGCGGTCCAGAGGCCGTTGCCCACCTTGTCGACCAAGGTGATTCCGAGCATGCGACGGCCGTCGCGGCCTCCTGGGATGCGGTCTTTCAGTGCGGCCCGGCGGTGGAGCAGGCTCACCGGTTCCCCCCTTGACGTGAGTTATGTATTGATACATAGTCAACTACGTGACAGCACAATATTCGATCGAGGGTAGGACCGCCAAGGGAATCGCCGCGTCCGTCGAACGGGCCGTGGCGGACGGGGGTTTGGAGCCCGGGGATGCCCTGCCGCCCGTCCGGCGGCTCGCCGACGATCTCGGGGTGAGTGCCGGGACGGTCGCGACGGCGTACAAGGAGCTGCGCCGACGCGGTGTCGTGGTGACGCGTGGACGGGGCGGGACCGTGGTCGCCGCGGCGCCGGCCGTCGCGTCCCGGCGGCCGCCGAAGGTGCCCGAGGGGCTGCGGGATCTGGCAGGCGGCCACCCCGATCCGGCCTTCCTCCCGGACTTGGTGCCACCCGCGCGGCTCTCCCCCGGGGCCCGTTCGCACCGTTCGGCCCCCAGGCTGCCGGAGCTGGAGCAGGCGGCCCGGACATGGATCGGCGGCGAAGGGGTGCCGGTCGAGCACCTCACCTTCGCGCACGGGGCGCTCGACTGTGTGGCGCGGCTGCTCTCCACCGAGCTGCGGCCGGGCGACGCGGTGGCAATGGAGGATCCGGGCTACCACCATCTGCTTGATCTCGTACAGGCCTTGGGTCTGCGGTCCGCGGCGGTGGCGGTGGACGACGAGGGCATGCGGCCGGAGGCGCTGAGCGCGGCGCTGCGGGCGGGGGCGCGGGCCGTCGTGGCAAGTCCGCGGGCGCAGAATCCGTACGGCGGATGCTTCTCGGCCGGGCGGCGCGACGCACTCGTGGACGTGCTGCGGGGCTCGCCCGAAGTGCTGGTGATCGAGAACGACCATGCCTCGGACATCTCGGGCGCCCCGCTCCACTCGCTCGCCGCGGGCGGTCTGGCGCGCTGGGCGCATGTCCGGACCGTCACCAAGTATCTGGGAACTGATCTGCGGTGGGCCGCGGCCGCCTGCGATCCGACGACGCTGGCCCGGCACGACGGTCGGCTGCTGCTGACATCCGGCTGGATCAGTCATCTGCTGCAGCGGACCGTGCTCGGGCTGATGACCGATCGGGACACGACGGCACAGGTGGGGCGCGCGCGGACCGCCTACGGGGAACGGCGAGCCGCCCTGGTGGCCGCGCTGGCCTCACATGGTGTCGAGGCACATGGTGTGAGCGGGATGAATGTGTGGGTGCCGGTGCGGGACGAGTCCGCCGTCGTCAACGGGCTGCGGTCCAGGGGCTGGTGGGTTGCGGCAGGGGCGCGGTTCCGGATCGGGTCGGGGCCCGGCGTACGGATCACGACGGCGGAACTGGAGCCGGTGGAGGCGGGAAGGCTGGCCTCGGACTTCGCGGCGGTGCTGGGTGAGTCCGAGGCCACGTACGGGGGGTAGTGCGGTTCTTCGGCCGGGGCCGTCCGGCTGCCGTTTTGTCCTCAATCGCCGGACGGGCTTGATTTCCGGCCCCCTCGCCTCGGAAGCCGGACGGGCTTGATTTCCGGCCCCCTCGCCTCGGAAGCCGGACGGGCTTGGTTTCGAGCTCCTTGCTAGCCGCGTTCGCGGGCGATGTCTTCGTAGAAACGCAGCAGTTCGAGGTTGTCGACCGAGCCGGGGTTGACCGCCTTCGCCAGCGCCGTGCCCTGCAGGAGTCGCTTCACCGGTACCTCGATGCGCTTGCCGGTGAGGGTGTGCGGGACGCCGGGGACCTCGATGATGTCGTCCGGGACATGGCGCGGGGAGAGCTGTTCGCGGATCGTCTGCTTGATGCGCGCCCGCAGACCGTCGTCGAGGGCGGCACCTTCGGCGAGGTGGACGAAGAGCGGCATCCAGTAGCCGCCGTCCGGTTCCTCCAGACCGATGACCAGCGACTCGCGGATCTCCGGAAGGCGTTCGACGGCTTCGTAGATATCGGCCGAGCCCATCCGGACACCCTGACGGTTCAGCGTCGAGTCCGAGCGGCCGTGGATGACGACGGAGCCCCGGTCGGTGATGGTGATCCAGTCGCCGTGCCGCCAGGCACCGGGGAACATCTCGAAGTAGCTCTCGCGGTAGCGGCTGCCGTCGGGATCGTTCCAGAACCGGATCGGCATGGACGGCATGGGATTGGTGACGACCAGTTCCCCGACCTCGCCGATGAGCGGCTTGCCCTGAGGGTCCCAGGACTGGAGGTCGGTGCCGAGGCAGGCGGCCTGGAGTTCGCCGATGTGCACGGGCAGCGTGGGCACCGCGCCGGCGAAGCAGCTGCACACGTCCGTGCCGCCGCTGACCGAGGCGATCCACAGGTCATCGGCCACCTCGTCGTGCAGCCAGCGGAAGCCGTCGGGCGGAAGCGGGGAGCCGGTGGTGGCGACGCACTTGATGCGGGAGAGGTCGTGGTCGCGCGCGGGGTGGACGTCCGCCTTGCGGCAGGCCATCACGTATGCGGCGGAGGTACCGAAGAGGGTGGCCCGGGTGCGCTCGGCGATGCGCCACTGGGCGCCGGTGTCGGGATAACCGGGGCTGCCGTCGTACAGGACCACCGTGGTGCCGGTGAGCAGTCCGGAGACGAGGAAGTTCCACATCATCCAGCCGGTGGAGCTGTACCAGAAGAAGCGGTCCTCGGGGCCGAGGTCACAGTGCAGGCCGAGCTGCTTGAAGTGCTCCAGCAGGATGCCTCCCTGCGACTGGACGATCGCCTTCGGCAGACCCGTCGTGCCGGAGGAGTACAGCACCCAGAGCGGGTGGTCGAAGGGGACCTGTTCGAAGACGGGTTCCGTCTCGCCGGAGGTGACCGCGGACCAGTCGAGCGCGCCGTCGGGGGCTTCGGTGCCGAGCAGCGGGATGTGGATCACGGCGCGCAGAGTGGGGAGTTCACGGCGGAGCTCCGCGACGGCCTCGGTTCGGTCGTGTTCCTTGCCGCCGTAGCGGTAACCGTCGACGGTGAACAGGACGACGGGCTCGACCTGCTGGAAGCGGTCGAGGACGCTGCGGGCGCCGAAGTCGGGCGCGCAGGAGGTCCAGACCGCGCCGACGGCCGCGGTGGCGAGCAGGGCGGTGACCGCCTGCGGGATGTTCGGGAGGTAGGCGCCGACACGGTCTCCGGGGCGTACGCCGAGGGCACGCAGTTCCGCGGCGAGCGCCCCGACCTGGCGACGCAGCTCCGACCAGCTGATCGGCGTCGGCTCATGTGTTTCGTCCACATGCAACAGCGCCGCGTCCTGGGCGCGGGCCGGGTCCTCGGCGGTGCGCAGCGCATGCTCCGCGTAGTTGAGGGTGGCACCGGGGAACCACCGGGCGCCGGGCATCGCGGGATCGGCGAGGACACGCTCGTACGGAGTGGAGAACCGCACGTCGAACCAGTCGGCGACCGCCCGCCAGAAGGTCTCGAGCTCGTCGACGGACCATCGGTGCAATGCCGCGTAGCCACCCTCGGCCGGGGCCCCGTGGCGCTCGGCGGCCCAGGCCTGGAAACGGGTGATCCGGGCGGCTGCGATGCGGTCCGGGTCCGGCTGCCAGAGAGTGGCAGGGTTCGCTGCTGAGGTCATGGTGCGGCTCCCGGGTGGCTCTACGCGGTGTCTGCGTGTGTCTCGCGCACGAGCGGGGTGTGCGCGTGACACGGCTGACACGGACGATGCCATGTGATCGTCTTTCGCACCAGGGCCCACCACCCATGGTCGGACGAGGGTATATGTGCTCTGACCACGGGTGAACGGGAGTTGAACAAACCCCGCTCACGCTCCGGTGGATGACAGGGTGAGCTGCATGGACGGTCGTGGGCTGGTGCGCTCGGTGAAGATCTTCGGAACGGTGCAGGGGCTGCGCGCGGCACGCTCGGCATGGCGGCAACGGCGGACCGACGCCCGGGGGCTGCCCGCTCGGGGAGCGGAGCGGGCCAGGGTGCCGGGACCGGTGAGCGGCGCCGAGTCGCTGCCCGGCGGCGGCGTCATACGGTTCGCCCGTTCGGAGCTGCGCATCCGGGTCGCGGCCGGCGGGGCGGTCTTCTGGGGCTGGGACGGCGCGGAGCCCGAGCCGTCGTACGCGCTGGACGGCGCGCCTCCCGAACCGGATCCACGAGCCGCGCTGGAACCCGACAAGGACGGCGGCTGGCGCGTGGTGTCGGAGCGGGTGACGGTCGAGGTCTCGCGGCACGGCGCCGTCGAGATCCGGACGCCCGGCGGTGTCGTACTGCGCCGGGATCTGCCGCCGCGCTGGTGGGAGCCGGTGCAGGGCGGTCCGGCCCGGTGGGTGCAGCGGACCGAAGTGCCTGCGGACGCGCGTTTCTTCGGGCTCGGCGGCCGGGCCGGCGGACCGCGGCTGCGCGACGGCACATACCGCCTGTGGAACACCGACCCCAGGGGCAGCTTCGGTCCCGACGACGACCCGCTGTACATCACCATGCCGGTGCAGCTGGTGGTCGCCGACGCCGGCACCCATCTCGCCTTCCACGACAACTCCTGGGAGGGCCGGGTCACGCTGCGGGAGGGCGAGGAGGGCGCGGGATCAGGGCACGACCGGCCGGGCACGAGTGAGGTGCGGATGGACGGCGGGCCGCTGCGCTGCTGGGTGGTGGTGGGCACGCCCGCACGTGTGCTGACAGGCTGGACCCAGCTGACGGGCGCCCCCGCGCTGCCGCCGTCCTGGGCGCTGGGCCCGCAGCACGCCCGGTGGGGATTCGGCAGCGAGCGGGAGGTGCGCCGGATCGCCGCCGGCTACCGGGCGCGGGACCTGCCGCTGTCCGCGGTCCATCTGGACATCGACCACTACGACGCGCATCAGGTCTTCACGGTCGACCGGGAACGATTTCCCGATCTGCCGGCGATGGCCAGGGATCTGCGCGAGGACGGGGTCCGGCTGGTCTCCATCGTCGATCCGGCGGTGAAGGCGGAACCCGGGAAAGCGGTGTACGACAGCGGGAAGTCGGCGGGGGCCTTCGTACGGGACGCGCGGGGCGCGGAGGTACGCGGCGTCGTCTGGCCCGGCGACTGCGTCTATCCGGACTTCACCGATCCGGCGGTCCGCCGGTGGTGGGGCGGGCTGTACGAGGAGCGGCTGGCGCAGGGGTTCTCCGGGGT
This sequence comes from Streptomyces sp. NBC_01750, assembly GCF_035918095.1. Classification (NCBI taxonomy): domain Bacteria; kingdom Bacillati; phylum Actinomycetota; class Actinomycetes; order Kitasatosporales; family Streptomycetaceae; genus Streptomyces; species Streptomyces sp. NBC_01750. Next base: position 1,499,599 of record NZ_CP109137.1, read on the forward strand.
GTGGCACGACATGAACGAACCGGTGTCCTTCATGCCGTTCGGCGACATGACGCTGCCGCGCTCCGCCCGGCACGTACTGGAGGGGCGAGGGGGCGATCACCGGGAGGCCCACAATGTGTACGGCCTCGCGATGGCACGCGCCGGGTACGAGGGGCTGCGGCAGCTGCGCCCGGATGAGCGGCCGTTCCTCTTCTCGCGCTCCGGCTGGGCGGGTATGCAGCGGTACGGAGGCACCTGGTCAGGAGATGTCTCCACCGGCTGGCCCGGGCTGCGTGCCTCGCTCTCCCTGGTGCTGGGGCTCGGGCTGTGCGGCGTCCCGTACTCCGGTCCGGATGTGGGTGGCTTCGACGGCAGTCCGTCGCCGGAGCTGTATCTGCGCTGGTTCCAGCTGGGGGCACAGCTGCCGTTGTTCCGTACGCATGCGGCGATCGACGCGGGGCGCAGGGAGCCCTGGGAGTTCGGCCCGCAGGTTCTCGCGTACGCGAGGGCGGCCCTCGCCGAACGGGAGCGGCTGCGCCCGTACTTCGTCACGCTGGCGCACCTGGCGAGGCGGACCGGGGCACCGTATGCGCGGCCGCTGTGGTGGGCCTCTCCGGAGGACCGGGTGCTGCGCGACTGTGAGGACGCCTTTCTGCTCGGTGACGCGCTGCTCGTCGCGCCGGTGCTGGAGCGCGGGACGGACAGGCGGGCGGTGCGGCTGCCGCGCGGCCGGTGGTACGACACGGCCACGGGGCGGGCGTACGAAGGGCCGGGGCAGGTCCTGGTGGACGCGCCTCTGTCACGTATCCCAGTACTGGCGCGGGGCGGGGCGGTGATCCCGGTGCGGGGCGTGGACGGCGGCATGGAGCTGGAGGTGTGGGCACCGGCCGAGGGGCGCAAGGGCGGCGGTCTGGTGGTCCCGGACCTGGGTGACGGCTGGGAGCAGGCGGAGCTGGAGCGGTATACGACCCGGCTGGTGGACGGGCGGGTCGTGGTGAAGCAGATCAAGGGGGACGGGACCGCTCCGCCGCGGTGGCGGGGGAGGGTACGCGGGCTGGGTGGTCAGCCGTAGGGACATGCGGCTCGCGGCCCACTCAGCCGTATCGGCCGGCGAACCAGTTCCGTACGGCGACGGTGTGCAGCGGGAACGCCAGCTCGGCGGGGCCGCGCAGCAGATGCCAGCCGTCCGTCTCGTCCGTGGGCGCCGGGTCCGGGAGGTCCGCGGCAGTGCGTTCCGGCAGCAGGCCGAAGAGGAGCAGATGGCCGTCCGGCGAGCTCAGCGCGTCGGCGAGCCGGACGTCGGCGCGCGCCGCCTCGATCCCGGTCTCCTCCCGCAGCTCCCGGACTACCGCCTGCTGCCAGTCCTCGCCGTGGTCGATGAAGCCGCCGGGCAGCGCGATGCCGCCGCGCTGCGGTTCGATGGTGCGGGTGATGACGACGAGTCCGGTGCCGTCGGCGTCATGGGCCGGGAGCAGCGCGACGGCGACGGGCAGCGGATTGCGGTACGCGGTCTCGCCGCAGGCCGGGCAGGTACGGGGCCAGCCGGCGCCCGGGCCGTACGGCGCTCCGCAGTTGCCGCAGTGGGAGTCCTTGGGCACGCGCGGACTGTATCCGATCACCCTTTCCCGCCGGGCCGGGAACTGGTAAACGGTGGGCGCATGACTGGACTTGCTTCCGCGTTCCGCGCCCTCGGGGCGACGGCCGTCGCGCTCCTCGCCATCACCGCGGCCACCACCCCCATGGCACAGGCCCGTTCCGAACCGAAGGCGCCGAAGGAGTTCGTGGCGCTGCGTACCGTTGACCCGACGATCATCCAGGAGATGCGTTACAAGACCGTGCACAATTTCGTGGGCGAGCCGGTGGACGGCTACCGCCGGCCGCTCTGCATCGTCACCCGGCCCACCGCGCAGGCGCTGCACCGGGCGCAGTCGAAGCTGCTGCGGCAGGGCTACTCACTGAAGGTGTACGACTGCTACCGGCCCCAGCGGGCCGTTGACCACTTCGTGCGGTGGGCGAAGGACCTCGAGGACGAGGCGATGAAAAAGGAGTTCTATCCTCAAGTCGACAAGTCGCGACTGTTCGAGGACGGTTACATAGCGGAGAAGTCCGGGCACAGCCGGGGCAGCACGGTCGATCTCACCATCGTGAAGCTGCCGGCCTTGCCGACGAGGCCGTATGTCCCGGGCGAGCGTCTCGTCCCGTGCTATGCGCCGAAGTCCGAGCGCTTCCCGGACAATTCCGTCGACATGGGGACCGGATTCGACTGCTTCGACACGCTGTCGCACACCGATGACCCCAGGATTCAGGGCAAGCAGCGTGCCAACCGGCAACTGCTGAAGAGCACCCTGGGCGCGGTCGGCTTTGTGAACCTTCCCGAGGAGTGGTGGCACTTCACCTACAAGCCGGAGCCCTTCCCTGACACCTTCTTCGACTTCCCCGTGGCGTGGCGTTCGGTCGCCGGGCACTGAGCGGGACGGCGGGAGCCGACTGAGGAGGACAGCCGCGGAGCGGCCGGCCGGGACCACCCCCGTAGGCTCCGGCCGGCCGTTCTCTGCTGTCGGACGCACGCGGGCCGTATCCGGTTCTCCGCCGAGGGAATACGGTGCCGGTATGGCGCAGCAGACATTTGATTCGTACGAGGAGTTCTGGCCCTACTACGTCGCGATGCATTCGAGGTCCGCGACCCGCTGGGTCCATCTGACCGGCACGCTGACGGGCCTCGCGGTGAGCGTGTACGGGCTGGCGCGCGGGCGGAAGCGGTATGCGGCCGCTCTGCCGCTGATCGGTTACGGGACCGCCTGGCCGGCGCATTTCTTCATCGAGAAGAACAACCCCGCCACCTTCGGGCATCCCGCCTGGTCACTGCGGGGCGACGTGCAGATGATCCGGATGATGCTGGCGGGCCGGGACGGTGAACTGGCCGAGATCGCCGACAAGTGGCTCGCCGAGAACCGCTGACCCGTGGCACACTTCTGACGTTCCGTCAGATTGCGGTGCCGGGGAGGAACCTTGACGCGCACGCCCGTGGTGGCCGGATGGTTCACACAGGACAGCGGTGAGGAGGACTTCCGACTGCTGGGCACCCGCTGTACGGCCTGCTCCTCGGTGTTCTTCCCGCGTGAGGACTCGTACTGCCGCAACCCCGCCTGCGCGGGCGGTGAGTTGGCGGAGGTACAGCTCTCCAAGCGGGGACGGGTGTGGTCGTACACGGACGGGCGCTACCGTCCGCCGGCTCCGTACGTGTCCGACCCGGCCGCGGAGTGGAAGCCGTACGCGCTTCTCGCCGTCGAGCTCGAGGCCGAGCGGATGGTCGTCCTCGGTCAGGCCGTGCCGGGTGTGACCGTCGCGGAACTGGCGGTCGGCATGGAGGTCGAGGTCGTACCCGGTGTGCTCAACGAGGACGCGGGGACCGTCTGGACGACCTGGCACTGGCGGCCCGTGGAGACGGCGTCATGACCGGCGATGTGGCGGTCCTCGGGGCCGGAATGCATCCCTGGGGCAAATGGGGGCGCAGTTTCGTCGAGTACGGCACGACAGCGGCCAGGGCGGCGATGGCCGACGCCGGGATCGGCTGGCAGCAGGTGCGGTCGGTGGTCGGCGCGGACACGGTGCGCTGCGGCTATCCCGGGTATGTGGCCGGGGCGACGTTCGCGCAGGCGCTGGGCTGGCAGGGGGCACGCGTCACCAGCGTCTACGCGGCGTGCGCCTCGGGCGCGCAGGCGGTCAACACCGCACGTTCCCAGCTCCTGGCCGGGATGGCCGATGTAGTGCTGGTGGTGGGCGCGGACTCGGCGCCGAAGGGATTCTTCACACCGGCCGGAGGCGATCGGCCGGACGACCCCGACTGGCTGCGCTTCCGGGTGCTGGGCGCGACCAACCCGGCGTACTTCGGGCTCTACGCACGCCGCCGTATGGCTCTGTACGGGGACACTCCCGAAGACTTCGCGCTGGTCAAGGTCAAGAACGCGGCGGCGGGCGCGCTCAACCCCAACGCCCGCTACCGCAGGACCGTTTCGGCCGAGGACGTCGCCGCCTCCCCGGTGGTCGCCGATCCACTGCGGCTGCTCGACATCTGCGCGACTTCCGACGGCGCCGCCGCGCTGGTGCTGAGCAGCATGGACTTCGCGCGTCGGCACGGGGCCGCCGATCCGGTCCGGATCCGCGCGGTCTCCACCGTCACGCCGACCTATCCGAAGGCCGTACTCGACCTTCCGGACATCGCGACCGACTCGGCGGCCGCGGTGGGGCCCTCCCCGCGCTCCTTTCGCGCGTCGATCGCACTGGCCGCGTACGAGGAGGCGGGCATCGGACCCGACGACCTCTCGCTCGCCGAGGTGTACGACCTCTCCACAGCCCTGGAGCTGGAGTGGTACGAGGACATCGGTCTGTGCGGGGCGGGTGAAGGAGCCAAGCTCGTACGCGAAGGTGCCACGGCTCTCGGCGGGCGCATCCCGGTGAACGCAAGCGGCGGGCTGGCGTCCTTCGGTGAAGCCGTGCCGGCCCAGGCCATCGCGCAGGTCTGCGAGCTGACCTGGCAGCTCCGGGGTGCGGCCGGAGAGCGCCAGGTACCGGGAGCCCGTGCCGGGATCACCGCGAACCAGGGGCTTTTCGGCCATGGTTCGGCGGTCGTCGCCGTTCGCTGAACAGACCTGCGAGGCGTACTCCCGCTGCCTTACGTTCCCCGCTAGCGTGTCAACGCACCGGTCGTGAACTGCACTTGCTGTCAACGACCTTGACGACCCATCACGGCCGGTGAACACTGCCTCATCGTCGGCATCGCCGCACTTCTGCACGCTCACCACGCTCGTCACGGACACCGGCGGGTACGGGACTCCCCCTGCCTTGTGATCCGTAGCCATGGAACGCCATGGAGCACGAACGCCATGGAGCACGCACCCTGCGCGGAGGACCGTGGCAGGGCCCCGGGCGAGGGCCTAGGAGTTGCCATGAGCAATGGAGACATTTTCGTCGGTGAGGTCATCGGCACCGCGATACTCATCCTCTTCGGCGCGGGCGTCTGTGCCGCCGTCACGCTTCATCACTCCAAGGCGAAGGCCGCGGGCTGGGTCGTCATCGCCTTCGGCTGGGGTTTCGGTGTGCTGGCCGGCGCGTACACCGCCGCTCCGCTGTCGGGTGGTCATCTCAATCCGGCCGTGACGCTGGGCGTCGCCGTGGACACCGGGGAGTGGAGCAAGGTTCCGCTGTACATCCTCGGGCAGACGGTCGGCGCGACCCTCGGCGCCGTACTCGCCTATCTCGTCTACTTCGCTCAGTTCCAGGCCAACGCGGAGGAGACGAACGCACAGCCCACGCTCGGGATCTTCTCGACCAGCCCGGAGATCCGCAGTCCGGCCGCCAACCTGATCACCGAGATCATCGCGACGACAGGTCTGGTGCTCCCGATACTGGCCTTCGGCAAGAACGACGGCATCGGCATCGGCCAGATCCCCGGGCAGAACGCCGGGATCTACGGCTCCGGCATCTCCATCCTGCTGGTGTCGCTGCTGGTCGTCGGCATCGGACTCTCGCTCGGCGGGCCGACCGGCTACGCCATCAACCCGGCTCGCGACCTGGGGCCGCGCATCACACACGCACTGCTGCCGATCCCCAACAAGGGAACATCCGACTGGGGTTACGCCTGGGTGCCGGTGGCCGGACCCGTGATCGGCGGGCTGCTGGCCGGCCTCATTTTCAACGCTGCCTTCTAGGCCTTCAGGCCGCTTCGACAAGGGGACGTCATGACGGAAAAATTCGTCGCCGCAATCGACCAGGGCACCACATCCAGCCGCTGCATCATTTTCGACCAGGACGGCGCGATCGTCGCCGTCGACCAACGCGAGCACCGTCAGATCTTCCCCAAGCCCGGCTGGGTGGAGCACGACGCCACCGAAATCTGGTCCAAGGTCCAGGCCGTGGTGGCGGGAGCCATCGCCAAGGCCGGGCTGCGCACCGACCAGCTCAGCGCGCTCGGCATCACCAACCAGCGGGAGACGACGGTCCTGTGGGACCGGGCGACCGGCAAGCCGGTGCACAACGCGATCGTCTGGCAGGACACCCGTACCGCCGCGCTCTGCCATGAACTGGGCGGCACGGACGGGCAGGACCGTTTCCGCGACACGACGGGACTACCGCTGGCCAGCTACTTCTCGGGACCCAAAGCGGCCTGGCTGCTGGACAATGTGCCAGGACTGCGCAGCCGGGCCGAACGCGGTGAGATCGCCTTCGGCACCATCGACTCCTGGCTGATCTGGAACCTCACGGGCGGTACGGACGGGGGCGTCCACGTCACCGATGTGACCAACGCTTCCCGCACCATGCTGATGAACCTGCAGAGCCTCGAGTGGGATCCGGAGATCCTGTCGGCGATGAACGTGCCGCAGGCGATCCTTCCCGAGATCAGGTCCTCGGCGGAGGTGTACGGGACGGCTGTCGGCCAGCTCTCCGGCGTGCCGGTGGCATCCGCGCTCGGCGACCAGCAGGCCGCGATCTTCGGGCAGGCCTGCTACGACACCGGCACGGCCAAGAACACCTACGGCACCGGCAGCTTCCTGCTGCTCAATACCGGCAACCGGCCCGTGCCCTCGAAGAGCGGGCTGATCACCACCCTGGGCTACAAGATCGGCGACGAGGCGCCGGTGTACTGCCTGGAGGGGTCGATCGCGATCACCGGCGCCCTGGTGCAGTGGTTCCGGGACCAGCTCGGCATCATCCGCAGCGCGGACGAGATCGAGACGCTGGCCGCCAGTGTGGACGACAACGGTGGCGCGTACATCGTCCCGGCGTTCTCCGGGCTCTTCGCCCCGTACTGGCGCTCCGACGCACGCGGGGTGATCACCGGCCTGACCAGGTATGTCACCAAGGCCCATCTGGCGCGGGCGGTGCTGGAGGCGACCAGCTGGCAGACGCGTGAGGTCGTCGACGCGATGTACCAGGACTCCGGGGTGCAGATCACCACGCTCAAAGTGGACGGCGGGATGACCTCCAACAACCTGCTGATGCAGCATCAGGCGGATGTGCTGGGCGTACCGGTGATCCGGCCGAAGGTCTCGGAGACCACCTGCCTCGGGGCCGCGTACGCGGCGGGGCTGGCGACCGGCGTCTGGTCCGACCTCGATGAGCTCAAGGCGCACTGGAAACGCGATGTCGAGTGGTCGCCGCGGATGGAGGCGCAGACCCGCGAGCGCGAGTACCACAATTGGCGCAAGGCGGTGGAGCGGAGCTTCGGCTGGGAGGAGGCCGGCGGCCAGTCCTGAGCGACGCGCTCTTGGGCCCGCGCTCCCTGAGCAGGCGTTCCTGAGCGGGTGCACTGACGAGCCGGTGCTCCCAGGCCGGCGTTCCTGAGCCGGTGCTCCCAGGCCGGCGTTCCTGAGCCGGTGCTCCCAGGCCGGCGTTCGTGAGCCGGCCGCGAAGAGCTCACGGCCCGTACCCCAGTCGGTGGGGGTACGGGCCGTGTCTCTGCCGGGGTCTGCCTCTGCCGGGATCGCCGGATGAGGTGGCGGCGTTCTCAGGTGGTGGCGTGCTCGCGCCGGCGGTCGGCACGGGTCAGGGCGTGCTCCACCACCGCCACCAGCACCTCCTTGACCGACTCGCGCTCGCGCGCGTCGGTCATCAGCAGCGGCACCTCGGAGTCGAGATCCAGCGCGGCACGCACGCTCTCGCCGGGGAAACGGCCCGCCCCTTCGAAGCAGTTGACGGCCACGGTGAAGGGGATGCCACGGCGTTCGAAATAGTCGATCGCCGCGAAGGAGTCCTCCAGGCGGCGGGTGTCGGCGAGGACGACCGCGCCCAGCGCGCCCTGCGCCAGCTCGTCCCACAGGAACCAGAAACGGTCCTGCCCCGGTGTGCCGAAGAGATACAGCACCAGGTCCTCGCGGAGCGTGATGCGCCCGAAGTCCATGGCGACCGTGGTGGTCGTCTTGTTCTCGACGCCTTCGGTGTCGTCGACGGGGCGGCCCGCCTCACTCAGCGTCTCCTCGGTACGCAGCGGTCTGATCTCGCTGACCGCACCCACCAGGGTCGTCTTGCCCACGCCGAATCCGCCCGCCACCAGGATCTTCAACGTCACCGGTTCGACAGGTGGCTTTCGGCGGCTAGAGCGCCCGAAGACCATTGATCACCTCGCGGAGAATGCTCACGTCCGGCAGTTCGGCCGGCGGAACGGGACGGGTTACATGCACCAGTGCGTCCTCGACGAGATCGCCGACGAGGACCCGGACGACTCCGACAGGAAGGTCCAGGGTAGCCGCGAGCTCGGCTATCGACTGAGGGGTGTCGCCACAGCGCTCGACTATCTCGACATGCTCCGGGGAGAGCGACTGGTCGTTGCCGGGGTCGTCGGCCGCGAGCTCCGGGACGACCAGAGCGATCAGGTCGAGGCGGTGCCGGGTCGCGCTGCTCGTCCGTCCGCGTGTCATCGCGTACGGACGGACTACGGGGCCGGCTTCGGCATCGAAGAAGTGGTGGGGCTGCTGGGCGTACTGAGCTGACTCACTCATGCCATCCACTCACCCTCCGGTGCGCAGACCGGTCCGTGGCGCGGTGGTGAGGTGGACGCCGACACGCTTGACCATGAGGGTCATCTCGTACGCGACCTGGCCGACGTCGGAGTCGGCGTCGGCGAGCACGGCGAGACAGCTGCCGTCGCCCGCCGCCGTGACGAACAGGAAGGCCTCGTCCAGCTCCACGACGGTCTGCCGGACCCTGCCTGCCTCGAAGTGGCGGCCGACGCCCTTGGCAAGGCTGTGGAATCCCGAGGCCACAGCGGCGAGATGCTCACCGTCCTCACGGGTGAGGTCCCGGGACGTGCCGGTGGCCAGTCCGTCGCTGGAGAGCACAAGTGCCTTGCGGATGCTGGCGACGCGGTCGACCAGCTCGTCAAGCAGCCAGTTGAGCTCGCCGGAGCCGTTGGTGGTCGGATAGACGCCGTTGGTGGTCGGGTGGGCGTTGGATGCGGCGTGCGGTGCGGTCATCGACCGTCCCCCTCAGATGTGGTTCCTGGTGCGGTCTCGCCGGAACCGGCGGCCTGGTCGGTGGCCTCGGCCTCTTCGGCGTTCTGCAGGCGGCCGCGCTGCCAGCCTCGCTGCATTGAAGCCATGCGGTTGCGCACTTCTTCCGCGTCCCGCTCGATGTCCTGCTCGGTTGCCGGTGCGGGCGGCTGCCCGGCAGCGCCGGACGTCTCCCGGAGCTGAGGGGCGAGGCTGGCCTGGCGGACCCGACGGGGCAGGCCGTCGAGCGTGGCCGGGGCCGGTCCTGCGGCGGGGGCCGGTGGGCGTTCCGGAGTAGGTACGGGTGTCGGTTCCGGATTGGGTACGGGTGTGGGTGCGGGTACCGGCGTGGGTCCCGGCCAGGCAGCGGGACGTGGATCGGGGACCGGCGCGGGCGGAGGCTCCGCGGCGCGCGCGGGTCCCGGGGCCGGGGCGGGGTGGGTACGACCCCGCTCGTCCACCCTGCGGCCGTTGTCGGTGACCAGCGTCGGAGGCTTGCGGCGCGGCAGTGGCACCGGGCCGCCGATCGGGCCCGGCGACTGGTCCCGCGCCTGCTGGTGCTGCTCGTCCGGGGATTCGCGACGGCGGTCCCGGGCACGGGCGCGGAAGATTCCGCCGCGTTCGCTCTCCGTGTCCTCGATGTCGGCGAGCGAGCCGCCTCCGCCGAGGACCGGCCGGTCGTCAAAGCCCAAGGCGCCGACGGGCGCCTCCAGTTCGACGGGGCCGTCCAGCAGGGTGGAGCCGCTCAGACCGGTGGGTACCTTGGCGAGCGCCGGGTGCCTGCCGTCGCTGCCGCGGCGTCCGGCCGCACTCTCACTCTTGCGGTCGAGGCGGAAGCCGGTGCCCTGGGTCTCCGGAGCCTCGGTGAGCAGGGCCGCGGGGATGAAGACGACCGCGGTGGTCCCTCCGTACGGGGAGGGCTGCAGCGAGACCCGGACGTTCTGGCGCTGGGCGAGCCGGCTGACGACGAAGAGCCCGAGCCGGTCGGTGTCGGAGAGCTCGAACTCGGGGGTCTCGGCGAGCCGCAGATTCGCGTCCAGCAGCCCTTCCGGGGCCATGCCCAGGCCGCGGTCGTGGATTTCGAGCGTGAAGCCGTTGGCGACCCGCTCGCCGTGCACCTGGACGGCGGTGTGCGGGGGCGAGAACACCGTCGCGTTCTCGAGGAGTTCGGCGATGAGATGAGTGAGGTCCGCGACCGCCGGACCGCCGACACCGATGCGCGGCAGCCGCCGCACCTCGATGCGCTCGTAGTCCTCGACCTCGGCGACCGCGGCCCGTACGACGTCCATCAGCTGGATCGGCTTGCGCCACTGGCGGGACGGTGCGGCGCCGGACAGGATCACCAGGCCCTCGGCGTGCCGGCGCATACGGGTGGTGAGGTGGTCGAGGCGGAACAGGTCCGCGAGTTCCTCGGTGTCCTCGGTGCGCCGCTCCATGGTGTCGAGGAGCGTGAGCTGGCGGTGCAGGAGGACCTGGTTGCGGCGGGCGAGGTTGACGAAGACTTCGGAGACTCCGCGGCGCATGTCGGCCTGGCGGACAGCGGCCTCGACGGCAGCCCGCTGAAGGGTGTTGAGCGCCTGGCCCGCCTGGCCTATCTCGTCCTTGTCGTAGTCCAGACGCGGGGCTTCGGTCTCGACGTCGACATGCTCGCCGGCGGCGAGACGGCGCATCACGCTGGGGAGACGGACACCGGAGACCTCGTGAGCCTCCTTGCGCAGGCGGGAGAGGTCGCGGACAAGGTCACGGCCGATGCGTACGGAGACGATCACCGAGACGAGGAGGGCGAGGAAGCCGAGTACGCCCGCGATACCCGCCTTGACGAAGACGTTGTACGCCGAGGGCTCGACCCGGTGCTGGTAGCGGACGCCCGCTTCCTTGGCCTCTCGGGCGAGGTCGTCGAGGACGGGTGTGGCCGCGGACTGCCAGCGCCCGGCTTCGGACGCGCCCGCGTCGCTGACCGGGCCGGCCTGGATGAGGCGTTCCTCGGTGTCTCGCAGCGGCGCGGTCTCGGGGCTGCTCCAGTACTGCTCGTAGATCTCGCGTTCCTTGGCGGGCAGGACTTCGAGGCTGGTCTCGTAGTACAGCTCGCGCTTGGCCACGAAGTCGGAGAGCGAACGGATCTCATCGGCGGTGATCTTGCCGGTGGTGAGCGAGGAGGCGATCAACGCGTCCTCGCGGGAGAGCATTTCGGCGGCGCGGACGAGGCCGACGAGAGCGCGGCCCTGGCGTTCCATTTCGACATCGCTGAGCGCATGGAGCGTCAGCAGGAAGCTGTAGCAGGGGTCGACCAGCCGGTTGTAGAACTCCAGGGCCTGGCTGCGGGAGACCGTGCCGGCCTCCACGGAGCGGCGCAGAGCGCCCAGGCCGTCGAGTTCGTCGAGGAGGAAGCTGAGCTTCTGCGAAGTGTCGGGCCGCATGTCGTCGCGGATTCCGGACTTCTCCAGATTCGATTTGATCTTGGCGACGGCCCGGTCGGTGGCCGCGCGCCGATCGCGCAGGGAGGGCAGAGCGTCGGAAGCCCTGCGGTCCGCAAGGTAGATGAGCGTCTGACGGCGTTCCTTCTGGATGACGACGACGGTGTCCGCGACCGGATGACCGACCTCCTCCACCACGGAAGTGACATCCAGGAGCTGACTCGCCTCCCGTCCGGTCAGTACGGTGGCGAAGCCCCAGAGCGCGGTGAGGGAGACAAGCGGCACCAGCAGCAACGCCACGATCTTCCGGCGGATGGACTTCCCGCGAAAGCGCATGGCCTCCCCCTGATCAACCCCCGCACGATTGCGGGTGGTGTTCCGTCAACAAACGGCGTGAGCCTACTACTGTCACACTGACAACTCGAAGGCACGTCCGGATGTTTTTCGGCCGACGACGGACGCGTTGATCATGGGTTGTCCTGGTATTCGGGGAGATGGCATTCCGGCGACGGCGGACCTCGCCTGGCGGCACGTCATCTTTCGGACCGTCACAGATGGCTGGAATTCTTCGCTCTGCGGGAATCATCCGCCCTGCTCAATCGTCAATCAGTACGGGGACTCGGAGATCCGCAGGCGCCGCGCACATCGCATTCGGTTCGGCTTCGCTCCGGCTTTGGATTCGGCAGCGGGAGTAAAGCAGCGGAATCCGGGCACCCACCCCTGAAGTCGGACAGAGGTGGGAGTGACAGGTTCCATGGACAGGGACGAGCGTCGCGGCGTGGTGCGGGCGACGAGTCATGCGGATGTCCCACGGCAGCTCTGGGTGGAGGAGCCGGCGGTGAGCAGACGCATGGCCGACCCGGTCCGTACGGCAGCGGTCCGCGCGGTGATCATCGCTTCACTGACGATGATTCAGGGGATGGTCGCCTTCCTCTGCACGCTCACCGGATCCTGGCTGGCCTTCCCGATGGTGCTCAGCAGTGTGGGCAGCACGGTGGTGGCGACGTGGGCGGTGCTGGACGTCTGGGTGACCCGCCAGGTGTGGAACCAGCGCAATGGTGTGGTGTCCATACCGAGCAGCACGGCGCGACAGCTGCGACGTGAGCGCCGCACGGCGCGGCGGATGGCCAGGGCGGACGCCCGCCAGACCGAGCGGATACGGCGAAGTGGCTCGGGCAGGCTCTCGCGAGCCTGACCGGCCGCGCCTCATGGGTGATGTGCAGCGGTCGCGGGCGGCCCGGCCGGCGGAGTCGGTGACGGCTGGGCCGCGCCCTCCGGGTCCAGGGCGGGCCGATCCGTGACGGCCACGTCTGTGGCCGGCCGGTCCTTGGCGGCCGTGTCCGTGGCGGGCTCCGCCGGGAGGGGCGTCCGCTTGAACATCCGGGTCGCGGTGATCTCACCGTGCACCGACTCACCTGACGGGTCCTGCTGCGGCAGTCCGGGCCGCAGATGCTCCTCCACGCTGATGTACTTCAGGCCAGCGCGCAGATCGGCGTCATTGCGCAGCCGGATGACCAGCGGGAATTCGGCGAGGGCCGTGGTGTCGAAGAGCCCGGTCGTATAGAGCAGCTGGACGCCCAGGGCATCGGAGACGGCGCGCTGGAGCTCCAGCAGATACGTCGCGTTGGCCCGGCCGATCGGGTTGTCGAGGAAGAGCGTGCCGGCGTGCCGGTGCTTGTCCCTGCCGCGGTCGTTGCTGCGCAGGGCGGCCATCGTGCAGTACAGGGCGATGGCCGCGGTGAGCAGCTGGCCGCCGGAGAAGACATCCCCCATCTGCCCCACCGGGACTCGCTCGGCGCGCAGCACGGCGTCGGGCTTCAGGATCTCCACGGCGACGCCCTTCGGCTGGAGCGCTGCCTGAACTCCACGCAGCAGCAAGGACATTCCGTCCCTGCGGCCCTCTCCGTAGGCTGCGGTGGAGTTCTTCTTCACGGCGGCTCGGGTCGCCTCGTCGATGACTCCGCCGAGCCGCTCGGCGAGCGTCGACTGGTCCGGCTCCTCGAAGCGGATCCGCAGGAACTCCTGCCCGGACCATTCACCCAGTCCCTCGGGAAGGCGCGAGAGCCGCTGCGCCGAACGCAGCGTCGTCAGCGCGGACTCCACCAGACCGCGCAGCCGGTCGACGATGGTGTCGCGGTTGCGCTCCAACTGCTCGAGCTCGTCGGTCAGTACCCGCAGTCGGGGCGCGAAGGCCTCCGCCCACTTCGCCGCGTGCTCGGGCAGGGATGCGGCGGGCAATTCCCGGATCTGCTGGCGTGCCGGGGTGCGCACCTGCTCGTACCGGGTGGAGTTGGCGTGCCGTACAAGGATGTCACTCGCCTCCCGTACCGCTGCCTCGGCGGCCGAAAGGTCGGTGGCGCAGCCGCGCAGTGAACGCCTGGCCTCGGCGGCGGAGTGCCGCGCCTCCTCCAGGCTGCCCGGGTAGGGATCCGGGGCCTGTTCCGTCTCCTCGTCCTGGCCGTGGTCCCGCAGCAGGTCACGCAGGAGCGCGGCTGTCTCGTCGAAGCCGCCCGCCGCGTCCTCGGCGGTCCGGTGCGCCTGGAGCAGGGCGGCGTGAGCGACGCGGGCCGTCTCCAACGCCTCGGTACGGGAGGCCAGTTCGGCCGAGGCGTTACGCAGCTGGGCCTGAGCGTGCTCGGCGTCGGCGGGAACCAGATCCTCGGGGAGATCGGTGTGTGCGTCGCCGTCCGCGGGGGCCAGCCGCTCGGACTCGCCACGCAGCCGGCCGAGCTTCTCACTGGCTTCCGAGGCGCGCGACTCCAGCATCTGGACGAGCGACTCGGCACGGGCGGAGGCTGCCTGGCGGGACGGCCCGTCGGCACCGTCCGTGCCCTCAAGGAGCTGCGCGGCGCGGGTGCGGACCTTGTTGGTGAGCCGGTCCAGCTGGGCGAGGGCCGCGCTCTCGTCGCTCTCGGCGCGGGCCTGCTCGGCGCGGAGATCGGCGCCGACGCCCACTTTCTCGTACAGCTGGGAGGCAGCGCGGTAGGCCTCGCGCAGGGCGGGCAGCGCGGCGCGCGGCGCGTCAGGATCCACGTCGGGGAGGATCTCGGGGGCGCCGGCGATCTCGGCCCGCTCGGCGCGCAGCGCGCGAGCGGTACGGCGGGCGTCGTCACCGGCGCGCTGAGCAGCACGGCGGTCCTCGTCGGCGGCCTTCGCGCGCTCCAGGCAGACTGCGGCCCGAGCCTCGGACTCGGCGGCCTCGTCGGCCAGTTCACGCAGTTTCACCTGCCAGCCGGCCCGCTCCCGGAGCCGGAAGGCGAGTCCCGCGAGTGCGTCGGCGGCGCGGCGGGCGCGCTGGGCCGCGTCCTGGCGATCGTCCCGGACACGGGCGGCGTCCGCCGCGGCCTCGTCCGCCTCCGCGCGCACTGCACGGGCCTCGCTGAGCGTCGCCTGCGCCTCCTCGGCGGCTTCGCGGGCCGTCTGCGCACCCCGTGCGAGCTCGGCGAGCATGCCGGCGGGGCAGTCGTCGCGCCACGAGCCGAGGCGGGCGGCGATCGTCCGGTCTCCGGCGAGCCGGGCCGCCAGCGCGCGGATCTCCTCGTCCCGGGCGGTGGCCCGGGTCCGCAGCGTCTGCCGCTCCTCGTCGGCGGCGTGCTCGTCGTGCATGGCGGGGTTCGGTGGTACGAGGAACACATCCCCGTTGTCGCCGGCGCCGGGGCTCGGCACGGGCGCGAGCAGCGCGGCGGCGGTGCCGACGGCCACGGCGGAGCGGGGCAACAGCGCGGCACCGGCAAGGACTTCACGCGCACGGGAGTGCGACGCCGGGTCGGTGATCACCACACCGTCGACCAGCTCGGGCCGGGCGGCCAGCACGGCGGCATGGTCGGCCGGGTCGACGGCCTGCGCGAGGTATCGCCAGCCGGGGAGGGCGGGGATGCCGTGCTCACCGAGGTACTCGACGGTGGCGAGGACGTCGGGTCCCGGGGGCAGCAGCCCCCCGTCGCCGAGCGCGCCGAGGATGCGGGCGTCGTCGGCCGCGGCGGTACGCAGATCGAAGAGATTCCGCTCGGCGGAGGCGACGGACCGGTCGAGGAGCTCGCGCAGCTCGTCGGCGAACCGGTCCAGCTCGTCTGCGGTGAGGGGGCCTTCGTCGGTACGGAGGGGCGCGGTGACGACGGTGCGGGTGGCATGAGCCGCGGCGGGAACGCGCGCGGCGGAGGGGTGACCCGGGCCTTCGTGCCCGGCGAGCGCGGGAGACGCAGGTCCTTCGGCGAACTCGTGAGCCGGACGGGGGCTCGGGTGCCCGTGGTCCGCGCCGTGGGTGGCCGCTCGCCCGGCACCGGCACCGGCGTGCCCGTGGCCGCCCACGCCACCGGGCGCCTCGGAGAGGGTGGGCCCGCGGTCCGGACCGGCAACGCCGCCGGCGTCATCGGCCGCCGTGGGGCCGTGGCCCGCAGCAGCTCCGGCCCGGGCATGGGCCGAGCCTCCGGACCCGTCGGCGGACGACTCGCCGTCGGTACCGGCAACGCCACCGCCCGGCGCCGGGACCGACGGCCCCTGGCCTGCGGACTCGACTCGCAGCCCGTCGGCCGAGCGGGCCGCCGCCCGGGAGGTCGTCTCCCCGTGCCCGGTAGCGGGACGCCCGTCGCCATCCGCGGACTCTGGCGTGCCCCCGGCTGGAAGGTCGCCCGAGCCCGCCGCGCCCGGGCCTCGCCTCGGGGAGGGCACCGTCGCAGGAGCCGACGGCGGCAGGCTGAGCAGCTCCGCCAGGCGTTCGTCCTCGGCGATCGAGTCCGCCGCGCGGCGCTCCGCCCCGTACGCGTTCTCCGCGGCCAGCGCCGCGTCAGCCGCACGGGCCGCGGCCAAGTCCGCGCGCGCCTCCGCCGCGGCGGCCTCCTTCGCCCGGTCCGCCGTGGCGCGCCCGGCCTCGCGGGCCGCGTCCCAGGCCGCGACCGCTGTCTTCTCCGCGTCGCTCGCCGCGAGCGCCGCTCGCGCCGGGTCGGCGTCGGGTGCGGAGTCGTCGAGCCAGCCGGCCCGTACCGCCTCGGCCGTCTCCTGCTCCACCTCGCTGAGCCGCTGGCGCAGGTGACCGATCTCGCTGCGGGCGCGCTGTGCCTCGGTGGCGGCGACCGTGGCTGCGCGGTGCGCGGCCTCGCCCGTCTCCTGGAGCGCCGCGGAACGCTCCTCCTCCTCGTTGGCCACCTGCTCGCCGCCCTCGGCCGCGGAGTGCAGCGCGCGGACGAGATCGGCGGCGGCCGTGGCGCGGGCGGCGAGCGCCGGGGCCGCGTCGCGCTCGGCCTCACGGATCGCCGCGGCGACGCGCGCGGAGCGGTCGCCGGCGGCCCGGTGGCGCAGTACGGCCTCGGCGGCCTGCCAGGCAGAGTGCAGCGTGCGCGCTTCGGTCAGCTCGCGGCGCTGTGCCGCGGCACCCTTCTCCGCGACGGTCAGCGCCAGCGAGGCGTGCCGGTAGGCGAGTTCCGCGGCGATGAGAGAGCTGCGGCTGCGGGCCTGCTCGGCCTCGGTGACCGTGTGGGCGGCGGAGGTGACCCGCTGGGCGAGGTCCGCGGTGCGCCCGCGCTCCTCCGCGGCGCGCGCGGAGAGCCGACGCGCGAGCGTTCGGGTGCGGCGTTCGGCGCCCGCGTGGATCTCGCGGGTCCTGGCGCGGGTCCCGGCCGCCTCCACGATCCGGCCGAGCAGATCCGCCGATCCCTCGGTGAAGTCACGTTCGGCGGTGAGCTCGGCGCGGCGGCCGAGCTTGTTGCCGAAGCTGCTGACGAGGTCGGCGAGGCCGTCCGTATCGCGGGTGTCGGTGACGGCGCGCAGCAGCAGGTCGGTGAAGTCGGAGTCCTTCTTGACGGCGAAGAGTCCGGCCGCCTCGCCCTCGTCGGCGTTCATCTCCCGCTGGTAGCGGAACAGTTCGGGATCGAGGCCGACGTCGCCGAGGTGCTCGTTCCAGCGGTCGTGGATCTCCTCCCAGTACACATCGAGGTGCGGATACACCTTGCCGGCCTCGGTGATGGCGTCCCGGAAGCCCTTCATGGTGCGTCGGCGGCCATGCGCCCGCGACGCGCCCTCGACGGGCGGGCGGACGGCGGTGGACTCGGCGACCGGGAGCGAGTCGAGGCTGAGGCCGGGGCCCGGCCGGAAGGAGTACCAGGCTTCCGCGAACTTCCGCGGGTCTCCCGAGACCTGGCGGCCCCGCCACTCGCTGACCTTGCCGACCACCACCAGCTCGCCGGTGAGCGTGTGCTGCCACTCCAGGGCGACATGCCCGCAGTCGTCGGCGAGCAGGAACTTGCGCAGTACACCGGAGCTGGCGCCGCCAAGGGTGTTGCGGTGGCCGGGCAGCATCACCGAGAAGATCAGCTTCAGCAGTACGGACTTGCCGCCGCCGTTCTCCAGGAAGAGCACGCCCGCGGGGGCGGGGCGGCGCGGCGGCCCGACCGGCTCCTCCTCGAAGAACTCCGCCTGGGTGGGGGCGGGGTGCGGCACGGGTTCGCCGACTCCGCGCAGGTCCAGCACGGTGTCGGCATAGCGCGCACCGGCGGGCCCGATGGAGTAGAGGCGTACCCGGGACAGCTCGTACATGGCGGCGGACTCTCGTCTTCGGCAGGTGGCGGGATCAGGCGTGGAAGGGCAGGCCGGCGTCGGCGGCCAGCTCCAGGTCGTCCGCGTCGGGCGGCGGCACAAGCGTGGCGGTGCCGTCGCTGACGGGTACGACGCCGAGCTCGAGCAGCGCGGCCATGGCCGCGCTGCCGGCCATATCGCGTACCTGCAGCTGGTAGCGGGCGGTGGTGCGGTACGCGCCTCCGGCGTCGTCACCGGTGCGCTGCAGGAAGCCCGAGTCGGTGAGGAAGGCGACGGCCTTGCCGACGATGCCGGTGGTGGATCCGGCGAGGCGGCGCGCGTCCTTGGTGGCGCCGGTGGCGCTGCGCCGTGCGTAGATCCGCCAGGCCGCTTCCAGGCCGGGGGCTTCGGTGGCGGGGTCGGTGTTCTCGCCCTGCTCCTCGGCGCGCTCCTCGAGACGGCGGCAGGCCTGTCGGACAAAGGCGTCGATGCCGTTGACGGTGATCCGGCCGATGTAGCTGTCGTCGGCGAGGTCCTCGGGCCGGGGGAACGCCATGGCGGCGACGGCGAGATGTGCCAGTCCGTGCAGGAAGCGGTCGGCGGAGTCGGCGGACGCACGCCGGGCGTAGTCGCCCATGCGGACGGCGAAGACCGAGTCCTCACCGGCGGCCACGGCCATACCGGCGCGCGGTGAGACTTCGAGGACGACGAGGCCGAGGCCGGTGGCAACGGCGTCGGCGAGCCGGGCGAACGCGCCCTCTTCGCGGTAGCGGCGCAGCAGTTCGGCGTACTCGGCGTCGCGTGCGGGCAGCAGTTTGGGCTGCAGTCCGAAGGAGACGAGCCGCGCGGCGTCGGCGGCGTCGGCGGGCGTGACCGCGGCGCCGGTGGCCGGGCCCGGCGCCTCGCGGACGTCCGCCTCACGCCACGCGTGCTGTTCGGCGTGGTGGTCGGTCACGGGTGCTCCTGCGGAAGGTCTGGGCCGAGGGGATGGGGTGTGGATGGGGACGAGGCGCCTGCGGCGGGGCTCTTCCCGGGCCCGCCCCTTCCCGAACCGGGGCTCCGCGCCTCAGGCGCCGGCGAGGCCGGAGTTTCGACGGAGCCGCGCGGGCTGCTGCTCACGCCGCCTCCGTGCGGTCGGCTGCCATGCCTGCCGCGTCCAGCAGTGCCATGCCCACGATCAGGTCGGCGCCGCCGAACTCCGGGTCGTCCAGCTCGGTGCCGTCGTCGACGGCGAACAGCAGGCGCTCCTCGCCCTGCCGGTAGGCGGTGCCGACCGGCGGGCTCGCCGCGTGCACGGCCAGCAGCGCGACCAGATACGGCAGTTCGGGGTCGCGGCGGCGGGCCTCGGCGAGCAGGCCGGAGAGCCGGCGCGGTGCGTCGTGCTCCAGGTCGAGCAGCTCCATCGCGCTCGCGAGCTGCTCGTCGCTGAACCGGCTGTCGTCCGGGGTGGCGATCAGATCGGGCTCGGGCATCTCCGCGCCGAGATGCTCACGCTCGACGGGCGGCGTCAGCAGCATGTCGACCAGATCGCCGACGCGTACGGACGACGGTGTGCGCAGTCCGGTGCCGCGCGCGAAGAAGGCGTCCGTGACGCGGATCGCCGCAGCCAGGGGAAGCGGCAGCAGCGGGGCAACGAGCTGCCCGTACAGATCGAGTCCGGAGCGCGCGGTGGGCCGGGCGAAGGCCTGGCGGTCCTGCTCGGCGCGGAACAGCGGGCCGGCCTCCAGCAGCCGGGACTGCAGCTGGGTGTGGCGCCGGATGCAGTCCTTGACTATGTCGACCAGCTCGGCGGCGCGGCGCTTGTGCTCCGGATCCTCTGCCTCGTCGCGTGCCTTGCGGATATTGGTGAGGATCGCGTTCTCATGGCGGTAGCGGTCGGCGACATGGTCGAGCGCCTCGGCGATCATGTCAGGGACGGCGTTCAGCCAGTCGACGGCCCGCACATTGCGCCGTGTCGCTTCCAGCGTCCTGCGCAGCGTCTCGGCGTACTGCACGGTGCGGTATCTGGCCTGCTCGGCGGCGAGCTGTGCGTCAGCGAGCCTGCCGCGGCTGATCAGGACCTCCAGCTTCACCTCGGCCGCGATCTGGGCGCTGGTGACGTCCGTGTCGAGCGCGCCGACCAGGACGTTGACGGCTTCGTCGGTCGTACGGAGATAGACACTGCCGCCGTATCCCGGGACTTCCTCGATGAGCTTGAAGTCGTAGTCCCGGCGGGTGTAGACGCCGTCGGGTCCGAAGGTGCCGTACACCGCGCGGAATCCGCGGTCCACGCTGCCGACGTTGATCAGGTTCTCCAGCACCCAGCGGGCGACCCGCTCGTGCTCGGCGACCGGGCGCCGCGGGGCCTGGGCCGCGACGCGCGGCAGCAGCCTGGCCACTATCTGGTCATGGTCGGCGCCGGTGTCGAAGTCCATGTTCAGTGTGACGAGGTCGATGGCCGCGAGGGCGACCTCCGCCATCGCGTAGACCGAGTACTCGCCCGCGAGATTGGCCTTGCGTACGTCGAGGTCGTGCAGCGGCGCGGTGCACGCGAGCGCGCGCAGCCGCCGCGCGAGCCCTTCGTCGGCGGCCGGGCCCTGTGCGGGCCTCGGCCCCGCGCTGAGCTGGGGCGGAACGAAGTCCGTCGAGGCAGGCGAAGTCACGTGCACAGATTAGGTCCTCGCACTGACAACGGTCGAAACGGCGCAGAAGCGACCGTCCGGCTACTCTCCGTCCTCGTCCGGCTCGTCGACCAGATGCGCGTACGTCTCCACCATTTGCGTGCGCGAGTCGTCCAGGTAGTCGGTGAGCAGCCGTTCGGCGCCGGACCGGTCGCCGGCCCGCAGCGCTTCGAGGATGGCCCGGTTGCGTACGAGGTAGGGCTGGTGCAGCAGCCGCGGGTTGTCCACCACATGGAACGCGAGCCGCAGCTCGGCCAGCACGCTGCGCATCAGCTCGTCGGTGCGGGCACTGCCGGCCAGCGCGACGAGTTCGCGATGGAAGTGGATATTGGCCGTGGCAACGCCTTTCCAGTCGTGCTCGCGCTCCGACCGCTCGCCGCCCGCGACCGCCGTTTCGAGCGTCTCCAGTTGGTACGGCGGCTCACCGAGCCCGTGCACGACAGCGCACTCGACGAGCTGCCGGGTGCGGTAGATGTCCACGACGTCCTGGACGGCGAGCATCCGGACGAACACCCCGCGGTTGAGCTGGTGCTCGAGCAGCCGCTCATGGGTGAGCAGCCGGAACGCTTCGCGAAGTGTGTTGCGCGAGACGCCGAGCGCCTTGCCGATGCTGTCCTCGGACAGGCGTTCCCCCGGCGGGAAGTAGCCCTCCGCGATGCGGGTGCGCAGGATGTCCGCGACCCGCTCCGCCGTGCTGGTGCGGCCCAACAGCGGGCGGTCGTCCGCCAGTCCGCCGATCTCGGACTCCGTCGTCCCCACAGCGCCCTCTCTCCCTCGCCGGCCGCTCCGACCGACGCGCGAGCTCCATCGTAGAAGCAAGAACGACCCTACGAAACTCTTGTCGGATCGTTCAACAATCCCTATCTTGGCGTCACCGCACAGTCTCGACAGCACCCTCCTCCCCCTCTGCGAGGTGCAGATGAGTACGACCCAGACCCAGCCGAAGCAGGGCGAACTCCCCGAGGACACCGGCGCCTTCGCCTGGCTGCGGGCGCTCGGGCCGCGCGGCCGCCGCGCCTTCGGTGGCGCGTTCGGCGGTTACTCCCTCGATTCCTACGACTACTTCACACTGCCGCTGAGCATGGTGGCGATCTCCGCCTACTTCGGTCTCGACAACGGACAGACCGGACTTCTCACCACCGTCACCCTGGTCGTCTCCGCGGTGGGCGGCGCGCTCGCCGGCATCCTCGCCGACCGGATAGGCCGGGTGAAGGCGCTGATGATCACGGTGATCACCTATGCGGTGTTCACCGTCCTGTGCGGCTTCGCCCCCAACTACGAGACGCTGCTGGTCTTCCGGGCTCTGCAGGGCCTCGGCTTCGGCGGCGAGTGGGCGGTCGGCGCGATCCTGGTCGCCGAGTACGCCTCCGCCAAGCACCGCGGCCGCACGCTCGGCGCCGTCCAGAGCGCGTGGGCGGCCGGCTGGGCTCTCGCCGTCATCGTCTACACCCTGGTCTTCCAGTTCCTCGACGCGGACACGGCCTGGCGCGTGATGTTCTGGACGGGCGCCCTGCCCGCCCTGCTGGTCATCTACATACGGCGGAATGTCACCGACGCGCCCGCGGCGGCCGAGCGACGTCATGCCAGCACCGAGCGCGGGACCTTCTCCACCATCTTCAAGAAGGATCTGCTGCGTACGACGTTCTTCGCGACGCTGCTCTCCACGGGCGTCCAGGGCGGCTACTACACGCTCGCCACCTGGGTGCCCACGTATCTCAAGACCGAGCGCGGGCTCACCGTCGTCGGCACCGGCGGCTATCTGACCTTCCTGATCTCCGGGTCCTTCATCGGCTATCTCACCGGCGGTTATCTCACCGACCGGATCGGCCGGAAGAAGAACATCGCGCTCTTCGCCGTGCTGTCCGCCATCGGGATCCTCGCCTACACGAACATCCCTGCCGGGGCGAACGGTCTGCTGCTGGTCCTCGGCTTCCCGCTCGGATTCTGCATGTCGGCGATCTTCAGCGGCTTCGGTTCGTTCCTCAGCGAGCTGTATCCGACGGCCGTACGAGGCACCGGCCAGGGATTCACCTACAACAGCGGCCGTGCCGTGGGCGCGTTCCTGCCCACGCTGGTCGGCTTCCTGTCCGACAGCTGGGGAGTGGGCGGAGCGCTCGTCCTGGGCGCCTTTGGCTACGGCCTGGCGGTGGTGGCTCTGCTCGGCCTGCCCGAGACCCGCGGGAAGGAACTGGTGTGATCCGCACCCTGGAGCGCGTCCACGGGCGCTCACGGAGCCCGGTCGGGGTCCGCGAGCACTTCCCTTCCACGAATGCCCGCGACGAGCAGTACCGCGTGGCCTGACGAGCAGGAATGAGGAGTACATGACCTGGGCGTCGATCGATCTCAACGCCGACCTCGGCGAGGGCTTCGGCCGCTGGCGGCTGACCGACGACGAGCAGCTGCTGTCCGTCGTCACCAGCGCCAATGTCGCCTGCGGCTTCCACGCCGGGGACGCGGCCACCATGCGGCGCGTCTGCGACCTCGCGGCCGATCGCTCGGTGAGGATCGGCGCCCAGGTCTCCTACCGCGATCTGGCCGGTTTCGGGCGGCGCTCCATGGACGTCCCGCCGGACGAGCTGGCCGCCGAGATCGCGTACCAGATAGGGGCGTTGGAGATCTTCGCCAAGGCGGCCGGGTCCCGTGTCTCGTACGTCAAACCGCACGGCGCTCTCTACAACCGTGTCGTGCACGACGAGGAGCAGGCGGCAGCCGTCGTCGAAGGCGTGCTGCTGTCCGGCGAGCGGCTGCCACTGCTCGGACTGCCCGGCTCGAAACTGCACACCATGGCGGAGAAGGCCGGACTGCCCGCCGTCTCCGAGGCGTTCGCCGATCGCGCGTACACCGCGGAGGGCACGCTGGTGCCGCGCGGACAGGACGGTGCGGTCCTCAGCGATCCGGCCGAGGTCGTCGAACGGTCCGTCAGCATGGCCAGGTTCGGCGTGGTCACCTCGCGCTGCGGACGGTCGGTCGCGGTACGCGCCCGCTCGCTCTGTCTGCACGGCGACACCCAGGGGGCCGTCACTCTCGCCCGCCGGGTGCGGCGGCAGCTGGAGAGCGTGGGCGTCCGTGTGGAGGCCTTCGTATGAGGGCCCTGCCGGTCGGCGACCGGGCGCTCCTCATCGAGTTGAACGACGGGGACGAGGCCGGGGCGCTCCATGCCGAACTGCTGCGCCGCCGCGCCGCCGGCACCCTCCCGGCGATCCTGGAGATCGTGCCCGCCGCCCGGACCGTGCTCCTCGACGGGCTCGACGAGCCGGGCCGCTTCGCGCAGGAGCTCGTGGAATGGGAGATTCCGGCGCTCCAGGGGCGCGTGCAGGACGCGATCGAGATTCCCGTCCGCTACGACGGGCCCGATCTGGCGGATGTCGCGGCGCTGTGGCAGGTGGCGGAGGAGGATGTCGCGGACATCCACTCGGCATCAGAATTCCGGGTCGCCTTCTGCGGGTTCGCGCCCGGCTTCGGCTATCTGACCGGGCTTCCGCAGCCGTACGCGGTGCCGCGCAGAGCCACCCCGCGCACCTCCGTACCGGCCGGGGCAGTCGCGCTGGCCGGCCCGTACACCGGCGTGTACCCGCGCTCGTCGCCCGGCGGCTGGCAGTTGATCGGAACGACGGACACGGTGCTGTGGGACCCCGCGCGGGAGCCCGCCGCGCTGCTCTCGCCGG
Organism: Streptomyces sp. NBC_01750; assembly: GCF_035918095.1. Classification (NCBI taxonomy): domain Bacteria; kingdom Bacillati; phylum Actinomycetota; class Actinomycetes; order Kitasatosporales; family Streptomycetaceae; genus Streptomyces; species Streptomyces sp. NBC_01750. The sequence goes on from NZ_CP109137.1 coordinate 1,523,808, forward strand.
GGACGCGGGTGCGGTTCGTACCTCAGCTCGCCGGGATCCGCCGATGACCGACAGGGCCTTCGCGGTCGTACGGGCAGGGGCGCTGACCACCGTGCAGGACCTGGGGCGGCCCGGGCACGCCCATCTCGGGGTGCCGCGCTCCGGGGTGCTCGACCCCCGGTCCGGCCGCCTCGTCAACCGGCTGGTGGGCAACGGGGAGAGTGCCGCGGTCCTGGAGACCACGCTCAACGGCTGTGCGGTACGCCCGCGTTGCGCCGTGACCGTGGCCGTCGGCGGCGCGCACTGCCAGGTCACGGTCGACGGGCGGCCGGCGGCATGGGGCGCGCCGGTGCGAGTCGCCGCCGACTCGGTGCTGGAGGCCGGCCCGGCGCTGCGCGGCATACGCGCCTATCTGGCCATCGCCGGCGGGATCACGGTCGATCCGGTGCTCGGCAGCCGCTCCACCGATCTGCTCTCCGGACTCGGTCCCGCACCGCTCGCGGACGGCGCCGTACTGCCACTCGGCCGGCCGGCCGGGCCGCCGGCACGGGTCGACGGCGGCACCCCGTGGCCAGCGCCACCGGCCGAGCTGGTGCTGCGGGTGCGGCTCGGGCCGCGCGCCGACTGGTTCACGGACGCGGCCCTGCGCACGCTGGCCCGGGCCGCGTACCGCGTGTCGTCGGCGAGCAATCGCATCGGGCTGCGCACCGAGGGACCCGCACTGGAGCGGGCCGTGACCGGCGAACTCCCCAGCGAGGGCCTGGTCCTGGGGGCCGTGCAGGTGCCGCCGGACGGCCGCCCGGTCGTCTTTCTCGCCGACCATCCCACCACCGGCGGCTATCCGGTCGTGGCCGTCGTCGACGCGCGGGATCTCCCGGCGGCGGCCCAGGCCGCACCCGGCACACCTGTCCGGTTCGTCCCGGTCCGATGACTACACCCCGGCGGTGCCGTAGCCCCCGCCGCCAGGAGTGTTCATGACCAGGACGTCCCCGGGGCCGACGTCCACCGAGTCGACTCCGCGCAGCCGCGTCACCGACCCGTCCGCCCGCTCCACGAAGTTGCTGCCGAGCATGCCCGACTCGCCGCCCGCCATGCCGTACGGAGGGATGCGCCGGTGCCCGGTGAGCAGCGCCACCGTCATCGGCTCGAGGAAACGGATTCTGCGGACGACTCCGCAGCCCCCGCTCCAGCGGCCGCGGCCGCCGCTGCCTTCCCGCACGGCAAAGGCGTCCACGCGTACCGGATAGCGCCACTCCAGCACTTCGGGATCGGTGAGGCGGGAGTTGGTCATATGGGTCTGTACGGCGTCGGCCCCGTCGAAGCCGTCGCCCGCGCCGGAACCGCTGGCGACCGTCTCGTAGTACTGCACACGGTCGTTGCCGAAGGTCAGGTTGTTCATCGTGCCGGAGCCCTCCGCCTGCACACCGAGCGCGGCGTACAGCGCGCCGGTGACGGCCTGCGAGGTCTCCACATTGCCTGCGACGGTTGCAGCGGGGTGGGCCGGCGCGAGCATCGACCCTGCCGGCACCCGTACATCGAGCGGCTCGAGACAGCCGCTGTTGAGCGGGATGTCGTCGGCGACCAGCGTCCGGAACACGTACAGCACCGCCGCCATCACCACCGACTTGGGTGCGTTGAAGTTCCCGGGCTGCTGCGGAGAGGTGCCGGTGAAGTCGAGGACCGCGCTGCGCCGCTGCCGGTCCACGCGCAGGGCCACCTGGATGACGGCCCCGCCGTCCATCTCGTAGCGGTACTCGCCGTCGGCCAGACCCGCGACGATCCGGCGTACCGACTCCTCCGCGTTGTCCCGCACATGCCGCATATAGGCCTGGACGACGTCGATCCCGAACTGGTCGGACATACGGCGCAGTTCGGCGATGCCCTTCTCATTGGCGGCGATCTGGGCGCGCAGGTCGGCGAGGTTGGTGTCGGGTGCGCGGGACGGGTACCGGGCGGTGGTCAGCAGCTCCCGCGTCTCGCCCTCGCGCAGCCGCCCGTCCCGTACGAGCAGCCAGTTGTCGAAGAGCACGCCCTCCTCCTCCACGGTGTGGCTGAAGGCGGGCATGGAACCGGGCGTGATGCCGCCGATCTCGGCATGATGGCCGCGCGAGGCGACGAGGAACCGCAGCTCCTCCCCTTCGAACACCGGCGTCACGACCGTCACATCGGGCAGATGGGTGCCTCCGTGGTACGGGTCGTTGATCGCGTACACATCGCCCGGCCGCAGCGCGCCCTCGTTCCGGCGCAGCACCTCCTTGATGGACTCGCCCATGGAGCCGAGGTGGACGGGGATGTGCGGCGCGTTCGCGATCAGGTTGCCGTCCGCGTCGAAGAGGGCGCAGGAGAAGTCGAGCCGCTCCTTGATGTTGACGGAGTGTGCGGTGTTCTCCAGGCGTACGCCCATCTGCTCGGCGATCGCCATGAAGAGATTGTTGAAGACCTCCAGAAGAACCGGGTCGACATCGGTGCCGACGGCGACTCTGCCGGGGCGGGGCCGTACCCGCGTCAGCAGCAGGTGCCCGCCGTCGCCCGCTGCCGCCCGCCAGCCGGGGTCGACGACGGTGGTGGCGTCGGCCTCGGCGATGATCGCGGGACCTTCGACGGCGTCACCGGGCCGCAGGTCTCCGCGCCGGTAGAGGGGGGTGTCCCGCCGCGCGCCGTTCACGAACATCCGCACCGTGGCGCGTGGCGCGAACTTCCCTTCACCCGCGGTCCCTTCACTCGTGGTCCCTTCACCCGCGGTCCCTTCGGCGACGTACTCGCCGTGCTCTCCCGCCGTTCCCACCGCCTCCACGGAGACCGCCTCCACGACGAGCGGCTTGTCCATGGTGAACGCGTAGCGGGCACGGTGGGTCGTCTCGAAGGCCTCGGTCATCCCTGCGACGGTGTCCAGCGGCACGGACAGGCCGGCGTCCGTTCCGGCGTAACGGAGCAGCACGCGCGCGTGCGTCGTGATCGCGGCGTCAGGGACGGCATCGGCACGCAGCTCGGCGCGGGTGCGTGCGGCGAGATCGTGGCAGAGGGTGTGTACGCGCCCGAGGGCCGCCTCGTCCAGCTCCGCCTCGACGGACTGCTCACGCATGGCGGTCGCGTCGGCGAGCCCGATGCCGTATGCGGAGAGCACCCCGGCAAGCGGCGGCACGATCACCGTGTTGACACCGAGTGCGTCGGCGACGGCGCAGGCGTGTTGCCCGCCCGCTCCCCCGAAGGAGGTGAGGGCGTAGCGGGTGATGTCGTGTCCGCGCTGTACGGAGATCTTCTTGACCGCGTTCGCCATATTGAGGACGGCGATCTCCAAAAAGCCGGCCGCGACCTCCTCCGGAGTGCGGTCCTTGCCGCTCGCCCTGCGTACCTCGTCGGCGAGTTCAGCGAAGCGTTCGCGCACCGTATCGGCGTCCAGCGGCTGGTCGCCGTCGGGGCCGAAGACCGCGGGGAAGTGACCGGGCTGGATGCGGCCGAGCATCACATTGGCGTCGGTGACGGTCAGCGGGCCGCCGCGGCGATAGCAGGCGGGACCTGGCACGGCACCCGCGGAGTCCGGGCCCACGCGGTAGCGGCGGCCGTCGAAGTGGAGAACGGAGCCACCGCCCGCCGCGACGGTGTGGATGTTCATCATGGGCGCGCGCATGCGTACACCGGCGACCTGGGTGCCGAGCTCGCGCTCGAACTCGCCCGCGTAGTGCGACACATCGGTGGAGGTGCCGCCCATGTCGAAGCCGATGACCCGCCCGAATCCGGCCTGTTCGGCGGTACGGGCCATACCGACCACGCCGCCGGCCGGGCCGGACAGCACGGCGTCCTTGCCGCGGAAGTGCGCGGCCTCGCGCAGTCCGCCGTTGGACTGCATGAACATCAGGCGGATGCCGCCGAGTTCGCCGGCGACCTCGTCGACGTAGCGCCGCAGGATCGGCGAGAGGTAGGCGTCCACGACGGTCGTATCACCGCGCGGCACCAGCTTGATCAGCGGGCTGACCTCGTGGGAGCAGCTGACCTGGGTGAAGCCGAGCGTACGGGCTTCCTCGGCGATGCGGGTTTCGTGGCCGGGGTGGCGGTAGCCGTGCATCAGCACAACGGCCACGCTGTGGAAGCCTTCACTCCGGGCGGCCTTCAACTGCTCGGTGACGGTGGCCATTTCCAGCGGCCGGACGATCTCGCCGTGCGCGTCGACGCGTTCGGGGACCTCGATGACGCGCTCGTACACCGCCTCCGGGAGCAGGATCCGGCGCTCGAAGAGCCGGGGCCGGTTCTGGTAGGCGATGCGCAGCGCGTCCCGGAATCCCTCGGTGATGACGAGGACGGTCGGCTCACCGCGCCGCTCGAGCAGTGCGTTGGTGGCTACGGTCGTGCCCATCTTCACGCAGGCGACCCGGTCGGCCGGGACGGGCTCGTCCGGGCCGACGCCGAGGAGCAGCCGGATCCCGGCGACAGCCGCGTCCCGGTACCGCTCCGGGTTGTGGGAGAGCAGTTTGCGGGTCACAAGCCGCCCGTCGGGGCGTCGGCCCACGATGTCGGTGAAGGTGCCGCCACGGTCGATCCAGAACTCCCAGGGCCCGCTCATTCCCCCATTCTGGCAAGGGGAACGTCCAGCGACACGGCAGCGAGCGCGGAGGAGAGCGCATGCTCGGCGCTGTGGTCCAGGCGTGCGCTGGTGCCGCGCGCCCAGTGCCGCACCTCCGCCCCGGCCATCCGCAGCAGCTGCGGCAGCAGATCGGTGCACCGGCGCGCCACCCATCCGGTACCGGCCGTGGCGAGCCACAGGAGCGACGCGGAGCGTGTCGGCGAGGGCTGATCGGGCTCGCTTGCTGGCGCGGCGCCGTGCGCGAGCCCGCGTGCTGCGAGCAGTTCATGGAAGCGGGCCGCGATCATGCGGTGCCCGCGCTCGCCCGGATGCAGCCGGTCCGCGCTCCACATGGACCGGTCGGCGACCCAGGGGCCGTCGGCGGCGTGCAGATGCAGGGCGCCGTAACGGTTCGACAGGGCGTGGACCACGGCGTTGACCGCCCGCTGCCGTCTGGCCAGCGGGCGCGCGAGCGGCACCGGCAGCCCGAGCATGGTGCCGGGGTCGGGCAGACAGGCGGTGAGCAGCACGGTGCCGCGCGCCGAGAGCGCCGCGCAGACCTCGTCGAGCCGCAGGGTGAGGTCCTCGATGTCGAAGGTGCAGCGCAGGGTGTCGTTGACCCCGACGACGACGGAGGCGATGTCGGGTTCGTACGCGAGTGCCTCGGGCGCCTGGCGCTCGGCGACGTCCTGGGTGAGCGCACCGCTGACGGCGAGGTTGCGGAATCGGGCGGGCGCCCCGGCGGCGGAGAGCCCCTCCGCGAGCAGAGCGGCCCACCCACGCCAGCTGTCGCCGACGCGATCGCCGACGCCTTCGGTGAGCGAGTCCCCGAGCGCGACGAAGCGCGGAGCGCGCGGGGGCGCGGAGGCGTCCGGGGCGGCGGCATCGAGCCCGGATGCGCCCGGAGCAGCGGCGTTGAGACCCGAGGCGTCCGTACCGGCGGCTGCGGGCCCCGATGCGCCCGGAGCAGCGGCGTTGAATCCGGAGGCGTCCTCGGGAGCGCGTTGTCCGGATCCGCAGCCCGGTTCCCGGAGCCCCGTGACCTCGGACGGAGCTACGGCGGCGGCATCCGCCGTGCGCACCTCGGCCCTGACCGGGCGCGCACCCGTGCCCCCCGAGGCATCCGGAACCCAGGCGTCACCGTGGCGACCTGCCCCGGCATCCACGCCCGCCGCAGCCACGCGCCGACCACCGGCAGTCACAACCCCGGTTCCCCGCGTCCCGGCTTCGGTTCCCCGCTCGGCCTCACTCCGCCCCGCACCGGCGGGGCCGGAGAGCTCCGCAAACCCGCGCGGCACGGCGTCGCCGCCCACCCCCGTCCGCCCCCGGGACCCCGCCGGACACGCACCCGCGCACCCCGGGGCGTCCCCCGCGTCCGCTTCGGTGTGCTGCGGGCCCGGCTCGTCCACGACCGCGGTGCTCGGGCCGGCCGTCATGCCGCCACGCCCTCTCCACGTGCCCGCTCGCGTACCGGCGGGGCGTCGTGTGCCGACAGGAACGCCGACACCGACCGTTGCCAGTCGAAGAGCTCGGCCCGCGCCCTGGCCGCCGCGCGGCGGTCGGCTTCCGTGCGGGTCAGCAGTCCCTGTACGGCATCCGCGAAAGCTGCCGGAGTGTCCTTGGCAGCCGCTCCCGCGTCCCCGATGACCTCCGGCAACGCCGACGACGCGCTCGCGACCACCGGGGTGCCGCAGGCCAGCGCTTCCAGGGCCGACAGGCCGAACGTCTCCGCGGGCCCCGGCGCCAGGCAGAGGTCCGCCGCGGCCTGCAGGTCGGACACCGTTTCGCGGTCGCCGACATAGCCGAGGAAGACCGCCGGCAGCCCTTCCGCACGGGCCCGGCGCTCGAGCGCGGTCCGCAGCGGACCGTCGCCCGCGACCACCAGCGCGGCCCGTACGCCCCGCTTCCGCAGCTCGGTCAGCGCGTCCAGGGCCATTCCCGGGCGCTTCTCCACCGACAACCGGGAGCAGAGCAGCAGAAGCACCTCGGCCCCGGCGGCGTACTTCGCGCGCAGGACCGTGCTGCGCCGGGTCGGCCTGCAGCGCAGCAGGTCCACGCCGAGCGGAGCGCGCACCACATTGCGCGCCCCGATGCGGACGAATTCCCGCTCCGCCCACTCCGTCGTGCACACGATGCGCGAATACGCCCACGCGGTACGGCGGTTGAGCCGGTCCGCGGTGCGCCCGGCGGCTCCCTCCGACAGCCCCCAGGTCCTCAGCACCCCGTCGGCCGTCTCGTGCGAGACCATCACGGAGGGGACGCGGTTGCGCCGCGCCCACTCCCCCGTCCACCGCAGGGTCGTGCGGTCGGAGACCTCGAGCCGGTCGGGCTCGATGGTCTCCAGGACCTGCCGCAGCCGCCGCCGGCCGGCCAGCACCCGGTAGCCGCCGGTGCCGGGAAGCTCCGGTCCTGGCAGGGTGATCACCCGGCCCTGTGGGGTGAGCCGATCGCTCTCCAGATCTCCGGGAACGATCAGCACAGGCTCGTGCCCCGCCGCGAGATAGCCCTTGCCGAGCTCGCCGAGCGCGGTGCGCAGGCCACCGGAGGACGGGGTGACGAAATTCGCCAGCCGTACGATTCGCAGCGCGCTCACGCCGCCACCGCCGTACGCGCGCCCAGCACCTCGGCGTAGTGGTCGAGCAGCAGGTCTCCGATGACGGACCAGGTCCTGCCCTCGACGGCGGCCCGTCCCGCGTGGCCGTAGGCGTCACGCAGCCCCGGGTCGGCCGCCAGGGTCGCGACCGCGGTCCGTACCGCGTACACATCCAGAGGTTCCACCAGCAACCCGGTACGCCCGTGGTCGACCAGATCGAGCGGTCCGCCCGCGGCGGGTGCGACGACCGGTATCCCGCTCGCCATGGCCTCCTGCACGGTCTGGCAGAAGGTCTCGTAAGGACCGGTGTGTGCGAAGACGTCGAGCGAGGCGAAGATCCGGGCGAGTTCGTCTCCGGTCCTGCGGCCGAGGAAGACGGCTCCGGGCAGCACGCCGCGCAGGGATGGCTCGCTGGGCCCGTCGCCGACGACCACGACCCGTACACCTGGCATACCGCAGACACCGGCGAGGAGCTCGACATGCTTCTCGGGAGCGAGCCGGCCGACATAGCCGACGATCAGTTCTCCGTCGGGGGCGAGGCTGCGCCGTAGCTCCTCGTCCCGCAGCTGCGGCCGGAATCGCGCGGCGTCGACGCCGCGCGGCCACAGCCGGACCCGCTCGACGCCGTGTCCCTCCAGATCGCGGAGGGCGGCGGTGGACGGCGCGAGTGTGCGGTCGGCGGCACTGTGTACGGCGCGGATGCGCCGCCAGGCGGCGCCCTCTCCCGCACCGACATAGGTACGGGCATAGCCCGCCAGGTCGGTCTGGTAGACGGCGACGGCCGGCAGGCCGAGCCGCGCCGCGGCCGCCATGCCGCGCACGCCGAGCACGAAGGGGCTGGCGAGGTGGACGAGATCCGCCCGGTGGGCGGCGATCGCCGCCGCCACCCGGCGGCTCGGCAGAGCCACCCGCACCTGCGGGTATCCGGGCAGTGGCAGGGAGGGGACGCGCACCACGGGGCAGGGCGCGCTCCATTCGGAGCTGTCGGCCCCGGCGACGGCCGGGGCAATGACGAGCGGGTCATGACCGCGTGCGGCGAGATGCCGGGCGGTCTGCAGGGCGCAGTGCGCCACACCATTGACGTCGGGCGGGAAGGATTCGGTGACGATGACGACACGCATACCCGAGTTGTCGTCGTGCTCGGGGTGGAGCGGCCAACGTGGATCTTTCCGCCCGTGAAACGTCCCATGAGCGTTTGTGACAGCGGCCCCGTCATCCCGGGGCAGACGGTTACACGGCGGGCATATCCGGGCCGATTCTGCTTCGTACCGCGGTCTGTACCTCGGCCTCCTCGGCCGGGTCCGCGGCCAGCCTGCGCAAGCGTTCCGCGACCCGCACATCGCCGGTCTCGGCGTGCAGGGCGGCGACTTCTCTCGTGGTCTCCTCGCAGTCCCACAGGCATTCGACGGCGAATCCGGTCGGGAACGAGGAGTCGGTGGCGGCGAGCGCGCGGGCCGCGCGCCCGCGCAGCTGAGAAGAAGCGGTCTCCCGGTACACATGACGCAGTACGGGTGCGGCGCAGCCGATGCCGAGCCGTCCCGCGCCGTCGACGAGTGTCCACAGCGGCGGTGCGTCGGGACCGTCGGCCCGTACCGTCTCGCGCAGGGCGCCCAGCACCAGCTTGGCGTCGGTGGCTCCGCCCCGGCAGGCGAGCACACCCGCCGCGGACGCCCCGAGCGCGTCGGGCCGGTGCACCCAGCCGCGCGCCCGGTCGACGGCCTCGTCGCCGCACATCCGCTCGAACGCGGAGACAGCGGCGTCGGCGACCTCACGAGAGCCACTGAGCGCCGCGGCCTCGATCAGGTCGAGTACGACGGGGTCCCGTGATTCGGCGAGATAGTGCAGGGCGGCGCAGCGCGCGCCGTCGGGTCCCTGACGTGCGGCTTCGACGATGAGCGGCCGGTCGTCGGGTCCGGCGACGGCGGACAGACAGCGGGCGGCGGGCACATGGAGAGCGCTGCCGCGCTCCAGGCCCTGCTCGGCCCAGTCGAAGACGGCCTGGACGCTCCATCCGGGCCGGGGCCCGGTGGGGCGCATCTGACGCTGCCAGCGGTCGAAGGAGCCTGCCTCCCGCGCTGCCCGCACACGGGCGCCGACGGCGTCCCGCGGGTCCTCCTCCCACAACCGCCACGGCCGCGGTTCGAAGGCGTCCCGTACGGCGACGGCCAGTTCGGCGTCACCCTCCGCAGTGGCCGGGAAACGAGCGAGCACCGACGTGGCCAGCGCCCGCAGCCCCGAGTCGTTGTCGCGCAGGGCGAGCTCATCGAGGGCCCAGGCCCAGTTGGCTCCGCTCGCGGCGTACCTGCGCAGCAGTGAGAGGGCGTCGCCCCTGCCGTACGAGGCGAGGTGCCCGAGCACCGCGAGCGCGAGGCCGGTCCTGGCCTCGTCGGTGTCGAGCTGGTCGTCGATGTCCCGGAGGTGCCGCTCGATCTCCTCGAGACTGCCGTGGAGATCGAGGTAGAGGCGTGCGTAGTACAGCGAGCGGTTCTCGACCTGCCAGTCGTGGCGGGGATCGTTCAGTACGCAGTGGTTGAGGGCCGCGAGCGCTTCGGCGCGCGGCGCGGCGAGTGCGTGCAGGGTGCCGTCACCGCGGCCTCTCTGCAGCAGGCCGAGCAGCGTACCGCTGGGCGCTATGACTGGATCGAACATGGGGAAAGCCTCACATCAAGCTGTCGACGCAACCGGGGGGTGGGGATGCCTAGGCCGCGCAGCAACATGCAGGAACGCCCGTCGTCTTCCGCTTGGTGTAGACCATCTTCGTCTGCCTCTCGTCTGTGGCCCCAGGGGAATTCCCGGATGAAGTCCGGGGTAGGGCCCGACGTCATGATGACCCACCCATTTCGCCACCGCGACCACATTTACGGCGTCCCTCTCCGCTGAGTCCCGGCGGAGTCCCGGCGGCCGCTCAATGGCCGCCGAACAGCTGCAAGAGGTCCGTCTTCCCAAACATCCGCGCGGTATCCATCGCGGACGGAGTGCCCGCCTCCGGATCTGCTCCGCCGGCCAGCAGGGCGCGGATGACGGCGTCCTCGCCCTTGAAGACGGCTCCGGCGAGCGGCGTCTGGCCTCGGTCGTTGGCCCGGTCCGGCTCCGCGCCGCGGGCGATGAGCGCCTCCACGGCGGCGGCGTGCCCGTGGTACGCGGCCAGCATGACGAGGGTGTCACCGCGGTCGTTGGTGAGGTTCGCCGGGACTCCGGCGTCGATGTACGCGGCGAGCGCCTCGGCCTCTCCCTGCCGCGCCAGATCGAAGACCTTGGTCGCGAGCTCGATCACCTCGGGATCCGGGGCTTCGCTCATCGGACGGACCGCCTTCCACTGCGTTGACCTGGGGCGCACGGCAGGAGCGCCCGTACGAGTGAATCGACAGGCTACTGCCCGCGCGGCGATACGACGCGGCCCGCCCGAGGCAGGGATCACCGCATGCGAGGCACTGTGCCGCGCAACCGAGCAGTGTGCCCCCCGGACGGTTCTCCGGCGTCCTCCAGTGCAGTGAAATACCGAGCATTTCACCCATTTGCACCTTTTGTCACATGAGTACTTCCTGTGAGCATGGAAGGACTCATGGTGACTGTCCCTCGACCAGGAGAACTCTCATGATCCTTTCATGCTCAGGCGTCGTGCTGCTCGGAGTCGTCGTCTTCCTGTTCGTCAGGAAGGACGGGCTCAAGGCGTCCCACGGATTCACGTGCGCGCTCTTCGGCTTCTTCATGGCCGGCACCGCCATCGCGCCCAGCGTCAAGGCAGGCACAGCGAGCCTTGCCAGCCTCCTGGGCGGGATCAGATTCTGACGCCCGCGCCCCACACAGCACCTCCAGCTCCATCAGCACCATCAGAAACTTCAGGAGACCGATGTGGCCCGGCGACCACTCCCCCGCATTCTCAGCAGCGGCAGCGCACAGCTCGCCCGGAGCCGCGAGATCGCGCGCACGGCCGCCGACAGCGCCACGGACGTCCTCCATCCGCTGATCACGGTCACCCGTGGTCTGCGGCAGCTGGTCATCACGACCCGGCACAGGTGGGCCGCCACCCCCAAGGATCGGCGTGGTCCCACGCTGTTCCTGGTCGCGGCCTGCGTCCTGGTGGTCGCGCTCATCCCGTACGGGCCACTGGTCGCCCTGATCTCGGTGATGGCCGGCGCCGCCTGGAAGGGCCGGGTGCGTACGCCGGTGAGGACCGGCCCCGACGAGGCGGAGACCGGTCGGCTCCAGGCGATCTACGAGGCGCTCGTGCCGTACTTCTCCGTCGCCGAGGACCCGGCTCCGCTCTTCGCCCACGGCGGTGAGTGGAGCAAGTCCTTCAGCGACTACGAATTCGACAGCAACGGGCGCCTCACCCGGCTGCGGGTGAAGTACCCCGGGTACTTCACCGACGGCGAGCCCGAGTCCCGGACCCGGATCGAGCAGCTGCTGCACGCCAAGTCCGGGCGCGGCCGCGAGTATCTCTTCAGCTGGGACGAGGAGGGCAACCAGCTCGTGATGAGCGTGCTCCCCGCGCTGCCCACATCCATCGCCGCCCAGCGTTTCGTCACCGTCCCCGGCGAGACCGTGCTGGGCTTCACCGACGCCGGTGCCGTGCAGCGCACCGTGCCGGTGACGGAAGGCGAGGAGACCAGGGACGCGCCGGGGGTCGTCTGGCGTACCGGCCCGCGTTCGAAGGAGCCGCATCTGCTGGTCGTGGGCGAGCCCGGCAGCGGCACCACGACCCTGCTGCGCTCGATCGCTCTCCAGGCCCTGCAGCACGGGGACGTGCTGATCATCGAGGGCAGCGGCACCGGTGAGTACGCCTGTCTGACGGGGCGGGCAGGGGTACTGGCTCAGGAGTGCGGGCTGGCCGGGGCGCTGGCGACGCTGGAGTGGGCGGCGCACGAGACCGAACGCCGGCTGATCGCCGCCAACCGTGCCCGGCAGGCCGGGCACCTGGCACCCGAGGACACCAAACGGCCCTTGTGGATCCTGATGGACCGGCCGAGCATCTTCGGTCATCTGGCGGCGGCCGACGGGCGCACCGATCCGCAGCAGCTGCTGCAGGTACCGCTGCGCCACGGCCGGGCGGTCCAGGTGACGGTTGTCGTGGCCGAGCAGTTCGACAGCCTGGACGCGCTCACCGAGGCCGTGCGGACGCATACGCGTGCCCGCGTGGTGCTGGGTCCTGCCACCTTCGAGCAGGTGGAGTCCGTGCTCGGCGTGGAGCCGCACACCACGCCGACGGCCGAAGTGCCGCCGGGCCGGGGCTACGCACGGCTCGGCACTGGGTCGGTGCTCAGACTGCAGGTGCCGGCGACCCCGGACCCGTACGACGAAACGACGACCGAGGCGCACCGGCAGGCCGTGCTGGAGCTGCTGCCGGAGAGACTGGAGCGAGTCGAAGCGGCGGCCCCGGATCCCGTACCGGCCGAGAGCTGACGTTCATCGACCGGCGGACATGGATCTCGTGCCGACGACCACCGGATGACAACTTCCGGATGACAACTGGCAGTTGGACGCCGACAGCTGCCGGATTGCGGTTTCTGTCAGGCAACGAATGTCCGCGGCGCCTCCGTGCCGGTGCTCGCGCCCGTCTCGACGAGCCGCGCGGCCGCCGCCAGCCGCGCCGCGGCCTCCTCCGCGACCGGCCCGCCGACCGTGAACGGCAGCCGTACGTAGCCCTCGAAGGCCCCGTCGACCCCGAACCGCGGCCCGGAAGGCACCCGCACCCCCACGCGCTCACCGACCTCGGCGAGCCGGGATCCTGACAGCCCTCCGGTGCGGACCCAGAGCGTCAGCCCGCCGCTCGGTACATCGAACTCCCAGTCCGGCAGCTCATGGCGGACCGCCGTGACCAGCGCGTCGCGGTTCTCGCGTGCCTGGGTGCGCCGGATGGCCACGGCCTCCTCCCAGCCCCCGGTCTGCATCAGCCAGTTGACCGCGAGCTGCTCCAGCACCGGAGTGCCCAGGTCCGCGTAGGCGCGCGCCGAGACCAGGGAGCGGATCACATCGGGGGCCGCGCGCACCCAACCGATGCGCATGCCGGCCCAGAAGGCCTTGCTGGCCGAGCCGACGGTCAGGACGGTGCTGCCCGCAGGGTCGAAGGCGCAGACGGGCCGTGGCATGTCGATGCCGTCGTCCAGGTGCAGCTCGGACATGGTCTCGTCGACGACGAGGACGGTGCCGGCCGAACGTGCGGCGTCCACGAGGCGGCGCCGCTGGTCCTCGTCGGCAAGCGCGCCGGTGGGGTTGTGGAAGTCGGCCACGACGTAGGCGAGCCTGGGCGCGGCGTCGCGCAGCACTTGCCGCCACCGGGGCAGATCCCACCCGGTCAGCCCCTCGGCCATGGCCACCGGCACAAGGCGGGCCCCGGCCTCGCGCATCAGCTGGAGGATGTTGGCGTAGGAGGGGGACTCGACGGCGATACGTTCGCCGCGCCCCGCGAAGAGGTGGCAGATGGCGTCGATGGCGCCCATCGCGCCGGTGGTGACCATGATCTGCTCGGGCATGGTGGGGATGCCGCGGCGGGTGTAACGGTCGGCGAGCATCTGGCGCAGGGCGGGCAGGCCGGCCGGGTAGTCGCCGTGGGTGTGCGCGTACGGAGGCAGTTCTTCGAGCGCTCCCTGGACGGCTCGGGTGAGCCAGGGTTCGGGCGCGGGCAGGGCGGCGCAGCCGAGGTCGATCATCGAGCCGAGCGATTCCGGCGGCAGTGGTTCCAGTCCGCGGGCGGGCAGGGGGTTCCCGGCGGGTACCGCGGTCCAGCTGCCCGCTCCCCTGCGGGACTCGAGGAAGCCTTCGGCCCGCAGCGCTTCGTAGGCCGCCGCGACGGTGGTGCGGCTGACGGAGAGGGCGAGGGCGAGTTCGCGTTCGGCGGGGAGCCGGGCGGCGACGGGCACACGGCCTTCGAGTACGAGGAGCCGGATGCCGTCGGCGAGAGCGCGGTAGGCGGGGGGCTTGCGGGTCCCTGGTCCGGCCGGGCGGGATTGCTGGGAGGTGAGCTGCCTGGCGAGCTGAGCCACGCCTACCGCTGAGGTCCACTGCGTCATGGAAGTCAGTCCACCTTCCTCGAATTGGCCATGGTTGCCATCTGTTCCGTAGCCACAGAGTGTCATGCGTCAGTCCACAACCACCAGAGGGGGCGCAATCGTGGCCGCGCATCTCACCCGCAGGCTGCTTTATCTGTACGTCGGTCTGGCTCTGTACGGGGTGAGTTCGGCGCTCCTCGTGCGCGGCGGGCTGGGGCTCGAGCCGTGGGGTGTGCTTCATCAGGGCCTGGCCGAGCGCACGGGGCTGACGATCGGTGTGGTGTCGATCATCGTCGGCGCCGCCGTTCTGCTGCTCTGGATTCCGATGAGGCAGCGGCCGGGTCTGGGCACGGTTTCGAATGTGCTGGTGATCGGGATCGCGATGGACGGCACGCTGGCGCTGGTGCCGGATGTCCAGGGGCTCGGGGCGCAGATTCCGGTGATGGTCTCAGGCATCCTGCTCAATGGCGTGGCCACGGGCCTGTACCTCTCGGCTCGCTTCGGGCCGGGTCCGCGGGACGGCCTGATGACCGGGCTGCACCGTCTTACGGGTCGCTCGGTCCGGCTGGTCCGCACGGCGATCGAGGTGGCTGTGGTCGCGACCGGCTTTGTGCTGGGCGGCTCGGTGGGCGTCGGCACGGTCGCCTACGCGTTGGCCATCGGGCCGCTGGCGCAGCTGTTCCTGCGCGTCTTCGCCATCTCGGAGCGGGACGGTGGCAGCACGGTGGTCGCCGGCGGGACACCGAAGCAGGCGATACTGCGGCAGTGACTCGCGTACACCACCCTTACCTGGACCATCCCTCGATACTCGCCTTCGCCCACCGAGGCGGGGCGGCCGACGGGATAGAGAACACCGCGGCCGCTTTCCGGCGGGCCGCGGATGTCGGCTACCGCTACTTCGAGACCGATGTGCACACCACCGCGGACGGGCGGCTGGTCGCCTTTCACGACGCGACGCTGGACCGGGTGACTGACGCGCGCGGCCGGATAGCGGCGCTGCCGTGGAGCGAGGTGCGGCAGGCGCGGGTGGCGGGCCGGGAGCCCTTGGCGCTGTTCGAGGAACTGCTGGAGGAGTTTCCCCAGGCGCGCTGGAATGTGGACATCAAGGCGGAGCCGGCGCTGGTCCCGCTGGTGGATCTGATTCGCAGGGCGGATGCCTGGGGCCGGGTGTGTGTCGGTTCCTTCTCGGAGGGCCGGGTGGCCAGGGCGATGCGTCTTGCCGGTCCGCGGCTGGCGACGTCATACGGGGTGCGGGGTGTGATGGCCCTGCGGCTGCGGTCCTACGGAATTCCGGCGGCGCTGCGGGCGGGGGCGGTGTGTGCTCAGGTCCCGGAGTCCCAGGGCGGTATCCGGGTGGTGGACCGGCGTTTCGTGCGGGCGGCGCACGATCGGGGTCTGCAGGTGCACGTCTGGACGGTGAATGAGGCGGATCGGATGGCAGCGCTCCTGGACCTCGGCGTGGATGGCATCATGACCGATCATCTGGAGACGTTGCGCACGGTACTGACCGACCGGGGAGTCTGGGTCTGAAACCCCGCGCGTCTGCACAACGGGACGAGCGAGGGGGCGCGGGGTGACAACCGACACCGCGGACCGGACGACCGGGGCGAGTGAGCGCAGACGCGAGCAACGCGGCTGGTATTTCTACGACTTCGCGTGCTCGGTCTATTCGACGAGTGTGCTGACGGTCTTCCTGGGGCCCTATCTGACCTCGGTGGCGAAAGCCGCGGCGGATGCCGAGGGCTTTGTGCATCCGCTGGGTGTGCCGGTGCGGGCGGGTTCCGTTTTCGCGTACGCGGTGTCCGTGTCGGTGGTGGTGGCGGTGCTGCTGATGCCGCTTGCGGGTGCGGCGGCCGACCGTACCGGCCGCAAGAAGCCGCTGTTGGCGGTGGCGGCGTATGTGGGTGCGACCGCGACGACGGGGATGTTCTTCCTGGACGGCGACCGGTACCTGCTGGGAGCTTTTCTGCTGATCGTCGCGAATGCGTCGCTGTCGGTGTCGATGGTGCTGTACAACGCGTATCTGCCGCAGATCGCGGAGCCGGACGAGCGCGATGCGGTGTCGTCGCGCGGCTGGGCGTTCGGCTATACGTCAGGCGCTCTGGTACTGGTGCTGAACCTCCTCGTGTACTCGGGTCACGAGACGCTCGGGCTTTCGGAGTCCGCAGCGGTGCGGATCTGTCTGGCCTCGGCGGGGCTGTGGTGGGGCGCCTTCACGCTGGTGCCCTTGCGGCGGCTGCGGGACCGGCGGGTGGCGCCGAGCGGTGAGGGCACCGTGGGTTCGGGGTGGCGGCAGTTGATGGCCACGTTGCGGGACATGCGCCGGCATCCGTTGACGCTGTCGTTCCTGCTGGCCTATCTGATCTACAACGACGGGGTCCAGACGGTCATCTCGCAGGCTTCGATCTACGGTTCCGAGGAGCTGGGTCTTGATCAGACGACGTTGATCACGGCAGTGCTGCTGGTGCAGGTGCTCGCGGTGGTGGGCGCGCTGGGCATGGGCCGACTGGCCAGAACGCATGGGGCCAAGCGGACGATTCTGGCTTCCCTGGCCGTCTGGACGCTGATTCTGGCGGCAGGGTACTTCCTGCCGGCCGGGGCGCCGGTCTGGTTCTTCGGTCTCGCGGGGGCGATCGGGCTGGTTCTGGGCGGTAGCCAGGCGCTGTCGCGGTCGTTGTTCTCACATCTGGTTCCGCGCGGCAAGGAGGCCGAGTATTTCTCGGCCTACGAGATGAGCGACCGCGGGCTGAGCTGGCTGGGGCCGCTGGTATTCGGGCTGGCATACCAGCTGACCGGCAGTTATCGGGAAGCGATCATCTCGTTGGTGATCTTCTTCGCGCTGGGATTCGTACTGCTGGCGCGGGTGCCGGTGCGGCGTGCCGTGGCGGCCGCGGGCAACCCCGTGCCGGACCGGATTTAGACGTTGAAGTGAAAGGCCGGTAGTGTACGCCTTTGGCCTGCCAGCCGGACCGTTACTGCGTGCTCAAGAAGTGAAATCACTGGGTGACACTTTCTGTCAGATGTGACAAAACGGGCACTGGTGGGTACAACAAGGGGCGGCACGACGGGCGACGCATGACCCGGAACGGGAATCTTTACCGCCGACCGGACGTTGACCGGATGACGACGACAGCGACACCTGTCCTGTGGGCGACAAGCCCGGGAGGCACGATTCATGAGTGAGCGAGCTCTCCGCGGTACGCGACTCGTGGTGACCAGCTACGAGACGGACCGCGGCATCGATCTGGCCCCGCGCCAGGCGGTGGAGTACGCATGCGAGAACGGCCATCGATTTGAGATGCCGTTCTCCGTAGAGGCGGACATTCCGCCGGAGTGGGAGTGCAAGGCGTGTGGCGCCCAGGCACTCCTGGTTGACGGCGACGGCCCCGAGGAGAAGAAGGGCAAGCCGGCGCGAACGCACTGGGACATGCTCATGGAGCGGCGCACCCGCGAGGAGCTGGAGGAAGTGCTGGCCGAGAGGCTGGCGGTCCTTCGCTCCGGCGCCATGAACATCGCTGTGCATCCGCGGGACAGCCGGAAGTCCGCCTGACCCCGTAACAACACCGCACTACCAGCACAACGCAAGATCAAGAGCCGCGGGCCGTGTCACACCGAGTGTGTGACACGGCCCGCGGCTCTGCTGTGTCCCGGATGCGCTCGCGTGCCCTCTCGTCGAAAGCCGGCGTGCTCTCCCGATGGCTCGCGGGCCGAAAGATCGCGTGTCTTCCCGGAGGAGGGGACGGCCACAGGTCAGGGGGTCAGCGGGGGCCTCTGGCCGTCGTCCTCGTAGCCCCGCGGCGGCTGCGTGGCGTCCTGCCGGATGACCTCGCCCTGGACGACTTTGCCGTCCGGGCGGTGGATGCGGGCCTGCTGGAAGGCATCGCCCAGACTGCCGGGCGCGGCGGCGCGCATACGGCGCTCCAGGGAACGCTCCGTGTGCCGCCCGAGCGCCGAGCGGACGGGCGGCAGCAGGAGCAGGAGGCCCGCCACGTCGGAGATCAGTCCCGGCAGCATGAGGAGCAGGCCACCGAGCATCAGGAAGCCGTTGCCGGTACTGCCGGTACTGCCGGTACTGCCGGTCCCGGACGCCGGGCTCATGCCGGCCTGTGCCTGCTGGAGGGTCTCGGTCAGATTGCGGAAGGCCCGGCGGCCGGCCCGCTTGATGACGACGGCGCCGCCGATGCCGCCGGCGACGAGCAGGGCGAGGACGGTGAGCCCGCCGGCCGCTCCGGCCACAAGGGTCAGCAGCCAGATCTCGAGCACCAGCCAGGCGGCGATGCCGAGCGGGACGAGGTTGCGGGCGCTCGAGCGCTTGCGGGCCGTCGGGGTAGGTGTGCCGGTCGTCATGCTCCCAGTGTGCCTGGACGCCCGCCGGAGCGGTGTAAGGGGGCGATCAGGAAGGATCCGTCCGGCGCGAGGACGCAACACCGGGAGGCGGTTCAGGAAGACTTGCGGCCGAGGAGACGATTCGCCCGGTCGCCGACGCCCCAGGCCGTGACCCGCCACAACGCCTCGACAAGGATGTCGCGGCTCATCTTCGAGTCACCGATCTCACGCTCCACGAAGGTGATCGGGACTTCGACGACGTGGTAACCGGCGGCGACGGCCCGGCGGGCCAGATCGACCTGGAAGCAGTAGCCCTGCGAGGCGACGTCCGCGAGTCCGAGCCCTTCGAGGGTCTCCTTGCGGAAGGCCCGGAAGCCACCCGTGATGTCTCGGAGCGGCAGTCCGAGGAGCAGCCGGGAGTAGGTGCTGCCGCCGCGCGAGATGAACTGACGGTGCTTCGGCCAGTTGACCACGCGGCCGCCGGGGACCCAGCGCGAGCCGAGGACCAGGTCGGCGCCCTTGAGGGCGGTGAGCAGCCGGGGCAGTTCCTCGGGCTGGTGGGAGCCGTCGGCGTCCATTTCGACGAGTACGCCGTAGCCGTGCTCGATACCCCAGGCGAAGCCCGCGAGGTAGGCGGCGCCGAGGCCTTCCTTGCCCTTGCGGTGCAGTACTTGCACCTTGTCGTCATGGGCCGCGAGTTCATCGGCGAATTTGCCTGTGCCGTCGGGGCTGTTGTCGTCGGCGACGAGGATGTCCGCCTCGGGCACGGCAGCGCGCACCCGGGCGACGATCGGCTTGATGTTCTCGGCCTCGTTGTAGGTCGGGATGATCACCAAGGCCCTGCCGAGCGGGCCGTACCGCCGCTGACCGCCGTCGTTCACTGCTGCCCCTTAAAGTCCGTACGCAGAGCCCCACCATAGCGAGCGCTCATCGAGCGGCTGCGGCGGCACGGACCTGGGGTGCCGTGTCTTCGGCACAGAAGCGGGACGAGGGGCTGCGGATCGGGGCCCGGCGTCCTTCGGGCCGACCTGGGACCCGCTGGCTGCGGGTCTACCGAGAGCCGTTGTCTACTGAACGCCGGGCCCCACCCGGGTCACACCTGCCGGCCGGCTGAGACCTTCCCTCGCCCCCGAGGCGCGGGCGCTGAACCTGGCTCCCAGTGACAGTGCGCCGGTGCGACGCACCACCCCATGACCCAGCGGCGTTCGACGACTGCGTGAAGGTCTGCCGGTCGGACGTCCCGTGGTGGACTCGGCCGAACCTACCGGCCGGTGGGCGCTCACTGTCAACAGTCGCCTGATCTGCGATCTTTGCCCAAATCACCAGGTCAGCGCGGAAGATGCGCAGGTCGCGACGGAGCGCGTCGGGCATCGATCGGCGGTACGAAATGTCCTCACGTCACTCGTTCGGCCTCTCATAGACAGTTTGTCCGAAGACCACCGTCCGCAGGCAGCGGGGCAGTTCGGTGCCGGGGGTGAGATCGGGCAGGCCAGGGGTGCCGGAGCGCGGGTCGGTGGACCAGCGGGCGACGCGGTCGTCGGGGGCCTGGACGACGAGTTCCTCGGTGCGCCAGACGGCGTAGTCGGCGGGCGCGCCGGGGACCAGGACGCCGGCGTCGTCGCGTCCGATGGCCCGCCAGCCGCCACGGGTGTGCGCGGTGAAGGCGGCGCGGGCCGAGATCCGGTGTTCGGGTGTGCGGTGGAAGGCGGCGGCCCGGAGGGTGCCCCAGGGGTCGAGCGGGGTCACGGGGCCGTCGGAGCCGAAGGCGAGGGGCACTCCGGCGCGCAGCAGTGCGGCATACGGGTTGAGGGTGCGGGCCCGCTCGGCGCCGAGGCGCTGGGCGTACATGCCTTCCGAGCCGCCCCAGGCCGCGTCGAAGGCGGGCTGGACGGAGGCGGTGAGGCCGAATTCGGCGAAGGCGGCGATGGTTTCGGGCGTGAGCATCTCGGCGTGTTCGACGCGGTGGCGGGCTGCGCGTACTCGGGCGAGGCCCAGCGTGTCGGCGGCGGTCCTGATGCCTTCGGTGACAGCGGTGAGGGCGGCGTCACCGATGGCGTGGAAACCGGCCTGGAGCCCGGCTTCGGTGCAGGCGGCGACATGGGCGGCGACGGCCGCGGTGTCGAGGTGGGCGGCGCCGGTGTGCGGGGCGTCGGCGTACGGGGAGTGCAGGTGGGCGGTGTGCGAGCCGAGGGAGCCGTCGACGAACAGGTCACCGGCCGCTCCGACGGCGCCGAGTTCACGGATGCGCTGTGCGTCCTTTGCGCTCGCGACCTGTTCGGCCCAGTAACCGACAACGCGCGGGCCCGGCTCCGCTCCGGCCAGTTCCAGCAGGGAGGTGAAGTCGTCCTCGTCGCTGATGTCGGGGCCGGCGCATTCATGAACGGTGCCGATACCGAGCGAGGCGGCCCTGGCGAGTGCGGCGCGCTGCGCGGCGGCGCGCTGCGCGGGCGTGATCGCGGCATGGGCGGCGGCGCGTACGGCGTGGTGGGCGGCGGCGGTCAGCGGCGCGTCCGGGTGGTACCCGGCGAGGTCGGTGACGCCGGGGACGAGGTCGAGCAGGGCGGTGGTGACCACGGCCGAGTGGACGTCGATCCGGGGCAGATAGAGCGGCCGGCCGCCGGCCGCCCGGTCGAGTTCGGCGCGGGACGGCGGACGCTGCTCGGGCCAGCGCGTGGCGTCCCAGCCGTGGCCGAGGAGGACCTTGTCGGCGGCGTGTGCGGCGCTGTGCTCCCGTACGAGACCGAGCGCCTCGACCAGGGTGCGGGCGCCGGACAGATCGAGGCCGGTGAGGGCGAGGCCGGTCGCCGTGGTGTGGACGTGTGCGTCGGTGAACGCCGGAGCGACCAGGGCCCCTTCGAGGTCGACCACTTCGTCGACGCCGGCGGCGAAGGCGTCGGCGGCGCCTTCCGAGCCCACCCAGGCGATATGTCCTCGTTCGACGACCATCGCGGTGGCGAAGGGGTCGGCGGGGCTGTGGACTTCTCCACCGCGCAGCAGCACGGTGCGGTGTTCGGCCTGGGGGGCGGTGCTGTCGGTCATGGGAACAGCCTAGATACGCGGCGGGCGTGCCTCGTACGGGGTGGAGAGGACGACGGTCGTACGAGTGGAGACGCCGGACAGCGAGCGGATGCGGGTCAGCAGGTGCTCCAGCTCGAGCGGGGTGGCGACGCGGACCTTGAGGATGTAGTTCTCCTCGCCCGCGACGCTGTGACAGGCCTCGATCTCAGGCACGTCGGCGAGACGTTCCGCAATGTCGTCGGGGGCACTGGGATCGAAGGGCTTGACCGAGATGAAGGCGGTGATCGGCAGCCCGACCGCCTCGGGGTCGACCACGGCGGCGTAACCGCGGATGACGCCGCGCTGCTCGAGGCGGCGGACGCGTTGATGCACCGCCGATGTGGACAGGCCAGTGGCCTTGCCCAGGTCGGTGTAACTCATCCGCCCGTCCGCGACGAGCAATTCCACGATCTGACGATCCAGCTCCTCCATGCGGATCAACCTATTGCCCCAGGTCGCTTCCGGCACAGTCGGAGGCAACCCGGAGAGGCACCTGCGGCGGGCATGTGACCAATGCCACAGGTTTGCCGGCCGGTCCGTCGTGACCACGTGGTTACCTGGCCGGCGCGTGGGGAATTGCTTGCTGTGGTCGAGGCCGCAAGTGCCTGGTCGGCCCACCTGAGGGGGGAATCTCCATGCAGAACCTGAAGAACAGCGGACGTACCGAACCGGAGCCTGTTGATTCGGCCGATCCGGCCGAGATCGATGAGCTCGACGCGTACGACACCTTCGAGATGTACCGGGTGATCTGCCCGGACTGCGTGCAGCCGATCGCGCTGCTGGCGGACGAGGGCGTCCTGCCGGAGCATGCGCTGTGCCCCACCCCGTGGAACCCCTTCGGGCTGACCGTGTGCGCCGGTACGGGGCGTACGGCCGCCGAGGGGCGTCCCGCGGACGAGACGCTGGAAGTCCAGGAGCAGGACACTGCGCTGCTGTTGACGCTCCCCCAGGGGCTCGACTGGCGGACCCAGCCCTTCTCGCACGTCGGCGGCGCGGGCTCGCGGCCGGTCAAGGTGCCGCACCTGCGGCGTGCGGCCTGAGCGGTCCGAGGACCGGGCAGGCCACCAGTAGCTTCCCTGCACCATGACGGCAAGGCCGGTGTGGTGCAGGACCGGGCTGAATCTTCGGGAACCCGCACTTCGCCGAAGTGGACCTGTCGGCGGTCGGCCTCCTGGACGGCAGGAGGCTGACGGCACGTCAGGGGCTTGCGGGAGGCCGGAGCCCCGGCGCCGTACTCGATTGCCGCGGGCCGCGGCGGGTACGGCGCGAACTCGCGCTCGATTCGCCGAGGCGGTAACCCGGCTGGGACACAGGGCGTTGCCCAGTCATGACCCTGCAGTACGCCACGACCAGTAGCGGCGGGCGGCGCCTTGCGGCGCCCGCTCCAGAAGAATCGGTTCCGCATCCGGCCGATCCGCCCATCTACCGCGAGCTGCTCCGCAAGTGGGCGAGCAAGGGCCAGACCTTGCCGGGGCGCCGCGACCCGGAGTGGAGCAGGCTCGCGGCGCCGCCGGTGTGGGACGGCCGGTTCAGCACGTCACAGGATCAGCGCGTTTCGGGTCCGGCCAGGTGACGGGCGATGACCATGCGCTGGATCTGGTTGGTGCCCTCGACGATCTGTAGCACCTTGGCCTCACGCATATAGCGCTCGACCGGGAAGTCCAGCGTGTAGCCGTAGCCGCCGAGCACCTGGACGGCGTCGGTGGTGACGCTCATCGCCGCGTCCGTGCAGAACAGCTTGGCCATGGCGGCCTGCCGGGAGAAGGGCCGTCCCGCGTCGCGCAGCCGCGCGGCGGCGAGATAGAGCGCACGGCCTGCCTCGATCCGGGTCGCCATGTCGGCGAGCATGAAGCGCAGCCCCTGGAAGTCGGCGATGGGCCGGCCGAACTGCTGCCGTCCGGTGGCGTACGCGACAGCCTCGTCCAGGGCGGCCTGGGCGAGCCCCACGGCGCAGGCGGCGATGCCGAGCCGGCCCGAGTCGAGCGCGGAGAGCGCGATCGCAAAGCCCTGGCCCTCCTCACCGATCCGGCGGGAGTCGGGGACCCGTACGCCGTCGAAGTTCAGCTGGGCGGTGGGCGAGCCCTTCATACCCATCTTCTTCTCGGGTGCGGCAGGGTTCAGGCCCTGCGCGTCGCCGGGGACGAGGAAGGCCGTGATGCCACGGGCGCCCTCACCGCCGGTGCGGGCCAGAACGGTGTAGAAGTCGGCGACTCCGCCGTGCGTGATCCAGGACTTGGTGCCGGTGATCACCCAGCTGTCCCCGTCGCGCACGGCCTTGGTGCGCAGCGACGCGGCATCCGATCCGGAGGCGGGTTCGGAGAGGCAGTACGCACCCAGGAGGCCGCCGCCGAGCATGGCGGACAGATGCTCGGCCTGCTGCTCCTTGGTGCCGTAGCCGGCCAGTGCATGGCAGGCGAGGGAGTGGACGCTGACGCCGAGGCCGACGGTGAGGCGGGCGGCGGCGAGTTCTTCGAGGACCTGAAGGTAGACCTCGTACGGCTGGTCTCCCCCGCCGTACTCGGAGTCGTACGGAAGGCCGAGCAGTCCGGACTCGGACAGAAGGGAGAAGACCTCGCGCGGGAAGTGCCCGGAATCCTCCTCCTCGGCCGCCCGGGGAGCGATCTCCCGCTGGATGATGTCGCGTACCAGGGCGATCAGATCCCTGGACTCCTCGGTGGGCAGTTGACGATCCACCGGCTGCGGGGCGCGATCGGGCATTACGGCGCTCTCCTCCCTGTCGGGCGCTGCGGCGGGCGCGCGCGAAGGGTGTGGGCGCGCCGCCGGTCTTACTGCCAGGCCGATGCTGCCCTTCCGGATCACGAAAGTGGCTCGACGGCGGCTGTGGCGCGTTGAGTATGCCCGATCAGCGGGCGTCCGTCACGGGCTGCAAGGACTCGTTCCGGTACCGCCCCGCCGAACGGTGAAATTGGTCCGAACCATTGACCCCACTGGTCTAGTCCTTCTACCGTTCCCCCCAGCGCATGCCCGTGTTCATGCCACATAGGCCCGACGGTCGACAGCACGCCCCCACTCGCTCTCCCTCCCCCACGAGGAGACATGATGCTCGGACCACACCGTCCCCGCGCCCGCCTGAGGGCGCTCATCGCCGCCGCGTGTACCGCCGTGCTCGGCGCGACCCTGATCACCGGCGCCCATATCGCCTCCGCGGGCGAGTCCGCCCCTGCCGCGAAGCCCGTGGCCGCGCCCGCGGCGGCCGCCGCCGGAAGCAAGGTGGTCGGCTACTTCACCGAATGGGGCGTCTACGACCGCAACTACCACGTCAGGAACATCCAGACCTCCGGGTCCGCGAACAAGCTCACCCACATCAACTACGCCTTCGGAAATGTCACCGGCGGCAAGTGCGCCATCGGTGACTCGTTCGCCGACTACGAGAAGACCTACACCGCCGGACAGAGCGTGGACGGCGTCGCCGACACCTGGGACCAACCGCTGCGCGGCAGCTTCAACCAGTTGCGCAAGCTGAAGAAGCTGCACCCGAACCTCAAGGTGCTGTGGTCGTTCGGCGGCTGGACCTGGTCCGGCGGATTCGGCCAGGCCGCGGCCAACCCGGCCGCCTTCGCCCAGTCCTGCTACAACCTGGTCGAGGATCCCCGCTGGAAGGATGTCTTCGACGGCATCGACATCGACTGGGAGTACCCCAACGCCTGCGGACTGAGCTGTGACACCAGCGGTCGCGACGCCTTCAAGAACGTGATGTCCGCGCTGCGTTCGAAGTTCGGCAGCTCCAACCTGGTGACCGCGGCGATCACCGCGGACGCCTCGTCCGGCGGCAAGATCGAGAAGGCGAACTACGCGGGCGCCGCCCAGTACGTCGACTGGTACAACCCGATGACCTACGACTTCTTCGGCGCCTGGGCGGCGCAGGGCCCCACCGCCCCGCACTCACCGCTCACCTCCTACACCGGCATTCCGCAACAGGGCTTCAACACGAACGCCGCGATCACCAAGCTCAAGGGACTCGGCATCCCCTCGTCGAAGCTGCTGCTCGGGATCGGCTTCTACGGACGCGGCTGGACGGGCGTGACTCAGAAGGCGCCCGGTGGCACGGCGACCGGACCGGCGCCCGGCAAGTACGAGCAGGGCATCGACGACTACAAGGAGCTCAAGTCCAGGTGCCCGGCCAACGGGACCGTCGCCGGGACGGCGTACGCGCACTGCGGCAGCCAGTGGTGGAGCTACGACACCCCCGCCACCATCGCCGGGAAGATGACCTACAAGAACCAGCAGAGCCTGGGCGGCACCTTCTTCTGGGAGCTCAGCGGTGACACCACGGGCGGAGAGCTGATCAAGGCCATCAAGTAGCCCACGGGAGTACCCGGGCGAGGGCGGGGAGCCGGCGGGCTCCCCGCCCTCGCGTCACGCCTCGACGGGCGCGGGAGCCTGAGCAGATCCCGAAGCCTGAGCAGGCGCGGAAGCCTGAGCAGACGCGGAAGCCGGCACCGACGTCGGTTCACGCGGCGGCTCCGGGCAGTCCGGCGCGAACTCCTCGATCGTGCCGAGCGTGGCCCGCAGCATCCGCATCAGCAGCGCGCACACGGTCTCCCGCGCCGGCTCCTGATGCCCCAGCCAGTCGAGGGTGATCCCCTCGACGCTGCTGAGCCAGCCGAGCAGCGCGAGCCGGGCGAGCATGGGGATCTCTCGCCTGCCGTACGCGCCTTCGGCGATGGTCGCTATCAGTTCATCGCGCACCGCGTCACGTATGGACTGCACCTGGGTGTCGAAGCCGACGCCGCCCGTGACGATGGTGCGGAAGGCCGCCTGGTGGTGCTGGGCGTAGCAGAGATAGGCCTCGATCGTGCGGTGCACGCGCTCGGCGCGCGGCAGTTCGGTGTCACCGGCGGCGCGTGAGACGAGGTCGGCCACCGAGTCCTCGATGATCGCGAGATAGTAGCCGCGTTTGCTCTTGAAGTAGTAGTAGATCAGGCCCTTGGCGACTCCCGCATGCTTGGCGATGTCGTCCATGGAGAGTGCGTCGTAGGAAGTGTCGGCGAACAACTTCCGCCCGGTTGCGATGAGTTCAACGCGGCGTACCTGGGATCGTTCGGTCGCGCCACGCTGTTGACTATTATTCAAATTGAGCCCTAGTCTCCAACTGCCACAGGATCTCCGCAGTATGGCAGACCTGCGCAGGCGCTCTCCCTGCGCAGGTGGACGACGTGCTGTCGCCGCGCCCAGGAGAGAGTCGGAGCCGCTAGACCAGTCCGAGTTGGGTGACGAGCATGGCGAGGACGACGACGAGGGTCCAGCCGAGGATGTGCTCGAGGATCTCGGAGCTGTCCTCGGGGCCACCGGTCCGGGTGCGGGGCTCGGCGCGGTCGGCGGTGATGGCGGTCGAAGTCATGATGTGTCTCGTTCAGTCGTCTGGTAGGCGGACATCCCCCCGTGCCCCGACCAGAGTGCCAGCGATACCGGTCCCGGGGTAGAGACGTGCGTCACTGCACGCGGGGCCGGCAGGTGCCTCACCGGATGCCGACGGCCTCCAGCGCCCGGCGCTGGGCGGGGGTCGGCTGGGCGGGCCAGTACAGGTAGCAGACGCCCCCTGTGCCGGAGACCACTTTGCCGCTCGCGTTGTAGCGCTTGGTGCGGAGCCAGATCTTCTCCCACTCGGCGCGACGGTAGACACGGCGTACGGCGGCGTTGCTGGGCGATGCGGGGTCGTTGGCGATCACATCCCCGTCGGCCGTGAACCCGATCACGGTCATCAGATGCCCCGAGGTGCCGTAGCCCGCGCCGGTCAGCTCCTCCTTGAGGAAGGACTGGGACGTTATGGCCGGAATACCGGCCCGGATCAGCGTCTCGAGGTCGGTGAGCGAGGAGAGCCGGGTGACGACCGCGCTCATGTCCTTGAAGGTGGCCGCATAGGCGGCGTTGAAGGGCCAGTTCCCGCAGCCGTTGTACTGGTAGTCGAAGGTGAAGCGGGCCGCGTGGCAGACCTGGGGGTCGGCGAAGGCGGGATTCACCCAGGAAAGGTCGGCGGCCGACGGCTTCCGGCCCCAGTACTCGATGATCATCTGGGAGGAGGTGGGGCTGCACCAGGCCTCGCCGCCGTTGTCGTACTCCGGGTACTGGCCGACGTGGGTGTTCTGCGAGTAGCGCGGTACGGAAAGCTCGCGGGCGAGTCCAGGTGCGGAGGCGGGGACGGTGAACCGGTCCGGGATGTCGGAGGCCATCGCGCCGAGCCGCCACACGGTGGGCGTGAGCCGGGTGCCGGGCTTGCGGTAGAGGGTCAGCCGCAGTTGGTACGAGACCAGGCGCAGTCCGCCGGCCGCGTCGTCGATGGAGAAGGTGTCCGTCCAGATGCCGGCCTTGCCGTCGCCCTGGTCGTCGAGGGACGTACGGCGGATGTCGCCGTCGCCCGCCGCCCAGCGGCCCATCACGAACCAGGGGGTCGGGGTGGTGTCGGAGTAGACGCCGCGCAGCTCGACCTGGAGCCAGGTACCGGCCGGAGTGTGCGCGTTCCAGGAGGCGATGACCTCGGTCGCCGGCACCTGCGAGCAGTGGACGGGCGACGTCCAGGTGGCGTACTCCCAGGTCGCAGTGGTGCCGGTGTGCGGATCGGTGTAGTCGGTGCGGCCGGCAGGGGCGGCGATGACCACTCCGGGGCGCCGGCCGGCGACGGCCCGGGTGCCGGCCGCGGTGCCGAAGCGCCAGTCGGTGTACGAGGTCCAGAACTGGTTGTCGACCAGCGGGACGGAACCGGTGCGACCGGCCGGGGCGGCGGCCGCCGGGGCGGCGGAGGACAGCGCGCCCGCACCCGCCGCTGCCGCGACCGCGGCACTCAGCACGGATCTGCGCGAAGTAGGTCTGGGCATGGGGACCCCCCAAGTCAGGTGCGCGACAGTGGGGCAACTATCGCGGGTCCCGGCGGACTTCTGCCAGCACTTGGGACCGCGTCGCTCCACCAATATTGGTCTGGTCCACTGGCCGGACCTGCGGAGGGGTGCGCCGCACTCTCAGGGGGCGGGCCTCATCGGCGGCGGGCCTCCTAGGCTGGCGGGATGGACGACCTCGATCGGCAGGCCATGGCGCTGCGCGCACTTCCGCCTTCGTGCGGACCGGTGCGGCTGGTCGCGGTCGACGGCCACGCGGGCTCGGGGAAGAGCACGTTCGCGGCCCGGCTCGCGACGGCACTCGGCGACGGCGTGCCGGTGCTGCACCTCGACGACCTGGCCACCCATGAGGAGCTCTTCGCCTGGACGGACCGGATGCTGATCCAAGTGATCGGCCCGCTCTCGCACGGCAGGACCGCGCACTACGACCCGTACGACTGGAATCTGCGCCGCTTCGGACCGCCGTGCTCTCTGGAGGCGGCTCCTGTGGTGCTGATCGAGGGCGTGGGGGCTGGGCGGCGGGCGTTGCGCCCGTTTCTCGCGAGGCTGCTGTGGATGGAGCGCAGCGCGGAAGAGTCCTGGCAGCGGGGCCGGGACCGCGATGGAAGCGAGCTCTCCGCTTTCTGGGACGACTGGACCATGGCGGAGACACGCCATTTCTTGTCGGACCCTTCTCGTCCGTTCGCGGATGCCCTGGTACGCGAGTGTCAGGAGGGGTACAAGTGGCTCCAGGGGCCTTCTGCGACAGCGTGACCGAACCGGATCATCACGTACAGTTACTGCCTTTCCCCGGCATACTGAGCAGTCGGAAATCCGCCTCAAGAGTGCCTCAACTCTGCTTGACCGAGGGGGCGTACAGGTCTTACGTTCTCAATGTGCGGCTTTCCGGAGCCGCCGCAGACGCGAAGCCCCCGGTTGTTCCCCCGTGATCGGGGGCTTCGTTCTGCCCTCTCCCCCTCCTCCCCGGCGCCACATCCCACTCCTCGCTCACCCTGGGTCACCGTCACCGGGGTGCTTGTCGTGCCCTTAGTCGCACACCCCTTACGCAGGTACGATGCACCTCGGTGGGGTCAATTCCCGTCCACGGCAAGGTGGTTCAGTTCGCTGCCGACGGGCGCCCGCCCGGCGGGACATCACAGGTGCACGTTTTGTGGGGGACCTGATGGACATCGGCACGCAGGGCGCACCGGCCCCGGCCGACCTCGCCTGGGTGCGCGGCGTGGAGGCCTACACCATGGGGGCCTATCCGCAGGCGGAGGAGGAGTTCCGGGCCGCGGTGCGGGTCGATCCCGGGATGGCCGACGGCTGGCTCGGCCTGCACGCCCTGCGCGTCGACACCACCACCGCGCTGCTGCGCATGTACCGCAGCCGCGAGCGCTTCGGCGAGCAGCGCGCCCGCCACCGCCGCACCCTCAACTCCTGGTACTGGCTGGGCTGGTGGGTTCAGCCGGTGCTCGAGAGCCCGCGTGATCTGCTGCTCGCCCACGCCTCCCACTGGCTCGACGGCCGTCATGTGCCGGAGCTGGACCGGGCGCTCGCGGGTCTGCCGCCGGTCGACGCCGATCCCCAGGTGCGCTTTCTGCACGCCTGCCGCGCGTATCTGGTCAAGGACTGGGAGCAGCTCGTACGTCATACCGAGCCGCTGGTCAACGATCCGCTGCTGGGCATCGAGGCCGGACTCTTCGGCGGGATGGCCCGGGTGCGTCTGGAGATGTACGGGCAGGCCGAGCCGCTGCTTTCCGCCGCTCTGATGCGCTGCCGCAGTGAGCAGCCACAGCGCAAGGAGCTGCGGTACTGGCTGGCGCGGGCCCACGAGGGTACCGGCCGCAGCGCCGCCGCCCTGCCGCTGTACCGGGCGGTGCACCGGATCGATCCGGCCTTCATGGACACATCGGCGCGTCTGGCCGCGATCGCGGAGTACGACGGGATCGACGGGTACGACGAGTCGTCAGGACTGGCCGCGGTGTCGCTGGCCGGCTTCGGGCAGGACACCGCGGACGCACAGGCGGAGGGGGACAGTGCGCTCACGGCCGAGGCGCGGCTCGGCCCCGATCCGCAGACCCAGCTCCCGGGCGCCGTGCCGATCGTCCCGCCCGCCGGCCCGAGGCCGAAGGCGGTTACTCCCGCGCAGCCCGCTCCACCGCAGTTCCCGGCGGGCCCCACCGATCCGGTGCTGCTCGCCGAAGCACTCGCGGAGCTGGAGCGGATGGTGGGCCTGGAGCCGGTGAAGCGGCAGGTCAAGGCGTTGTCCGCGCAGCTGAAGATGGCTCGGCTGCGCGCCGACCAGGGGCTGCCGGTGCAGCCGCCGAAACGGCATTTCGTCTTCTCCGGTCCCTCAGGCACCGGCAAGACGACCGTCGCGCGCATCCTCGGCCGGGTCTTCTACGCGCTGGGCCTGCTCGGCGGCGACCATCTGGTCGAGGCCCAACGGGCCGATCTTGTCGGTGAGTTCCTGGGCCAGACGGCCGTGAAGGCCAATGAGCTGATCGACTCGGCGATCGGCGGAGTGCTGTTCGTGGACGAGGCGTACAGCCTCTCCAATTCCGGCTACTCCAAGGGTGACGCGTACGGCGACGAGGCCCTCCAGGTTCTCCTCAAGCGAGCCGAGGACAACCGCGACCATCTGGTGGTCATCCTGGCCGGCTATCCCGAGGGCATGGACCGGCTGCTCGCCACCAACCCCGGTCTGTCCTCGCGCTTCACCACGCGGGTCGACTTCCCCTCGTACCGCCCCCTCGAACTGACCGCCATCGGCGAAGTGCTCGCGGCCGAGAACGGTGATGTGTGGGACGACGAGGTGCGTGAGGAACTGCGCTCCATCAGCGGACATGTGGTCGACCAGGGCTGGATCGACGAGCTCGGCAACGGCCGGTTCCTGCGCACGCTCTATGAGAAGAGCTGCGCCTACCGGGATCTGCGGCTGTCCGGATATCCCGGCACGCCGACCCGCGAGGATCTCGCCACACTGAGGCTGCCCGATCTGATGCAGGCGTACGGCGAGGTCCTGTCGGGCCGCGGTCCGGTGGACCGCGACCCGCAGGACCCGCCGCTCTGAGCCGCCGCTCGGCCCTCAGCCGACCAGGGCGGTGTCCAGGGCAGTCTCGGACGCACGGGGGACCGTCACCCGGTGGGCCGGGTCGCGGACCTCGCCGACCAGCATTTCCAGGACGTCCTCCAGCGCGACCAGACCCAGCACCCGTCCCGACGCGTCCGCGACCTGGGCGAGGTGGGTGGCCGCGCGGCGCATCACGGTGAGGGCGTCATCGAGCGGGAGCTCGCCCCGCAGGGTCGCCATGGGGCGCCAGATCTGCTGGGGCACGGCCCGTTCCCGGTCCTCCAGGTCGAGGACATCCTTGACATGGAGGTAACCCATGAACGGGCCTTCGCCCTCCCCGCAGACCGGGAAGCGGGAGTAGCCGGTACGTACCGTCAGCTCCTCGACCTGGCGCGGGGTGACCGAAGGGGCGACCGTCACCAGCGCGGAGCGGGTGATCAGCACATCCGTCACCGGGCGGCTGCCCAGCTCCAGCGCATCCTCCAGCCGCTCCTGCTCCGCGGGCTCCAGCAGCCCCGCCTGGCCCGAGTCCTCCACCAGACGGTTCAGCTGTTCACTGGTGAAGACCGCCTCCACCTCGTCCTTCGGCTCGACTCGGAAGGCCCGCAGCACCAGCCGGGCGCAGGCGCCGAGCGCCGCAGTGACCGGGCGGCACAGCCGGGCGAAGGTGACCAGGCCCGGGCTGAGCCAGAGCGCGGTCTTCTCCGGGGCGGCCATCGCCAGGTTCTTCGGGACCATCTCGCCGATGACCAGGTGCAGGGAGACGACCACGGCCAGTGCGACGACATAGCCCAGTGGATGGATCAGCCCATCGGGCAGATGCGCGGCGTGGAAAACCGGTTCCAGCAGATTGGCCACGGTCGGTTCGGCGACCGCGCCCAGGGTCAGTGAGCAAATGGTGATGCCGAACTGCGCGGCGGCCATCATCTGCGGCAGGTTCTCCAGTCCGTACAGCACCTGCCTGGCCCGCGAGGAACCCTCCGCGGCCAGCGGTTCGACCTGGCTGCGGCGTACCGAGACGAGCGCGAACTCCGCGCCGACGAAGAAGCCGTTGGCCAGCACCAGCAGGACGGCGAAAAGAAGTTGGAGGACGCTCATCGCACGGCCTCCGGCAGGGCCGGGACGTCGGCGGTACGCACCAGGCGCACCCGCTCGGCCCGGTAGCGGCCCACCTGGCGGACCAGGAGCCGCCAGCCGGGGAGTTCGGCCCGGTCACCGGGGGCGGGAATACGTCCCAGCAGATCGGCGACGAGGCCTGCCACCGTCTCGTACGGGCCCTCGGGCACATCGAGGCCTATCCGGCGCAGCGTGAGGACGCGGCAGCTGCCGTCTGCCTCCCAGGCGGGGTTGCCCTCCTCCGCGGCCACGGAGGCCAGTTCGGGCTGGGCGTCCGCCTCAGCGTCATGCTCGTCGCGGACCTCGCCGACGAGTTCCTCGATGATGTCCTCGAGCGTGACGACTCCGGCGGTGCCGCCGTACTCGTCGACCACGACGGCGATGGGCTGCTCGCTGCGCAGCCGCTCCAGCAGCTGCTGCACGGGCAGCGTCTCGGGCACGAGGAGCGGTGGGACGGCGACCCGGTCCACCCGGGTTCGCTGCCGTTCGTCGACCGGCACCGCGAGTGCGTCCTTGAGGTGCACCATGCCGACGATCTCGTCGATGCGCTCCCGGTAGACGGGAAAGCGCGAAAGTCCGGTCGCGCGGGTGAGGTTGAGGACATCGGCCGCGGCGGCGTCGCTCTGCAGCGCGCTCATCTTCACCCGCGGCGTCATCACATGCTGCGCGGTGAGATGGCCGAGCGAGAGCGTCCGTACGAACAGGTCAGCGGTGTCCTGCTCCAGCGCTCCGGCGCGTGCCGAGTGGCGGGCCAGCGAGACCAGCTCACCGGGCGTGCGGGCGGACGCCAGCTCCTCGGCGGGTTCGACGCCGAGCATCCGCACGAGACGGTTGGCGACGGTGTTGAGCAGGGTGATGACCGGACGGAAGACCGTAGAGAAGAGATGCTGCGGGCCGGCGACGAATCGCGCGACCTGCAACGGCCGGGAAATCGCCCAGTTCTTGGGGACGAGCTCACCGATCACCATCTGGACGGCGGAGGCGAGCAGCATCGCGATCACCACCGCGATCCCGGAGACGGCCCCCGCGGGCAGCCCGGTGGCGGTCAGCGGCCCGGCGAGCAGTCCGGCGAGCGCGGGCTCGGCGAGCATGCCGACCACGAGCGAGGTGATGGTGATGCCGAGCTGGGTGCCGGAGAGCTGGAAGGACAGCTCCCGCAGTGCCTTGACGACACGGCCGGCGCGGCGGTCGCCCTCGGCGGCGGCGCGCTCGGCATCGGGCCGCTCCACCGTGACCAGGCCGAACTCGGCCGCCACGAAGAAGCCATTGGCGAGGATCAGGAGGAACGCTGCGGCGAGCAGCAGAAGAGAGACGATCATGCCGCCGCCTCCTGGGAGGGGGCGGCGCAGGTACTACCGGACGATCCGTCCATTGCTGGAGGGAGTCACTCCTCGGGTCGCAGGTGCCCCGCGGGCCGCTGGGGGCCGGGTGGTGCGGAGCGGGGCGCGCTTGTCGCCACCGTCACCAGAGTAGTCAAGCGCGCGGCGGACGCGGCAGGGGCATCGCCGCTCAGTCCTCGTCCGGGCGGGTGCCCCGGCATTCCGCGAGAGCCCGCAGAGCGCGGGCGTCACTGATGGCGTGCGCCTTGGCGATACCGGGCTGAATGCCCAGTACAGGCAGGCTGGTGCCATCGCTGAGGTCGAGGAAGACCCACGGGTCCCCGGGGCGGAGATTCACCCGCAGGATCTCGGCCCACTCCAGTTGGCGCGTACGGGTGAGATTGATGACAGTGACGCCGTTCTCGTCGGCGACGACCTTCGGCCTGCTGAGCAGGGCCAGCACTCCGAGGAAGACCAGGGCGGTGAAGATGAAGCTGCTCCGCTCCGCCGCGCTCAGCTTCTCCAGCAGCAGGGCGATGGCGGTGATCACGGCGAACATCACCGCGCCCACGGTCAGCAGAACGATCCGGGTACGGGTCGGCCTGAATGTGACCGGGAGCGCGGGGACTTGAGGCGCGGCGGCGGGCATGGTCTCCGGCATCCTTCAGAGGCGGCAGGCGTGGATGGCCGTGGTGAGGATCGCCCGTGCGCCGAGGTCGTACAGATCGTCCATGATCCGCTGCGCCTCCTTGGCCGCGACCATGGAACGGACGGCGACCCAGCCCTCGTGGTGCAGCGGCGAGATGGTCGGCGACTCGAGGCCCGGGGTGAGGGCGACGGCCCGCTCGAGGTGCTCGACCCGGCAGTCGTAGTCCATCATCACGTAGCTGCGGGCGACCAGGACGCCCTGGAGGCGGCGCAGGAACTGCTGCACCTTGGGGTCGTCGGCGGGCGCACCGGTGCGGCGGATGACGACCGCCTCGGACTTCATGATCGGCTCGCCGATGACCTCCAGACCGGCGTTGCGCAGGCTGGTACCGGTCTCCACGACGTCCGCGATGATCTGCGCGACGCCAAGCTGGATCGCCGTCTCGACGGCGCCGTCGAGGTGGACGACGGAGGCGTCGATGCCCTCGTCGGCGAGGTGCTTGGCGACGATGCCCTCGTAGGAGGTGGCGACCGTCATTCCGCCGAAGTCGCCGACTCCGTCGGCAGTGCCGGGCTTGGTCGCGTAGCGGAAGGTGGAGCGGGCGAAGCCGAGCTGGAGGATCTCCTCGGCGTTGGCGCCGGAGTCCAACAGCAGATCGCGGCCGGTGATGCCGATGTCGAGCTTGCCGGAGCTGACGTAGATCGCGATGTCGCGCGGGCGCAGGTAGAAGAACTCGACGTCGTTCTCGGGGTCGACGAGTACGAGCTCCTTGGACTCCTTGCGCTGCTGGTAGCCGGCCTCATGGAGCATCGCCGACGCAGGTCCGGACAGTGAACCCTTGTTGGGGACGGCGATGCGCAGCATGAGACGGGCTTCCTTTGTTCGCGTTGTTCCGTACGGAGTTGTTCGCGTTGTTCCGTGAGTCGGGGCGGTGCTCAGAGGTGGGCGTAGACGTCGTCGAGGGAGATCCCGCGCGCGACCATCATCACCTGGACGTGGTACAGCAGCTGCGAGATCTCCTCGGCGGCGGCTTCCTTGCCCTCGTACTCGGCGGCCATCCACACCTCGGCGGCCTCCTCGACGACCTTCTTGCCGATGGCATGCACTCCCTTGTCCACCAGCTCGGCGGTGCGGGAGGTGGCCGGGTCGCCGTTCTTCGCCTTGAGCTGCAGCTCGGCGAAGAGCTCTTCGAAGGTTTTGTTCGCCATGATGGTCCCAAGCCTAAGGGGTGCGGAAAGGCCGGCGCGCAGCACCTCCGCCGAAGGGTGGTGCCGGTCGGCGGGTGGGACGTTCAGCGCCAGGGTTCGCTGACGGTACGCAGCGTGGTGGCGGTGGCGACGGCGGCGGTGACCGCCTCGTGGCCCTTGTCCTCGTTCGACCCTTCAAGTCCGGCGCGGTCCAGCGCCTGCTCCTCGGTGTCGCAGGTCAGGACGCCGAAGCCGATCGGGACGCCGGTGTCGATGGAGACCTGGGTGAGGCCCTGGGTGACGCCCTGGCACACATACTCGAAGTGCGGGGTGCCGCCGCGGATGACGACGCCGAGCGCGACGACCGCGTCGTAGCCGCGGCCCGCCAGCACCTTGGCGACCACCGGCAGCTCGAAGCTGCCGGGGACACGCAGCAGTGTCGGCTCGTCGATGCCCAGCTCGTGCAATGCGCGCAGAGCGCCGTCGACGAGGCCGTCCATGACCTTCTCGTGCCACTGGGCCGCGATCACAGCCACCCGCAGGTCGCCGCAGTTGCGTACGGACAGTTCGGGTGCACCCTTGCCGCTCATGTTTCTCCCTTGACGCTTACTGACTTACTGGTTGCCGCAGGCGGACGCGCCGGAGGCGTCGAGCCAGGGCAGATCGTGTCCCATCCGGTCCCGCTTGGTGCGCAGATACCGGAGGTTGTGCTCGCCCGCTTGAACGGGCATCGGCTCGCGGCCGTCGACCGTGAGGCCGTGGCGGACGAGCGCGGCGATCTTGTCGGGGTTGTTGGTCATCAGCCGGAGGCTGCGTACGCCGAGGTCCTCGAGGATCTGCGCGCCCGCGCCGTAGTCGCGGGCGTCGGCGGGGAGGCCGAGTTCGAGATTGGCGTCGAGGGTGTCGCGGCCGCGCTCCTGGAGTTCGTACGCACGCAGCTTGGACAGCAGGCCGATGCCACGGCCCTCGTGGCCGCGCAGATAGACGACGACGCCGCGGCCGGCCTTCGTGATGTGCTCCATGGAGGCCTGCAGCTGGGGGCCGCAGTCGCAGCGCAGCGAGTGGAAGATGTCGCCGGTCAGGCACTCGGAGTGGACGCGTACGAGGACGTCATCGCCGTCGCCGATCTCGCCGTGGACGAGCGCGACATGCTCGACGCCGTCGACGGTGGAGCGGTAGCCGAAAGCGGTGAACTGGCCGAAGGAGGTGGGCAGATCGACCTCGGCCTCGCGCTTGACTGTCGGCTCGGAGGTACGGCGGTACGCGATCAGGTCCTCGATGGAGATGATCGTCAGTCCGTGCTTGCGGGCGAACGGGATCAGCTCGGGCAGCCGCAGCATCACTCCGTCCTCGCCCGCGATCTCGACGATCGCGCCGGCGGGGCGCAGTCCGGCGAGGCGGGCCAGGTCGACGGCGGCCTCGGTGTGGCCGTTGCGGACCAGCACCCCGCCGGGCTTGGCGCGGAGCGGGAAGACATGACCGGGGCGTACGAAATCGGAAGCCTCGGCCCTGCCGCCGGCCAGCAGCTGGAGGGTGGTTGCGCGGTCGGCCGCGGAGATACCGGTGGTGACGCCGAAGGCCGGGCCCGCGTCGACGGAGACGGTGAACGCCGTCCGCATCGACTCGGTGTTGTGCTCGACCATCTGCGGCAGGTCGAGCCGCTCCAGCTCCTCACCCTCCATAGGAGCGCAGATCAGGCCGCGGCACTCGCTCATCATGAAGGCGACGATCTCGGGTGTGGCCTTCTCGGCGGCGATGACGAGGTCGCCCTCGTTCTCGCGGTCCTCGTCGTCGACGACCACGACGGGCCTTCCCGCCGCGATGTCGCGGATGGCCTGCTCCACCGGGTCGAGGGCGAAGTCCTCGACATTGTCGGTGGAGTACCAGGTGGGCGTCGAGGGGGTGGCGCGAGGCGCCTCGGGCAGGGTGGTGGGTGACGGGCGGGAAGTCATGCTGCCGCTCCTTCCAGGGAGGGCTTGGCGCTCGTACGGGAGCGCAGCCACCAGTCGCGCATGCCCCACAGGACGAGCGCGCCGTAAATGATGTAGACGAAACCGGAGAAGGCGAAGCCGTTGGCGAAGTTGAGCGGGACGCCGACGAGATCGACCAGCAGCCAGGCGAACCAGAACTCGACGAGGCCGCGCGCCTGGGCGTACATGGCGATCAGAGTGCCGACGAAGATGTACGCGTCGGGCCACGGGTCCCAGGAGAGCGACGGCTCCAGGGTGAAGAGCCCGGCGACGGCGACGGTGCCGATTGCCGCGGCGGCGACGAGGAGTACGCGCTCGCGCCGGCTCGCGAAGCGGATGGCGATCGAGCCGTCCTGGGCCTGCTGCCGGCCACGGGTCCACTGCCACCAGCCCCACGCGGCGACGACCATGACCACGACCTGCTTGCCCGCGCTGCCGGTCAGATGTGACGAGGCGAACGCGGCGAAGAGAATGACTCCGGAGACGAACTGCACCGGCCAGGTCCATATGGAGCGCCGCCAGCCGAGCGCGAGCGCGATCAGACCGATCGTGTTACCGATCATGTCGGACCACTTGATGTGCTGCTCGAAGGCGGTGAACGCCTCGGAGTTCAGCCAGGACACTGCGCTCACTTCGCGGACTCCTCGGAGCCGGCGCCGAGCAGCCGCTCGACGTACTTGGCGATGACGTCGACCTCGAGGTTGACCGGGTCGCCGGGCTGCTTGATGCCGAGCGTGGTCAGCGCGAGGGTGGTGGGGATGAGGCTGAGGGTGAAGTAGTCGGGGCCCGCGTCGACGACGGTCAGGCTGACCCCGTCGACGGTGATCGAGCCCTTCTCGACGACATAGCGGGAGAGGTCGGCGGGGAGGGAGATCTTCACGATCTCCCAGTTCTCCGACGGCTTCCGCTCGACGATGGTGCCGGTACCGTCCACATGGCCCTGCACGATGTGGCCGCCGAGCCTGTCGCCGACGGCCATCGGCCGCTCCAGGTTGACGCGGGAGCCTTCCGCGAGCGCGCCGAGGCTGGAGCGGTTGAGGGTCTCGGCCATCACATCGGCGGTGAACTCGCCGTCGCCGAAGTCGACGACTGTGAGACAGACGCCGTTGACGGCGATCGAGTCCCCGTGCTTCGCGTCTTCGGTGACGACGGGGCCGCGCAGTCGGAAGCGGGAGGAGTCGCCGAGCTTCTCGACGGCGGTCACCTCACCCAACTCTTCGACGATTCCGGTGAACACTCAGCGCTCCTTCGGGGCGGTGGCGGGTGTGGCGGTAACGCGCAGATCGGGGCCGATGCGTACGGTCTCGGTCATGTCGAGCCGCAACGCTTCGGCGATCGTGGAGATTCCGGCGCCGGCGAGGGCGGTGCGGCCTGCGCCGAGGAGTACGGGGGCGAGATAACCGACGACCTTGTCGACGGCTCCCGCGGCGACGAATGCTCCGGCAAGCGTCGGGCCGCCTTCGAGGAGTACGGAGCGGACGCCGCGCTGGTGCAGGGCTTCCAACAGGGCCGGTACGGACAGGCCGTTCGCCGCGCGAGGCAGCCGTACGACATCGCGCAGTCCGGTCTCGGCGTCCTCGGCGACCGCGATCAGCGTGGGCGCGGCGTCGTCGAGGACGCGGGCGCCGGGCTTGACGGCGGTACCTTCTGTGTCGACGACCACGCGCAGCGGCTGGACGGCGCCTTCGATGCCGCGGATCGCGAGGTGCGGGTCGTCGGCGCGGGCCGTGCCGGAGCCGACGATCACCGCGTCGGCCTCGGCGCGCAGCCGGTGGACGTCGGCGCGGGACTCGGGCGAGGTGATCCAGCGGCTGGTGCCGTCCTGCGCGGCGATACGGCCGTCGAGGGTCGCGGCGTACTTCCACAGAACGTAGGGGCGGCCGAGGCGTACAGAGGTGAGCCAGGCGATGTTGCCCGCTTCGGCCTGGTCGGCGAGGAGGCCCTGCTCGACCTGGACTCCGGCGGCGCGCAGACTGTCCGCGCCACCGGTGGCCTGTGCGGTCGGGTCGCCGACGGCGTACACGACCCGTTCGATCCCGGCCTCGACAAGGGCCTGGGCGCAGGGCCCGGTGCGGCCGGTGTGGTTACAGGGCTCGAGGGTGACGTACGCGGTGCCGCCGCGGGCGCGCTCTTTGGCCTCTCGCAGTGCGTGGACCTCGGCGTGCGGGCCGCCTGCGCGCCGGTGGAAGCCGGCACCTGCGGGCTGTCCGGAGGCATCGAGGATGACGCACCCGACAACCGGGTTGGGGCTGGTGGAGCCGAGTCCGCGGGCGGCGAGCAGAATCGCTCGGCGCATGGCGTCCGTGTCGGCTGCGGTGGCCACCGGGTCCTCCTGCCTCTTCGGGCACGGACTCCGGGGCCTGTCGATGACGACAGAGAGCGGGACAATGCTTCACAGCGACGCCGGGACCGAGCGCACCGATCGCCGAATACGGCGATCAGCCACTACGGCCGGCGTACCGGAAAGGTCGCCCGCCGCGCACTGCCTCCCATCCGGACTTTCACCGTCGGTCCAGGAATTTCACCTGGTCAACCGGCCGCTGGATGCGGACGGGTCGCGGACTGTAACCGCCGGTTCGGAATTACACCGACCCCGGAGTGCGCTGCTGCTGATACAGGGCCAGTGTGCCACGCCCGGTCAAGGGCCATGCGAGTGAACAGCTGTGGGCTGACTCACAAGCTCGTATCGGATGGCTGATTCAGACCTATTGACCG
Organism: Streptomyces sp. NBC_01750; assembly: GCF_035918095.1. NCBI lineage: Bacteria > Bacillati > Actinomycetota > Actinomycetes > Kitasatosporales > Streptomycetaceae > Streptomyces > Streptomyces sp. NBC_01750. Next base: position 1,564,172 of record NZ_CP109137.1, read on the forward strand.
CCCTGGTCTAGTCCAATTACTCTCTGCGGCACCTCCTCGGATTCTGGGGTGTCGACCGCCCGGCGGCGGAGTCCGGCCCTTGCCGCCGCCGGGCTTCGCGCCGCTGCGAGCAGCCGTCCCGGACGGCCCGGTCAGAACGATTGCGACACGCCGCGACTCACACGCACGGTGGTGCCATGCGCTCACGCGCCCGGTGCGAAGAGTTCGTCCTGGGCCGCCTCGCGCGCCGCCAGCAGCGCGCCGCTCAGGACCGCGGCGCCCCCGAGCACTCCCGCCCGTACCTCGGTACGCAGCGGAGAGAGCTCGGCCAGCCGGGCCTCGACCCGGGCGGCCAGTTCCGCGCCACCGGCATGGCCGACCTCCCCGCCGAGGACCACACACCCCGGGTCGAGGACGGAGGCGACCGCGGCCGCGCCGAGGGCGAGACGGTCGGCGAAGGCGTCGAGAAAGCCGTCCCGGCCGGCCGTTACGGCCGCCCGTACAACCGCCGCGGCCCTCGGTTCCCCGGACCGCGGCACCTCGATGCCGTGCCGGTCGGCGAGCGCGCAGACCGCGGCGGACGCGGCCAGCGAGTGGAAGCCGCCCTCGCAGTCGACCCCGCTCGGCAGTCCCGTCGTGCCGGGTACCGGCAGGAAGCCGATCTCACCCGCCCCGCCCGACGCACCTCGGCGGAGTCTGCCGTCGAGGAAGAGCGCCGCGCCGATCCCGTGGCCGAGCCACAGCAGCGCGAAGGTGTCGCGGTCGCGGGCCGCACCCAGGCGCTGTTCGGCCACGGCGGCCAGGTTGGTCTCGTTCTCGACGAGGACCCTGGCAGGCAGCCGCTCCTGGAGTGCGGCGACGAGGCGGCGGTGCCAGGCGGGCAGGCCGGAGGTGTGGCGCAGTTCGCCGGTGGCCGGGTCGATCAGGCCGGGCGCGCCGATGCCGACGCTGTGCAGCCGGGCCGCGCCCGCCTCGTGGGCCGTCCGTTCCAGGAGTGCGACCGCCCGCTCGACGGCGGGCCCGGTGCCGGTGTCGCCGCCGATGGGAAGTGAGGCCTCGGCAAGGGTCACGCCGAGCAGATCGGCGACGACGACGGTCACGCTCCGGGTCCGTACATCGAGAGCGGCCAGGTGCGCGCGGTCGGCGACGATCCCGTACAGCCGGGCATTGGGGCCCCGGCGCTCGGCGCCCGCCTCGCCGACGATCCGGATCAGACCGGACATCTGCAGCCGCTCCACCAGATCGGCGACGCTGGGACGGGAGAGTCCGGTCATGGTCTTCAGCTGCCCTGCCGTCAACGGGCCTTCCTGCTGCAGCAGTCGGAGGGCGAGCCGGTCGTTGATGACCCGGGCGGTGCTCGGGGATGCGGGCATGCCGGAATCCTTCCAGATCACTGCCCGCCGCTATTTATCAGGCAGGGTTCCTGATAGTTTACGCGGGACTTCTGTGGGGAGGGGCACAGGCATGGCCGGCGAAGTGGTCTTCGGACAGAGCCAGTTGAAGCGCGCGCGGTACGCCGTGGCCGCCGTCTTCTGTGTGCACGGCGCGGTCACCGGCAGCTTCGCCACCCGCATCCCCTGGATCCAGGAGCATGCGGCGGTCGGCGCGGGGCAGCTCGGTCTCGCGCTCGCCTTCCCGGCGCTGGGCGCATCCGTGGCGATGCCGCTGGCCGGCGCGATCAGCCACCGCTTCGGCGCCCGCAACGCGCTGCGCGGCCTGATCACGCTGTGGACGCTCTCGCTGACCCTGCCGTCCTTCGCCCCGAATCTGCTCGCCCTCTGTACGGCGCTGTTCGTGTTCGGCGCCACGGCGGGCATGGCGGACGTGGCGATGAACGCCCTGGGTGTCGAGATCGAGAACCGCCTCGACCGCTCGATCATGTCCGGGCTGCACGGCATGTGGAGTGCCGGTGCGCTGATCGGCTCCGCGGGCGGTACTCTCGCCGCGCATCTCGGCAGCGACGCCCGGCTGCACCACGCCGTCGCCGCCGCGGTACTGACCACGCTCGGTCTGATCGCCTGTCAGGGCCTACTGGATCTGCGCAGCGCGCCCCACGAGGAGCCGCCTCGTTTCGCGCTGCCGCCCAGGTCGGCGATCGTCATCGGCGCGGTCGGGTTCTGCGCGGTGTTCGCGGAGGGCGCGAGCCTGGACTGGTCGGCGGTCTTTCTGCGGGACGAACTGGGTACATCGGCCGGCCTCGCGGCCGCATCCACCACCGCGTTCGCGCTGACCATGGCGGTGGCGCGGCTCGCGGGCGACCGCATCGTGGACCGCTTCGGACCGGTGCGCACGGTGCGGGCGGGCGGTGTACTGGCGACCGCGGGCGGACTGCTGGTGGTCGTGGCGCCCCATCCGGCCGTGGCGATGACCGGCTTCGGGTTCATCGGACTCGGTGTGGCCGTCGTGGTGCCGCTCGCCTTCGCGGCGGCGGGGCGCAGCGGCCCCCATCCCAGCCAGGCCATCGCCGGCGTCGCCACCATCACCTACACCTCGGGACTCATCGCTCCCTCGGCGATCGGCGCGGTCGCCGACGCCACCAGCCTGGTCGTCTCTTTCGGTCTGGTGACGGCGCTCGCGTGCGGCCTGATCGTGGGCGCGGGAGTGCTGCGCTCGGCCGGCCGGGAAACCGCCACGTCAGGCACGACTGACGCGGTGAGGCGGGCGGATCGCAGCCCCGCCGGCGATTGAGGAGCGGGAGGCGGGGCGGACCCCCGCCGGAGCGGGCGCGCCGCTCAGCCCGCGATGGAGTCGAGCTGTTCGGCGGCGGGCCGCAGCGCCCAGAGGTCACCGCCCGGTGGTGTCTCGAGCCGCGGGACCGCCGCCCTGGCCTGCCCGTCGCCGGCGTCGGCCGCCGCGTGCACCACATCACTCGCCGCCTACCGGTAGAACTCGAGCTCGGGGTGCGGCCAGGCGGCCGCCCCGGTGGCGGCGGGCAGCAGATGGTCGACCGCCCTGAACAGGCTCTGCCACTGCGGCCCCCGGTAGTCCCAGGTTTCACGCCGACGTGCCTGCCGATGTCGGCGAGGCGGGCGTACACGACGACCAGGTCGAAGGCCGAGTAGTGCCGGCTGCGGGTCCGGGCGAGCTCCTGCGGCCGACTGCCGTCCGCGGCTGTCTGCGGGCCGATCCGCCGGGTACGGGCGTCGAGAACCGTCCTGCGCGCGAGGCTCCTGTCGCCGGTGACGCAGGAGCCACTGCCGGATTCGGGCACCTCGACGTACGACAGCGGCGACGAGGACAGCGGCGACGAGGACAGCAGGCAGGACGACGAGCGCGGCGCGTACCGTCAGCCCGTCGCCAACTCGTAGGCGTAATCGGGGGTGAAGGACCCGGCGTCGCCCTTGCAGCCGTCCGACTCCCCCGGCAGCTTGACCCACAGATAGGCGTCGATCCCCGCCTCGCCGGTGTCGGTGGTCGGCGCGCGGCCGATCGCCCGCCCGGCGGGGTCGCACCACTGCCCGGCCGGCGGCGCGCCGTTGCCGTTGCGGCTGGTGTCGATCACCGCCCCGAGGCCCGGTCGGCCGCCGAGCGCCGCCAGCACCCGGCGTGCGTAGGCCACCTCGTCGGCCGTGCTGTGGAAGTTGGAGACGTTGGTGAAGATGCCGTCGCCGCTGGTGCCTGCCTGGGCCGAGCGCAGCGCGGCGGCCTGCTCGGCCGCCGGACGCCAACCTGAGTGCCCCGCGTCGAAGTAGACCTTGGCGCGGGGGTTGGCCGCCTTCATCGTCCGCGCCGCGCGCCCGAGGGCTGCGAAGCGTGCGGACCGCTGTTCGGCGGACAGACAGTCGGCCTGCGCGATCGAGTCGGGTTCGAGGATCACCAGGACCGGTTTGTCGCCGAGACCCGCGGCGAACTCCCGGACCCATCCGTCGTACGCGCCGAGGTCCGGTGCCCCGCCCTCGGACGCTCCCCCGCAGTCCCGGTCCGGTATCGCGTAGGCCACCAGGACGGCCGTGCGGTTCACCGCCGCGGCAGCCGACGTCACCGACCGCACCCTGCCCGTGACCGCACCGGGGTCGTACTCCGTGAACCAGACGGCGCTGGGCCGTGCCGCGATCCGTGATTCGATCACGGTCCGCCTCGGATCGCTGTGGTGCGCGCGGACCCAGTCCAGCACCTGTGACTCGGGATGCCTGTACAGGACGGCAGGGGCGGTGTCGTTGCGCGCGCGCCCGGGTGCGACGGACGGGGACGGTGCGGGCGCCCGGCTCGGTGAGGCACTGGGCCGTGGGCGGGTGGGCGTCGCGGACGGTACGGCAGGCAACGGTGCGGGGACCGTGGCCTTGGTGACCGAGGGGGCCGCGCGCTTCTTCTCGTCGTCCGCCGACGTCTGCGCCAGCACACCGGCCGCCCCCGCCGCGGCCGCGGCCGCGACCACGGCCGATGCGGCCACCACCATCGCCCGACGGCGCGCGGCGCGCCGTCGGGCAGCACGCTCGGCACGGAGTTGAGTACGGACGCCTGACACGATCTCCCCCTCCAGGTGACACCGGCAGCGCCGTCGTTCCCCCGTTCTGGGGAAGCCCCGGCCGGGCACCACGGCCACGAGCCTATGGCTGGGACCCTTCGTCCATGGCTCAGATGGAACATTTCGCTGTGCGGCCGGGCTGCGGCCCGGCCGCGGTCGACTCGGTGGTGGCGCGTATGTCCGCGTACGGCTCCGCCTGGCCGGCCGCGGACGGGCTCGCGGTGTTCAACCGGGTCTATCTGACGGTCACCGAGGAGATCGGCCGGCGCATCGACGGCGGTGGGTTCCCCGACCCGCGGGCCGCCACCACCCTGAGCGTGCTCTTCGCCGAGCGCTATCTCTCTGCCGTGGGCGCGACCGCCGACGGTTTGCGTCCGCCGGCCTGCTGGCGGCCCCTGTTCCAGTACCGCCGCCATCCCGGCGTACGCCCCCTGCAGTTCGCGCTGGCCGGGATCAACGCGCACATCGGGCACGACCTGGCACTTGCCGTGGTGGACACCTGCCACGCGCTCGGCTGCGAACCGGCGGATGTGGAGGGTGAGTTCGAGGGGGTCGGCGACGTCCTCGAGCTGCTCGAGGAGCGCATCCGCGAGGATCTGATGCCCGGCCCCGATCTGTTGCAGATCGCCGACCCGCTGACCCACCTGGTGGGGTCATGGAGCCTGGAGCGGGCCCGCGAGGGCGCCTGGTCGGCAGCGCGGCTGCTGTGGCGGCTGAGGGATCTTCCGGAGCTGGCCGGGGAGTTCACCGAACGGCTGGACGCCGGCGTCGGCCTGGTCGGCCGCTGCCTGCTCACGCCCTGGCGCTGATCAGGGCCCCCGGCCACGAGGCGGTTCACGGATTGAGTGCCGTCCGGGGACGGCCGGATCGCGGCCGGCCCCGGACGGCAGGTCGGTCCGCCGACCGGAGCCGGCGGAAGTCGTGGGCGGGTACCCGTCGTCGGGTGACCGCCGCGGGTCAGTCCTCCGGCAGCTCGACCGGGGCGATCTCGTCGTAGAGGTCGCCGGGGCCCGGGTTGCCCGGGTCGGTCGTGCCGCCGAGGTGGGCCATCACACCCCATACCGCGTTCAGCGCGGTCGTGACGGCGCCCTCCGCCCAGCCCGCCGTCCAGGAGATGTCGTCACCCGCGAGGAAGATGCCGCGCTTGTCCTCGGGCAGCCGGTCCTGCATGAAGTGCGTGAACAGACGGCGCTGGTAGCGGTAGTGGCCGGGCAGGTTCGCCTTGAACGCGCCCATGAAGTAGGGCTCGTTCTCCCAGGACACGGTGACGGGGTTGCCGATGATGTGGCTTCGGATGTCGACGTTGGGGTAGATCTCGCCCAGCGACTTCAGCATGACCTCCATCCGCTCGTTCGCGGACAGCGGCAGCCACTTGAGGCTGTCGTCGCACCAGGTGTACGAGAGGCAGATGACGGCCGGCTTGTCGGGCCCGTTGTCCAGCAGGTAGGTGCCGCGGGTCATCCGGTCGGTGAGCGTCATCGACATGAGGTCACGGCCGGTCTCGTTGCCCTGGCCGTCGACGGCCTTGTCCAGCCAGAACGGCCGGTCGACCGGGACGAAGAGCTTGGACGACTCCATGTAGTGGGTGCGCTCCATCGCCGTCCAGTGGTCGATCGGGAAGAGCGAGTCGTCGCAGGCGATCTTGGACAGCAGCATCCAGGACTGCGCGGTGAAGACGGCCGCCTTGTACGTGCGGATGTCGCCCGAGGCGTCGGTGACGGTGATCCGGTTGCCCGCGGTGCGGTGCAGCCGGGTCACGGCCGGCCTCGGCTCGCCGCCGTGCAGGGAGGACAGCGAGGTGCCCTGCGCCCAGTGCACGATCTTGGCCGGCTCGCGGTCCCAGAGCCGCAGCGGCAGCTGCTGGCTGCCCTCGACGATGCCGCGGTGGTGGTCGTCGGCCTCGGAGTAGACGACGCGCAGGATCTCCAGGATGGAGTTGGGGAAGTCGGTGTCCCAGCCCCCCGTACCGAAGCCGACCTGGCCGAAGATCTCTCGGTGCCGGAAGGACTTGAAGGCCTCGGACTCGCAGAGGAAGCCGTAGAACGTCTGGTTGTCGAGCTTCTCGACCAGCTTGGCCCAGATCTCGCGGATGCGCGGCACATCGCGCTCCCGCATGGCGCGGTTCATGTCTGAGAAGTCGGCACCCTCCTCCAGGCAGGCGTTCCAGGCGTCCATCACATCGCGGTAGACCTGCGGCAGGTCGTCGATGGTCTCGGCGTAGTGCGACTCGCCCTTGAGGTCGACCACGGTCGACGGGGTCGTGGGGGCGAGAGGGTTGGGGAAGGGCTGCGTGGTCAGGCCGACGAGGTCGATGTAGTGCTGCAGCGCGGTGGAGGAGGGCGGGAAGCGCATCGCGCCCATTTCGGCGCTCAGCTCGGGGTCGCAGCCGTCGAAGCCGACGGTGCGCAGCCGGCCGCCGATCCGGTCGGCCTCGTAGAGGACCGGCTTGAGGCCCATCTTCATCAGCTCGTAGGCCGCGACGATGCCGGAGAGACCGCCGCCGATGACCGCGACCTCGGTGCCGTGCTCGGTCGCCGGTATCTGGCCGAGGCCTGCGGGGTGGGCCAGGAAGTCGTCGTAGGCGTAAGGAAAGTCCGGCCCGAACATGGTGATCGGCGGCTGCTCGTCGGAGTGCTGGACAGCGGTGGTGGGCAGCGTGGACGTCATGGGGTACGGACTCCTTGCGGGAAAGCGTGGTGCGGCGAGCGGGGAGGCGGAGCGGGTCAGGACGCGTAGAGGCCGGGGCGGCGGTCGCGCAGATACGGATTGGCCTCGCGCGAGGCGTTCAGCAGGGCGAGGTCGACGTCGCCGACGACCAGTTCCTCACCGCGGCCGGCGCGGACGCGGGTCGTGCCGTCGGGGCTCGCCAGGCAGCTGAGACCGACGAACTCGAACTCCCCTTCAGGGCCGGTCCTGTTGACGTACGCGATGTACATCTGGCTCTCGAAGGCCCGCACCGGGACCAGGGACTCGGCGACGAACTGGAACGGGTGCATCTGGGCCGTCGGCACAAGCAGCAGGTCGGTGCCTGCGAGCGCGTGCGCCCTGACGTTCTCCGGGAACTCCACGTCGTAGCAGATCAGCATGCCGACCCGGACTCCGTCGAGCTCGGCCTGGACGACCTGCTGCTCGCCCGGGGTGAACCACTGCTGCTCGAAGCAGCCGAAGAGGTGGGTCTTGCGGTAGTTCGCAAGGCTCCTGCCGTCCCGGCCGATCAGCTGAGCGGAGTTGAAGATCAGCTCCCCCTCGCGCTCGGGGTAGCCGTACATCACCGCGATGCCGTGGCGTTCGGCGATCTCCGCGACGGACCGCGCTGCCGGGCCGTCGGCGGGCTCGGCCAGCATGGGCACCTCGTCACCGATCGCGTACCCGGTCAGGAACATCTCGGGGGAGATCAGCAGTCCGGCACCGGCCTTCGCGGCACGGCCCGCGGCCTCGTCGAGCACCTTGAGGTTTCCGGCGACCGATCCCGGTCGTCCGGAGCTCTGGAGCAGTGCGGTGCGCAGCGGGGACATGGGCGACCTCGGGGCGGTGGATGCGGGGTGAAGAAGACATTAAGACGGTACGTTCCGGACTTCGGCCCGGACAAGGCGCGAGCGTTGCGCGCCGATGGTCGATCCGTTGCGCAATGAGCGGTGGAGGCGGCGATTCATTGCGCGTAGCCGTGATCGCGTGACAGCAGAAGGTCCGCGGAGCCCGCGGCGGGGTCCGCGGAGCCCTTCGGGCGTATGCGCATGGTGCTGCGGTCGCGGATGGCACGGCCCCTCCCCCCCCGGCAGCGCGAAGCTCTGCCACTTCCGGGGTCCACGGGCCGGGGACGGTTCTACGTGGGCGCGCCCGACGTGAAGCGGCGCAGCAGCGGGGAGAGCACCAGCACCGATTTGGTGCGCTCCACGAAGGGCTCGCCCGCGATCCGCTCCAGCACGCGCTCGAAATGGCGCATGTCGGAGGCGAATACCTGGACGATCGCGTCCGCCTCACCGGTGACGGTGGAGGCGGACGCGACCTCCGGGTAGCGCTTCAGAGCCCGTTCGATGGCCGCGGGCGAGGTGTTGCGGCTGCAGTAGATCTCGATGAAGCCCTCGGTCTCCCAGCCGAGAGCCGCCGGGTCCACCCGTACGGTGAACCCGGTGATGGCGCCTTCGGCACGCAGCCGGTCGACCCGCCGCTTGACGGCGGGCGCGGAGAGGCCGACCTCGGAGCCGATGTCCGCGTAGGAGCGGCGGGCATCCTCGGCGAGGGCGTGGACGATGCGTTCGTCGAGATCGTTCAGTCGCACTGTTGCTGGATCACTTCTCTGCTGCGGCCAGTCGGGAACGGCGCATGCCGTAACCGAAGTAGAGCACGAGCCCGACGATCATCCAGCCTCCGAAGACCGCCCAGGTGACGCCCGGAAGGCTGACCATCATGTAGAGACAGAACAGGAGACCCAGGATCGGCGTCACCGGGAACAGCGCCACGCGGAAGGTGCGCGGCATGTCGGGCCGGGTGTACCGCAGAATGACAACGGCCACGTTGACCAGCGCGAACGCGAAGAGCGTGCCGATGCTGGTGGCATTGGCAAGCTCGCCGAGCGGGATGGTGGCGGCGAGCACTCCGCAGAAGAGCGAGACGATCAGCGTGTTGGCGCGCGGGCTCCCGGTGCGGGCGTCGACCTTGGCGAAGACCTTGGGGACAAGACCGTCGCGGGCCATGGCGAACAGGATGCGGGTCTGGCCGTACAGAACGGCGAAGACGACGCTGGCGATGGCCACGACCGCACCGGCGGCGAGTACGACGCTCCAGAAACTGTGACCGGTGACGTCCTTCATGATCTGCGCCAGCGCCGCATCGGTGCCCTCGAAGTCCTGCCACGGCATGGCGCCGACGGCGACCAGTGCGACCAGGCAGTACAGCACCGTGACGACGAGCAGCGACAGCATGATCGCGCGCGGCAGATCCCGCTTGGGGTTCTTGGCCTCCTCGCCGGCCGTGGAAGCGGCGTCGAAGCCGATGTAGGAGAAGAAGAGGGTGGCCGCGGCCGCGCTGATGCCGGTCACGCCGAGCGGGGCGAGCGGCGTGTAGTTGCCGGCCTTGATGCCCATGAAGCCGATCGTGCAGAACAGCACCAGGGTGACGATCTTCACGACCACCATGATCGTGTTGACCCGGGCGCTCTCCTTGGCCCCGCGCATCAGGAACACCATGGCCAGCAGGATGACGACGAGGGCCGGGAGATTGATGTAGCCGCCCTCACCGAGGGGGGCGGACACCGAATCGGGGATGGTGAAGCCGAAGGTGCCGTCGAGCAGCTCGTTGAGGTATTCGCCCCAGCCGACGGCGACCGCCGCGACCGAGACGCCGTACTCCAGGATCAGGCACCAGCCGCAGATCCAGGCGACGATCTCACCCATGGTGGCGTACGAGTACGAGTACGAGGAGCCGGAAACAGGGATGGAGCCGGCCAGCTCGGCGTATGAGAGCGCCGAGAACAGCGCGGTCAGGCCGGCGAGGACGAACGAGATCGCGACGGCTGGGCCGGCCAGCGGCGTGGCCTCGCCGAGCACCACAAAGATTCCGGTGCCCAGGGTGGCGCCGATGCTGATCATGGTCAGCTGCCACATGGTGAGCGAGCGGCGGAGCGTGCCGCCCTCGCCCTGGCCGCCCTCGGCCACCAGAGCCTCGACGGGCTTGCGCCGCATCAGCCGGGAGCCGAAGCTCGTGCTCGGTCCCCGGCTCGGGGCGGGCGGTGGCTCGGTTGCGAGTGGCGCTTCGCCGTGGTCCAGCACTGCGGGGGCTCCTTCATGGCTGCGGGTCGGCGACGGGTGACCGTCGGCGGCCCGCGGGCATGGCGGATGTGCCCGCGCATGAGGGGAGGGACCGCCGAGCAGGCGATCACCGCCACTCCAGGTACGGGGCCTGAGCCTATGAGCCGTGGCTCAGAACCCGTAATGCATCGTTGTTGCGCATCTGCGGACGATCATTGCGCGATGCAGAGCACCACGGGGAAACATTGCGTCCAGGTGAAGGGTGGCTTCACAGCTCCCGCAGCCGGTCGACGATTTCGCGCAGCAGCTCCGGGTCGTTCAGACCTGCGTGGGTGACCGGCGCGGAGACCCGGATCAGTCCGGCATCGACCAGGTCGGCCAACAGGACGCGTACGACGGTGAGGGGCAGATCCGCGTCGGCGGCGATCTCGGCGACCGGACGCGGCTCGCGGCGCACCAGCTCGAGCAGCGAGCTGCGGGCATGGTCGAGCCGCGGCTCGGAACCGGTCGGGTCCACGGCGGTGACCTGCGACATCAGATCGATGGTGTGCTCGGCGGCGGGACGTGTCCGGCCGCCGGCCACGGTGTACGGCCGTACCAGAGGCCCGGTCTCGTCCTCGTACCAGTGGTCGCTCACGGTTTAGGTGTCGGTGGCCTCGGAGGCCGAGCGCGTGGGGACAGCCATATGCCGGCCCACCCGCCTGACCAGCAGCGACATTTCGTGGGCCAGCTGTCCGACGTCGGTCTCGGGGTCGGAGAGCACCGCAAGCCGGCTGCCGTCGCCGGCCGGAGTGATGAAGAGGAAGGCGTGGTCGAGCATCACCATCGTCTGCCGCACGGACCCGGCCCCGAAGCGGCTGCCGGCCTCCCTGGCGAGGCTGTGGAAGCCCGCGCAGACGGCGGAGAGATGCTCGATGTCCTTCCTGGCCATCCCTTTGGAGGCGCTGCTGACCAGACCGTCCGCGGTCAGCAGCACCGCCTGGAGCACATGGTCGGTCCTGGCCAGCAGATCGTCGAGCAACCAGCCGAGGCCTGTGGGGTCCTCCGTGGGTTCGTCAGCCATCGTCGTCCGTCCCTTCATCGGTCGTACGGGTGCACGGCGCTGCCCCCGGCGACGCGGGCCCTGCGGGATCGCCCTTGCGGCCGCGATCGAGACCGCGCTGGAAGGACCCGAAGATCGAGCGCATCTCTTCGGGAGACACCTCACGGTCGCTGTCCTCGGCCACTGCGGACGGTGCGTCGCGCAGCGGGGCGGCGAGCGATGCCTGGCGCACCCGGGTCGGCAGTCCGAGTGCCTGCGGGGCGGGCTCGGGCAGCTGCGGGGCGGGCTGCGCCTGCGGCTCCTCCGGGGCCCGGGCCTGCACCGGCTGCACGACCTCCAGCGCCCTGGGTGCTGCTGTCGGCAGGGCACGGACCGGGGCGGGCTGTGGCCTGTCCACCGGTTCCCTTTCCTGGGCCGACGGGGCCGACGGGGCCGGCTCGACTGGGGCGAGGATCGGGTGGGGCAGCAGCACCACGGCCGTGATGCCGCCGTACGGCGAGCGGGTGAGGGTGACCCCGATGCCGTGCCGCTCGGCGAGCCGGCCGACGACATAGAGGCCGAGGCGCTCGTCCTGTGCCGGGTCGAAGTCGCGGGGCCGCGCCAGCGTCCGGTGCGCCTGGTCCAGTTCGTCCGCGTCCATACCGAGCCCGCGGTCGTCGATCTCCAGCACGAATCCGTTGCCGGCCCGGCCGGTGCGCATGGTGACCTGGGTGTGCGGCGGGGAGAACACTGCGGCGTTCTCGACAAGTTCGGCGACGAGGTGCACCACGTCGGCGACCGCCTCCGCGCTGATGCCCACGGCCGGCATCGGTGGCACCACGACCCGGGTGTAGTCCTCGATCTCGCCCACCGCGGCGGCCACGATGTCCACCACGGGTACCGGCTTGCGCCAGCGTCGTCCCGGCGTGGCCCCGGAGAGGATGATGAGCCCCTCCGCGTGGCGTCGCATCCGGGTCGTCAGGTGGTCGATCCGGAACAGGTCCTCGAGCGTGTCCGGGTCTGTGGTGCGGCGTTCCAGAGTGTCGACGAGCTTCGACTGCCGGTGCACCAGGGCCTGGTTGCGGCGGGCGATGTTGAGCAGTACGGCGAAGACGCCACGGCGCAGGGTCGCCTGTTTCACGGCGGCTTCGACGGCTGCCAGCCGGGCGGTGTTGAGTGCCTGGCCGACCTGGCCGATCTCGTCAAGACCCCTGTCGTCGCCGCCGAAGTCCAGCGGCGGTGCGGCAGCGGCCGCATCCACCTCCTCGCCCGCGCCGAGCCGTTCCATCACATCAGGCAGCTGCCGAGTGGCGAGCACCTCGGCGGCGTCGCGCAGCTCCTCCAGGCGGCGCGAGATGCGCCGGCCGCTGGTGACCGAGAACCAGATCGACAGGCCCACCGCGATCAGTCCGAGCAGACCCACCACCGCGGCCTTGACCATCTCCCGGTAGGCGAAGGCCCGGCCGCGGTCGGCGGTGTTCAGCGCCGAATCGGTGCACAGCAGCATGTACCGCTTGACCGCGCGGTCCGTCGTGGTCCGCCAGGAGTCGGCGGCCATGGCCCTGCCGGCACCGGACGCGCCGGCCCGCAGCAGAGCGTCCTCACCGGCTGTCAGCGCGCGGTACTCCGCGCCCGCCTCGAAGTCCGTGAACAGCTTCCTGGAGTCGTCCGGGAGGTCGGGGACGTACGTACGGTGAAAGACCCGCCGGTCCTCGATGGTGGCGGTGAGCGCGTCGTACTGGCGGTCGGTGAGACTTCCGGCGGCACGCGCCCCGGCGACCAGGGCGTCCTCACGGGAGACGAACTCCCGCACGCGCACCAGCTCGACGACCACCTGCCCCTCGCGGGCGAGCTGGCCGGCCTGCAGGGCGGTGAGCGTGGACTGCACGTCGAAGGTCGGCTGGACGAGGGTGGTGTACGCGTCGACGGCGTCTTCCCAGGAGATCGCCCGGTCCAGCACCCGCCCACGCAGGTCCTCCAGGCCGTCGACGGCGCCGGCCATCTCGTCGAGCGACTGCCGCTGGCGCTCGGTGAGGTCCGCACGCCGGTCCCGGTCGCCGATCGCGTCCCGCATGGCGCCGACGGCCTTGTCGGTCGAACGCTGCTGCCCGGTCAGCGCGGCGACGGTGGCCGGGCCGTCGTTCCGCCCCGCTCCCAGATACTCGGCGGTGAGCCTGCGTTCGATCTGGATCTGGCCCACGGCGGTGTCGACCGGGGTGCCGAAGTCCTCGTACACGCTCTGGACCCGGATCAGAGCCCGTAGGTCGCCGGTTACCGAGACCATGGCGAAGGTCCACAGCGCCATCAGAGCGATAACGGGTATGACCGTCAGAGTCACGATCCGGCCGCGGATCGTGGGGCGGCCCAATCGCCGGCGCATGGTCTCCCCAGAACATAGGACAACGGATCGGGGGCAACTGATCGACGATGGTTACCCCCCGGTAAGCGCAGTCAAGCTACGCGATTCGGCATGCGCAACGCAATGTTCCTGCAGGTAACTGCGGGGGGCTCCGGAGGGGTCCGGCAACGGACTCCGTCGACACCCGCCATGCCTGGCGCATGGTGCCGCGCCGGACTGGACAGTGTTGGACCGGACAGTGTCGTGCGGTTCCCGCACCCGACCTTGGGAGGCCCGCGTGACCTGGCTCGACCCCGGACCCTTTCTGCGAGGCGTGGCCTGGCTGGACCATGGGCGCGCGGTGCGCGCGGACCCGGCCGACCTGGGCCGGCTGCCGTGGGACGCCGGCGAGCGGGCCGCACTGCCCACCGGCGTACGGCTGGAGTTCACGGCTGACGGCGCGGACGCGGTCGAGATCCGCTACCGCGCCGACGTGCCGGGTCCGACCGACGCGCTGCGGGATCTCGCGCACTGCTTCGCGCTCTGGCAGGACGACGGCTGTGTGTCCGAGACCTTCACCGACCCGGCCGAGGAGGCGGTCGTCACGATCAGTCTGCCCGGCGGCACCAGGGGCCCGTTCACCGTCCATCCACCCGAGGCCCAGTCCCCCGTGGTCCTGGGCGTGCGAGCGATCGGTGGCACGGTCACGCCCGCCGCGCCGCGCCCGCGCTGGCTCGTCCACGGCGACTCCATCACCGAGGGCTGGTGGTCCACCCGCCCCGCCCACTCCTGGCCGGCGGTCGTCGGCCGCACCCTCGGCCTGGACACCGTCAACCTCGGATACGCGGGCGGTGCCCGGGGCGAACTGGCCACGGCGCAGCAGTTGTCCGCACTGCCCGCCGATGTGATCACTCTCGCCTTCGGCACCAACTGCTGGACCGGCATTCCCTGTTCCGTCCCGCTGCTGTACGAGACGACGCGCGCGTTCATCGAGCTCGTACGCCAGGGGCACCCGGACATCCCGCTCCTGCTGGTCTCCCCCGTACTGCGCCCCGACGCCGAGCAGACCCCGAACCCGCTCGGCGCCACCCTCGCCGAGTTGCGCACGGCAATGGAGGCGGCCGTCCGCGACCGTATCGCCGACGGGTCCGGCGACCAGCGGCTCACGCTGCTGCCAGGACGCGATCTGCTCGGTCCCGGGCAGCTGGCCGACGGCGTGCACCCCAATGACGAGGGGCATGCCGTGCTGGCCGCCGCGGTCGCCGGCGCACTCCGCCCGGCGATCTCGTCGACCCGGCCGTCCGACACGTAATGTTCACTGGCTGATAGAAGTGCGACAACCGGGGTATGCGAGCGGTGATGAACGCAGAGCCGCATGTGGTGATCGAGGAATCGCCGCAACGAGACAGCGCGGGGGCCCGCCATGCCACCGCGGACTTCCTGTCGCAGTACTGCCCCTGGGTCGACGGGGACGCGGTGCTGCTTGTCGTCTCCGAGCTGGTTGCCAACGCGCTGCGGCACACGGCCGGCTGGTGGCGGCTGCATCTGACGGCGGGGCAGGACACGCTGGTGGTGGAGATAGACGACTCCAGCCCGCTGCCCCCCGTACCGCGCGAGCCCGACTTCGCCGGCGGCGGCGGTTTCGGCTGGCACATGGTGCTCCGGCTCGCGGGCCGGGTGGAGGTCTGCCCACTGCCGTACGGCAAGAGGGTGCAGGCGACCTGGATGCGACCGGTCCCGGCTCGGACCGCCTGCTGATCCCGGAACCGCCGGTCCCGCAACACGCCGCTGATTCCCGGACCCGGAGCACGGGGAAGCCGTCACGCGGAAGCGGCGTCCCGGTCCAGTCGGAACGCCGCTTTTCCCGTGGGGGGAACTGGTGATGCGCGGGGCGGAGTCTCACTCCGCCACGAGCAGGCCGTCACGCAGCCGTGAGGTGATGCGCGTCAGCAGCCGGGACACATGCATCTGGGAAACGCCCAGTTCCACGCCGATCTCCGACTGGGTCATCTCCGCTCCGAAGCGCATCTGGAGGATCCTCTTGTCGCGGTCGTCGAGTTCCTCGATGAGAGGCTTGAGCGCCTGGACGTTCTCCGCGGTCTCCAGGTCGGCGTCGGGCGCGCCGAGCCGGTCGGACAGCGGCGTCGGCGCGTGGTCGGACGCGTCGTCCACCGGCATGTCGATCGAGCCTGCCGTGTAGCCGTTGCTGGCGACCACGCCCTCGATGATCTCTTCCTCGTCGAGCCCGAGGTGCTCGGCCAGTTCGGCGGTCCTCGGCGCGCGGTCGAGCCTCTGGGAGAGTTCGTCGGTGGCCTTGGCCAGATCGATCCGCAACTCCTGCAGCCGCCGCGGCACATGCACGGCCCAGCTCGTATCGCGGAAGAACCGCTTGATCTCGCCGACGATGTACGGGACGGCGAAGGTCGCGAACTCCACCTCGCGGCTCAGCTCGAACCGGTCGATCGCCTTGATCAGGCCGATGGTGCCGACCTGGACGATGTCCTCCATCTGCTCCGCGCGGTTACGGAAGCGGCCGGCCGCGTATCTGACAAGCGCCAGATTGAGTTCGATGAGGGTGTTCCGTACGTACTGGTGCTCGTGCGTCCCCTCCTCCAGTTCGGCGAGCCGAACGAAGAAGAGCCTCGAGATCTCGCGTGCGTCCTTGGGTGCGACCTCCCCCGGTTTCCGAACATCCGGAAGATCCAGCTCCGCCATGTTCAGGCGCTGTGTACCAGGCTGCGTGAGTTCGGCCGGGACCGTGCTCGCCGTGGACACTTCGTCCTCCCCTGCTCCGTGGTCAGTGCAGAGCGCGTATACCCCGTCCTGCTCCACACATGCCTGGGCAGTCGAGTTGACGCCGAACAACGCGTCCGGCCCGGGCGGCGAGCGCGCGGGCCGGACGTGGATGGGCGGTGACTAACTCCAGCTGGCGTGCAACGGCTGGCCCTCGGCGTAGCCCGCGGCGCTCTGAATGCCGACGATCGCCTTCTCGGCGAACTCCTCGAGGGAGCCGGCGCCGGCGTAGGTGCAGGAGGAACGGACACCGGCGATGATCGAGTCGATCAGGTCCTCGACACCGGGCCGGGCCGGGTCGAGGAACATCCGCGAGGTGGAGATGCCCTCCTCGAACAGCCCCTTGCGGGCCCGGTCGTACGCCGACTCCTCGCTCGTACGGTTACGGACGGCGCGCGCGGACGCCATGCCGAAGGACTCCTTGTACAGACGCCCGTCGGGGGCCTGCTGGAGGTCGCCCGGCGACTCGTACGTACCGGCGAACCAGGAACCGACCATGACGTTGGACGCGCCGGCGGCGAGCGCCATGGCGACGTCGCGCGGGTGGCGCACACCGCCGTCGGCCCAGACGTGCTTGCCGAACTTTTTGGCCTCGGCGGCGCACTCCAGCACGGCCGAGAACTGCGGCCGCCCCACGCCGGTCATCATGCGGGTGGTGCACATGGCGCCGGGGCCCACACCGACCTTGATGATGTCCGCGCCGGCCTCGATGAGATCGCGTACGCCCTCGGCGGCGACGATGTTGCCCGCGACGATCGGCACCTGCGGGTCGAGCGCGCGGACCGTCCTGATCGCGCTGATCATCGACTCCTGGTGGCCGTGCGCGGTGTCGATGACGAGCGTGTCCACGCCCGCGTCGAGGAGCTGCTTGGCCTTGCCCGCCACATCGCCGTTGGTGCCGACGGCGGCGGCGATGCGCAGCTTGCCGTTCTTGTCGACGGCGGGGCGGTAGAGGGTCGCGCGCAGCGCGCCCTTGCGGGTGAGGATGCCCGCGAGCCGGCCGTCCTTGTCCACGGCGGGGGCGTAGCGGCGGTTGGCGTGGTCGAGCTTGTTGAAGGCGTCGCGCGGGTCGATGTCCGCCTCGAGCAGCAGCAGGTCCCGGGACATGACCTCGGACAGCTGCGTGAAGCGGTCCACGCCGGACAGGTCGGCGTCGGTGACGACACCGATCGGCCGGTGGTCCGCGTCGACGACGACGCCCGCTTCGTGCGCCCGCTTCGGCAACAGGGACAGCGCGTCGGCGACGGTCTGACCGGCGGCGAGCACGATCGGGGTGTCGAGCACGAGGTGGCGCGTCTTGACCCAGGAGATGACGTCGGTGACGACGTCGATCGGGATGTCCTGGGGGATCACAACAAGACCGCCGCGGCGGGCGAGCGTCTCGGCCATACGGCGCCCCGCGATGGCGGTCATGTTCGCGACGACCAGCGGGATGGTCGTGCCGGTGCCGTCGGGAGCGGAGAGGTCGACGGCCTGGCGGGAGCCGACGGCCGAGCGGCTCGGCACCATGAACACGTCGTCGTACGTGAGGTCGTACGGCGGCTTCAGGTCATTGAGGAAACGCACGTGCTGATCATCCCAGTCGATCGGAGTTGGCCCCCGGTCATCTCAGCCGGGGAAATCGCACGTACTTCATTCTCCCATGCCCATACGCATGTGCGGGCTGGGAGAAAGGTCCAGCTCACAGCCGTGCGGTCGAGCGGATCCTCCAAACGCGTCCGGCCGGGTGCCCGGGGCGCGCGGCTCAACGCCCGCGCCGCGGCCCGGACGGCATCAGGGCCGTGGAAGACGTGAGCGGGCACCGGCGGCCCGGACGACGAGCCCAGGACGGTGCTCCGCACGGGCTCGGGCGACCGGGTCGCCCGCGTCCACTGCTCGTTCCCGGGGTTCCTCCCGCTGCCCACCAGCCGGTCGCGGTCCGGCCGCACCGCACCGACCCGGCATATGGCGGCGGCAGCGTTCAGCCCGGCGCACGAGGCGCGCCCGTGCCGCTCAGGCTGCCGGCCCCCGACCGCTGTCCGGCAGTCGTCCTGCTGACCGTCCCGTCAGTCGTCCGGGTCGGCCCGGTCGAGTGCGGGCCGCGGTCCCGGCGGGGCCGTGAGCAGATGGTCGGCTGCCGCCGTGTCCGTCACCAGGCTGGTGACCAGACCGGAGCGCAGCACGGCAGCGATCGCCTCCGCCTTGCGCTGGCCGCCCGCGATCGCCACCACCTCGGGGATACGGCGCAGCCGGTCGGCCTCGACCGTGATGCACCGCTCGCCCAGGTCGCGGCCGACCCGACGGCCCTCCGCGTCGAAGAGGTGCGCGGACATCTCGGCGGCGACGCCGAGCGAGGCGTAGTGCGCGCGCTCCTCGTCGGTGAGCATGTCGTGCACGGTCGAGATACCCGGCTCCCAGGAGCCGATGGAGACCGCGGCGACGGTGACCTTGTCGAAGTACTCAAAAGCGCGGGCGATCCCGGTCTGATTGCGCAGCGCGGCGGCGGTCGCCGGGTCGGGCAGCAGCATCGGGGCGTAGATGGGGTGGGCCTCGCCTCCGGAGACCTGCGCGGCACGCCGTACCGCCTCGACGGAGCCGCGCTCGGCGGTCCCTGCGTCGTACACTCCCGTGAGCTGCACGACCGTGCACGGCGGCAGCCGGTCGAGCGCGGCCGCCATATGGATGGTGGACCGGCCCCAGGCCAGACCCAGCACATCGCCCTCGTTCACCAGCTCGCCGAGCAGGTCGGCGGCCACCTCGCCCAGGTTCTCCGGGTCGGGCGACTCTTCCTCGCCCTCCGCCGGGGACTCGACGACGACCGCGTGCCGCAGGCCATAGCGGGCGCGGAGCGCGTCGGAGCGCTCCGCGTCCAGCTCGGCGGGTACGCGGATCTCGATCCGTACGAGATCACGCTCGAGCGCCGTCTCCAGGACCCGCGCGACCTTGAAGCGGCTTACGCCGAACTCCTCCGCGATCTGGATCTTGGATTTGCCCTCGAGGTAGAAGCGGCGGGCCATGGCCGCCGCCTGCACCAGCTCAGCGGGTCCCATCCGCATGGCTGATCGGCCCGTCGACACCGCGATCTCCTCACTGCTGTACACACTCCGGATCCGTCATCCTGTCAGATCCGCCGGACCTTGATCGGCCCTGATGGGCCGAGTTCACTTGCTTGTGGCTCAGTGGTTGCAAGCCCAGGGCGCCGACGAGAGGGTCTGCTGCGCCTTGCCGCGCAGCGCCCGCACCGCCTGCGCCGGATCCTGCGCCCCGTACACCGCCGAACCGGCGACGAACACGTCCGCGCCGGCCTCGGCGCAGCGCTCGATCGTCGCGTCGGAGACCCCGCCGTCGACCTGCAGCCACAGCTCGAGGCCGTGCTTGGAGATCAGCTCCCTGGTGCGGCGGATCTTGGGCAGCATGATGTCCAGGAAGGCCTGGCCGCCGAAGCCGGGCTCCACGGTCATGATCAGCAGCATGTCGAGCTCGGGGAGCAGATCCTCGTACGGCTCGATGGGGGTGGCGGGCTTGAGCGCCATCGACGCGCGGGCGCCCTTGGCCCGGATCTCGCGCGCCAGCCGTACCGGAGCGGCGGCGGCCTCGACATGAAAGGTGACGGACCCGGCCCCCGCTTCGACGTACTGCGGGGCCCACCGATCGGGGTCCTCGATCATCAGATGGCAGTCCAGCGGGGTGTCCGTCGCGCGGCTGAGGGATTCCACGATCGGGACGCCCAGGGTGAGGTTGGGCACGAAGTGGTTGTCCATGACATCGACATGGAGCCAGTCGGCGCCCTCGACGGCTTTGGCCTCCTCCGCCAGGCGGGAGAAGTCGGCGGAGAGGATGCTGGGGCTGATCTGAACGGCCATGTGCCAAGCCTGCCATGTTCCGGGCCTCTTCCCCTCCTCGGTAGGCCTCCCGGTACGGACCAGAGACTCCCGGGATCAGCACAGTCCGCGCAATCTGGGCGATTCGCCCGGCACCCCGGGGCAATTGGGGGCGTCGCCGGCTTCCTGCACTCCTGCCCGGCTGGACGCCGCCGCCTTCCGGGCGTCAGTCGCGGCGCAGGGCATGCGGGTGCCGCCCGGCGGCCTCGGCCCGTGGAGCAGGAGGGGCGACGGCGCGGATCTCGACACGGGCGGCGTCCTGGCGCACACGCCCCGTGGGCCTTCCAGGGCTACGTAGGTCTCGGTGCGGGCAGCCCGGCACCAGCTCTGCCGGGGGTTGGTCTGCCGGTCGGTTGGTCTGCCGGTAGGCCCACACTGTGCCGCCGCAGTCCTCCTGCCGTCCCTGAGCAGACCGCGCGACGGCCACCGCGACAGCCGAGGGACTCACCGCGACGCCCTGTCGACGCATCAGCCGAATTCGACGGTGACGCGCTCGAAGCCGAGCGAGCGCAGCAGTCCCTCGAGCATGCTCGTGGTGTTCTTCTCCGCCCGCGCGGTGAGCTCGCTGTGCTTCGCCGCGTCACCGATGTGCTGGGCGGCCAGTCGGTGCACGGCGCGTTCGTCGGCCGGACTGTCCGAGAAGAGGTCGCCGAGACGGTCCAGCAGTCCGCGCTCCTTGGACACCGCGTACGAGCGGTCGGGGTCCAGAGCGGGGCTGCCGAGGCGGGCGTGCGGCAGACGCAGCACGGCCTCGGTGCGGTCGGAGTTCACCCGGACGTCCTCGTCGTCCAGCTTTCCCAGCTCGACGTAGGCGCCGACCGAACCGGCGGCCACGTAGAGGGTCCGCGTACCACGGATGGCGTCGGGCAGGAACTTCGCGTCCTTCTCGAAGTCGACGACCACCTGGAAGTCGCCGGCGGCGCCCTCGTAACGGCTCATGTCCTGAATGGACTTGAGCAGCGCGGGACCCGTCCTGTCACGGGTCTCGTCGCCGAAGAGATCACCGAAACCCGGGAACGGGCTGAGCCGGCCGATGAGCGCGAGAAGCGCCAGCAGCAGGGCGACCACGACAACCGGCTTCACCCAACGCCTCGGCGCCGGGCCCGGTTGCCGGTGCTGTTCCTCCGTGTGCGGTGTGGAAGTCTTCACCTGACTTCGGGTGCCCCCGTCGCCGGCAACCACTCCGGCGTGACGGCACATACGGCTTCGCCCGGGGGACGTTGCCCGTGCCGTCCTGCCGGGAAGCGCCGTGGGCAACGCCTCCCGCGTCCGCTCGCCCGACCGGGCGCCGGACCGGTCCGGCGGTGTCCACCGCTGTCTCACCGCGCGCCCGACCCGTCGGCGGACCGGTCTCCCCCGGGACGGACGCCGAGGCCGCCGACGGCTCTCAGAAGAAAAGCCGCACAACAACGCTGACGCGCTTTCCCCGTCGGGTCGCCCGCTGATGTCGATGTTGCAGGCGATGCGGGAGATGGTTCGCCGGCCGTGCTCACGAGCGATGCCGAGCGGTGACGCGCATTCATTCCGGGACGCCGCAGTCGGCAGCGTGTGCCCCTCAGGCCGTACGCCGCAGCAGCGCCAGGTACATCGCGTCCGTGCCGTGCAGATGCGGCCAGAGCTGCACGTCCGGCCCGTCGCCCGTCCCCGCGACGCCCGGCATCAGCGGCCTCGCGTCCAGCCACTCGGCCTCGACGGCCGGGCCACCGCGCCCCTTGAGTACGTCCTCCACGACCACCCGGGTCTCGGCGAGATGCGGCGAGCAGGTCGCGTATCCGACCACGCCCCCGACCCGTACGGCACTCAACGCCTCGCGCAACAGGCCGCGTTGGAGCGGAGCGAAGCTCTCCAGGTCCTCGGGACGCCGCCGCCAGCGGGCCTCGGGCCTGCGCCGCAGTGCGCCGAGTCCGGTGCACGGCACGTCCATCAGCACGCGGTCGAACGAACCGGGCAGCCACGGCGGCCGGGTGCCGTCGGCGGCGATGACCTGGTAGGGGCCGGGGTTGCCGGCCAGCGCCCGCTCCACCAGCCGGGCCCGGTGCGGCTGCTTCTCGGAAGCCAGCAGCGACGCGCCCCGCCCCGCGGCCAGCGCGGCGAGCAGCGCCGCCTTGCCACCGGGACCGGCGCAGCCGTCGAGCCAGCGCTCGTCGCGGCCTTCCAGCGGAGCGTTGGCCAGGGCGATCGCGACGAGCTGGCTGCCCTCGTCCTGGACTCCGGCCCGCCCCTCCCGTACGGCCTCGATGGCACCGGGCTCGCCACCCTCGGCCAGCCGCACGGCATAGGGCGACCAGCGTCCCGGCAGCCCCGACTCCTCGCCGAGCGCCTCGAGCAGTTCATCGGTCGTGGAACGCCCGGGCCGGGCAACGAGGGTCACCTCGGGCCGCTCGTTGTCGGCCTCCAGCAGGTCCTCGATCCCGGCGCGCCCGCCGCCGAGCGAGTCCCACAGCGCGGAGACGATCCACCGCGGATGCGAGTGCACCACGGCCAGATGGTCCTCGGCGTCCTTGTCGTACGGCGGCGCGACCCGCTCCAGCCAGGTGTCGAGGTCGTCCTGCGCGATCTTCCGCAGGACGGCGTTGACGAACCTCGCCCGCCCGTCGCCGAGCACCACCCTGGCCAGCTCCACACTCGCCGAGACCGCGGCATGCGACGGGATCCGCGTTCCGAGCAGCTGGTGCGCACCGAGCGCGAGCACATCGAGTACCGGCGGGTCGACCTCGCGCAACGGACGGTCGATACAGGTCGCGATGATCGCGTCGTACGTACCCTGGCGGCGCAGCGTCCCGTACACCAGCTCGGTGGCGAGCGCCGCGTCCCGCCCGTCGAAGTCGTCCTTCTCCCTGGCCTTCTTCAGCAGGGGCGGCAGAACGAGATTCGCGTACGCGTCCCGCTCGTCGACGGCACGCAGCGCCTCGAAGGCGAGGATCCGCACGGGATCCTTCTTGGGGCGTCGGTACGGCTTCGGGGGACGGCGATGTGCCTGCTCGTTCAAAGGTGCTCCGCGATGGAAAGGGCCGAACCCCTCCCAGCTGAGAGGGCCGAACCCTCTCAGCCTACGTCCGCGGCTCCCAGCCGCTCGCCCGGGGCGATCCGCACTCCGCGCGCCCAGTCGGCGGCGCGCATCGGCTTCTTGCCCTGCGGCTGGACCCAGAGCAGCTCGACGGCGTGCGATCCGGTGCCGACGTACACATTGTTCTTGCCCGCCGAGAGCCGGCCGGCCGTGAGGTCCGTGCGGTCCGGCAGCAGCGCCGCCTGGATCAGCTTGAGCCGCTCGCCGCGAAAGACCGTCCAGGCACCGGGAGCGGGCGTGCAGCCGCGTACGAGGCGGTCGATGCGGAGCGCCGGATCCTTCCAGTCCACGTGGGCGTGCTCGACGTTGATCTTCGGCGCGAGCGAGATGCCGTCGGCCGGCTGCGGCACGGCCTGCAGCGTGCCGTCCTCGATACCGTCCATGGTCGCGGCGAGCAGCCCGGCGCCGGCGAAGGCGAGCCGGGTGAGCAGATCGCCACTGGTGTCGGTGGACCGCACCTGCTCGGTGATCACCCCGTACACCGGGCCCGAGTCCAGCCCTTCCTCGATCAGGAAGGTCGAGGCGCCGGTCACCTCGTCACCGGCGATGACGGCGTGCTGGACGGGTGCGGCGCCGCGCCAGGCGGGCAGCAGCGAGAAGTGCAGATTGACCCAGCCGCGGGCCGGCACGTCCAGCGCCACCTTCGGCAGCAGCGCACCGTAGGCGACGACCGGGCAGCAGTCGGGCGCGATCTCGCGCAGCCGCGCCAGGAACTCCTCGTCCTGCGGCTTGACCGGCTTGAGCACCTCGATCCCAGCCTCCTCGGCCCGCTGGGCGACCGGGCTGGCGACCAGACGGCGCCCGCGCCCGGCGGGAGCGTCCGGCCTGGTGACAACGGCCGCCACTTCGTGCCGGTCGGAGGCGATCAATGCGTCCAGGGCGGGTACGGCGACCTCGGGGGTGCCTGCGAAGACGAGCTTCATCGGTGGCTGACTGCCTCTCAGGCTGGTACGTGCAGGTAGCTGGTGTACATGCGGTCACGAGCAGCACACCAGTCTATGGGGCGGGGCAGCAGGGGGCGTACGGAGGACTGTGCGCCCCGCGCATACGCACATACGCCCCTGCCCCGTGACCACATCGCCGGGTTGAGCGTTGGTCAAGAGAGATTGACCGAAACGGGACGCCAGGATGCGCCCGACCCCTTTTCAACGCCGGTTCGAGAGGCTTGTCAATGGCCGACCACGCAACCCACGACGCCCAAGCCCGGGCAAGCCTGCATCTCTTGGTGCGGGACATCGAGCGGGTCCGCCGGCAGGTGGACGCTCTGCGCACGCTCACCGCCCAGCTGGGCAATGTCTACCGCCCGCGCCGCTCCGGCCCGTCCACGGGCTTTGTCGTCTACGGCAGAGCCCCGGCCCCGACCGTCCGTCTTGCGCAGGAGCTGCGGGACAGCGTCGAGACTCTGGTGACTGCCGCGGTGGACTTCGACCGTTCGCTGGGCTTCTCGTGGGACGCGGTGGGCTCGGCGCTCGGGGTCACCAAACAGGCGGTGCACCGCCGTTACGGCGCGCGGCGGGCCGCGTCGCAGCAGGCGGGTCCCGCCGATGTGGACCACGGTGCGGAGACGGCCACGACCCGCACCCTGACGGTCCCGGGACTGCCGGCCGTGCCCGCCGCCCGTGCGATGCCGCCGCAGCCGACGGGCAGCAGCCAATCCCTCCGCGAGGAGGCCCGCCCGAGCGCCTTCCCCGGCCCACGCAACGGCTGACCTTCCCGCCCGGCTGCCCCGTCCTTATCGGGGCGGGGCAGCCGCTTCCTGTACGGGGGCAGGCCCCACTGCGGGGGTCTTCCTGCTGCATGGGGCTTCACGCCGTCAGCCTCAACCGATGTCCGGCGGGTCGATTCTGATCCGTACCGGCTCGCCGCCGCCGCGCGCCATCCTGGCCGCCTGGGCGGTCTTCAGTGCGGCGGCGAGCGCCGCACCACTGCCCGGCGGAACCCTCAGCAACACCCGTTCCCACACCTCACCCACCGGGGGGTCGCCCGGCCTGCGGGGCCTGCCCGGGTCGGCGGCCGGCACCGGGACCGGGCCCAGCACCTCGGCGTCGCCCGGCAGTGCGGCCGTCGCGACGAAGGCGGCGATCGCCTCCGCCTTGCCGGTCACCGCGGCCATCCGCGACACCGGCGGGAATCCCAGCTCGGCACGCTCGGCGAGCTCGCGCTGCGCGTGTCCCACCGGGTCCCAGCGCACCAGCGCCTGCACGGGCCGAAGTGTCGGCTCGGCGACGATCACCACAGTGCCGCCCTCGCCCTGCCCTCGCACCAGCGAGGCGGCGTCCATCCAGCGCCGCAGCGCATCCTCGCCCGCCCGCAGGTCCGGCCGCCCGAGCATCGCCCAGCCGTCGAGGAGCAGCGCCGCCGCGTATCCGCCGTCCGCGACGGGCTCGGCGCCGGGCGTGCTCACCACCAGCGCCGGGCGCCCCGGCACGGTGTCCAGCACATGGTCCCGTCCTGATGTACGCACCTGGACGGCGGGAAAGGCCCGCCCGAGCTCCTCCGCCGTGCGCCGTGCGCCGACGATCTGGGCACGCAGCTTCGTACTCCCGCAGGCGACACAGTGCCAGTCCGGCGCACCGCGCCCGCACCAGCCGCACGTCAGATCGCCCGCGCCCGGCGCTTCCAGCGGCCCTGAGCAGTGCCGGCACCGGGCGGGCGTCCGGCATCGCTCGCACGCCAGCCTCGGCACATAGCCCCGCCTCGGCACCTGCACCAGCACCGGTCCGCTCTTCAGCCCGTCCCGCACGGTCCGCCAGGCCAGACTGGGCAGCCGCGCGGCCCGCGCCGCCTCATCCCGCGCCAGCTCACCGTCCCCGACGGTACGCACCAAGGGCGCGGCACTGCGCACCTGTTCCCGGTCGGCGATCAGCGGCAGGGCCCACCCGCTCGCCACCAGCTGGGCTGCCTCCACCGTGCAGCCCGTGCTCCCCAGCAGAAAGCCGCACGAGTCGTGTGTGGCGCGCAGCTCGAGCACCTCGCGCACATGCGGGAAGGGTGCGTTCTCATCGCTGTGGCTCGAGTCGCCGTCGTCCCAGATCGCGACGAGTCCGAGATCTTGCACGGGAGCGAACATCGCGGCCCGGGTGCCGACGACGGCCCGCACCGACCCCCGGCGCACAGCGAGCCACTGCCGGTACCGCTTCTCGGGCCCGGACTCGGCGGTCAGCACCGCATGCCGCCCCTCCCCCAGCAGCGCGGTCAGCGCGGCATCGACCCGCGCCGCGCGCCTCCCGTCGGGCACCACCACCAGCGCACCCCGCCCGGAGGCGAGTGTCGCCGCGACGGACCGCGCCAGCTCGTCCGACCACTGCGGCCCGGGCAGCGCGGTCCACACGGCCCGCGGCGCGCCACCACTCGCGAGTGCCTCCAGAAACGCCACCCCACGCCCGTACCGCCCCCAGGTGGCGGCCTCCGGCGCGGCCGGCGGCGACAGCGGCTCCGGCGAGGGCTTCGCCTCGGCCCGTCCGTTCCTGGGCGGGACGGCGAGCTGCAGCACATCCGCCAGGCTCCCGGCGTACCGATCGGCGACCGCACGGGCGAGAGCGAGCATCTCCGGGCTGAGCACCGGCTCGGGCGAGACCACATAGGCGAGCGCCGCGAGCGCTCCCACGTAGTCGGATTCCGCGCGCCGCTCGATGAGGAACCCGTCGATCAGCCCGCCGCCCTCACGCCGCCCTTCCCGCACCCGATGCGCCCCGGCCCCGAACCGGACGCGCACCCGCACTCCGGGCTGCGCGTCCGCGTCCAGCTCCTCGGGCACGGCGTAGTCGAAGTACTGGTCGAGATGGAGCACGCCTTTGTTGACCATGACCCGCGCCACGGGCAACTCCTTGGCAAGCGCGGCCCCACGCCAGGTCCGCGGCTTGGCCTTGGGCACCTTGGCCTTGCGCACGGTCTCCCGGATGAGCGCAAGCTGCTCCGGCCCACCGTCGGCGGGCTCTTCGGGCTGCTTGTTGTCGCTGCTCACAGCCAAATTCCTACCAGACGCCACTGACAGTCCCGACCGCCGGAACCTCGGTACGAACGACGGCCCGGACGTACGAACGACGGCCCCGGACCGTAGCGGTCCGGGGCCGTCGCAGGGCGTTGTGGCTTACGAAGACTTACAGCCCCGCAGCCGTGCGCAGCGCGTCGACGCGGTCGGTGCGCTCCCACGTGAAGTCCGCCAGCTCGCGGCCGAAGTGGCCGTACGCCGCGGTCTGGGCGTAGATCGGGCGCAGCAGGTCCAGGTCGCGGATGATCGCGGCCGGGCGGAGGTCGAAGACCTCGGTGATGGCCTGCTCGATCTTGTCGACCTCGAGCGTGGCCGTGCCGAAGGTCTCCACGAAGAGTCCGACCGGCTCGGCCTTGCCGATGGCGTACGCGACCTGGACCTCGCAGCGCGCGGCGAGACCGGCGGCCACCACGTTCTTGGCGACCCAGCGCATCGCGTACGCGGCGCTGCGGTCCACCTTGGACGGGTCCTTGCCGGAGAACGCGCCGCCACCGTGGCGTGCCATGCCGCCGTACGTGTCAATGATGATCTTCCGGCCGGTGAGACCGGCGTCACCCATCGGGCCACCGATCTCGAACCGGCCGGTCGGGTTGACCAGCAGCCGGTAGCCGTCGGTGTCCAGCTTGATGCCGTCCTCGATGAGCTCCTTCAGCACATGCTCGACGACGAACTCGCGGATGTCGGGAGCGAGCAGCGAGTCCAGGTCGATGTCGGACGCGTGCTGCGAGGAGACGACCACGGTGTCCAGGCGCACGGCCTTGTCGCCGTCGTACTCGATGGTGACCTGGGTCTTGCCGTCGGGGCGCAGGTAGGGGATGGTCCCGTTCTTGCGGACCTCGGAGAGGCGGCGGGAGAGCCGGTGCGCCAGGTGAATCGGCAGCGGCATCAGCGCGGGCGTCTCGTCGCAGGCGTAGCCGAACATCAGGCCCTGGTCGCCGGCGCCCTGCTTGTCGAGCTCGTCCTCGTCGCCCTCGACGCGCTTCTCGTACGCGGTGTCGACGCCCTGCGCGATGTCCGGCGACTGCGCGCCGATGGAGACCGAGACGCCGCAGGACGCGCCGTCGAAGCCCTTCTTCGAGGAGTCGTAACCGATCTCGAGGATCTTGTTCCGCACGAGCGTGGGGATGTCGGCGTACGCCTTGGTGGTCACCTCGCCGGCCACATGCACCAGACCGGTGGTGATCAAGGTCTCCACGGCGACCCGGGAGGCCGGGTCCTCCCGCAGAAGGGCGTCGAGAATGGTGTCGCTGATCTGGTCAGCGATCTTGTCGGGGTGACCCTCGGTCACGGACTCCGAGGTGAAGAGACGGCGGGACACATCGCTCCCTGGGGTTGCAGCGGCTGCTGGCTGATCATTTTTGGACCGGCCGGGGGCTGCGCCCCGCGACGTTCCACGAGCAGTTTATCGGTCGCCCTCCCCCGCTGGACCACCCGTCTCGCTCCGTGGGAGCCCTGTCACCTGTGAGGTGACATGAATATGTAGGCCGATCGGCCCCAATCCGCGAACGTTGTGCCGCATTTCATGGGGTTTCGTACATCCGCCGAGGCGATTTCAAGAATTCATCCGAGTCGTGGGACAACGAGGTCCCACAGCGTGTCCGCGAGAGCCTCCTTGGGTCCGTGAGGCACCGGCGTCTCATCGCCGTCCGCGGCGAGCACCACGGCCTCGTTCTCCTCGGAGCCGAAGGTCTTGCGCTCCCCCACCTCATTGACCACAAGCAGGTCGCAGCCCTTGCGGCGAAGCTTGTCGCGGCCGTTGGCGAGGACGTCGTCGGTTTCCGCCGCGAAGCCGACGATCACCTGAGCGGGGCGGGCCCGCTCGACGGAGATCTCGGCGAGGATGTCCGGATTGCGGACCAGTGCGATGGGCGCGGGCTCCTGGCCGTCCTTCTTCTTGATCTTGCCTTCGGTGTAGGCCGAGGGGCGGAAGTCCGCGACAGCCGCTGCCATCACCACGGCGTCGGCGTCCGCCGCCGCCTTGAGCACGGCCTCGCGCAACTGGACCGCCGTACCGACGTGGACCACGTCGACACCCGCGGGG
This sequence comes from Streptomyces sp. NBC_01750, assembly GCF_035918095.1. Taxonomy (NCBI): domain Bacteria; kingdom Bacillati; phylum Actinomycetota; class Actinomycetes; order Kitasatosporales; family Streptomycetaceae; genus Streptomyces; species Streptomyces sp. NBC_01750. Next base: position 1,593,474 of record NZ_CP109137.1, read on the forward strand.
TCCGGCATTCCGGTGTTCGCCTCGATGAGCGTGACCCTGGCGCCGCGGGCCACCGCGGTGCGCGCCAGCGCGTACCCCTGCTTGCCGGAGGAGCGGTTCCCCAGGTAGCGGACCGGGTCGAGCGGCTCGCGTGTCCCGCCCGCGCTGACGACCACATGCCGGCCGGCGAGATCCGGGGCGGCGACACCGCGGGCGAGCACCCGGCGGCATACATCGAAGATCTCACCGGGATCCGGGAGCCGGCCCTTGCCGGTGTCCACTCCGGTGAGCCGCCCCACGGCCGGCTCGATCACGACGGCTCCGCGGCGGCGCAGCGTCGCCACGTTCTCCTGGGTGGCCGGGTGCTCCCACATCTCGGTGTGCATCGCGGGCGCGAAGACCACCGGGCACCGCGCGGTCAGGAGCGTATTGGTGAGCAGGTCGTCGGCGAGGCCGTGCGCCGCCTTCGCGAGCATGTCGGCGGTCGCGGGCGCGACGACGACCAGATCGGCGTGCTGTCCGATCCGTACATGCGGAACCTCGTGGACGTCGGACCAGACCTCGGTCGAGACGGGGTTGCCGGAGAGCGCAGACCAGGTTGCCGCGCCGACGAAGTGCAGCGCCGAAGCGGTCGGCACCACCCGTACGTCGTGACCCGACTCGGTCAGCTTCCGCAGCAGCTCGCACGCCTTGTACGCGGCGATGCCTCCGCTGACCCCCAGAACGACCTTCGGCTTGTCCACTGACACTGCTGCGTCTCCCCGCATTCGGATGCGTACCTCCCCATGACACACGACAGGCCCGGCGGACGCTCCCCCTCGCTAGCGCTGGGAGGTGCCCCCTGCCGGGCCTGTCGTGAAGGAACAGATAATGCCTACTGAGCCGGGCCCTCAATGGCCTCCGAGGTCAGCAGACCCGCGTTGATCTCACGCAGGGCGATCGAGAGCGGCTTCTCGTGGACGTGGGTGTCCACCAGCGGACCGACGTACTCGAGCAGACCCTCACCGAGCTGCGAGTAGTACGCGTTGATCTGACGCGCGCGCTTGGCCGCGTAGATCACGAGGCTGTACTTCGAGTCAGTGGCCTCGAGCAGCTCGTCGATCGGCGGGTTGATGATGCCCTCGGGCGCAGTGATGGAAGAGGACACGCTAAGCCTTCCGAAGAACGTGCAAAATGTTCGGACAAAGATCAAACACTGAAGGAGTCCGGGGGCCCACGGCGTCAGCCGCTGATGGTCAGCTCCCGGAAGACAGCTGCATCAAGGCTAGCAGCTCACGCGCCACGTCCTCGACGGAGGTATTGACCAGGGTGATATCGAACTCCGACTCGGCGGCCAGCTCGACCTTCGCGGCCGCCAGCCGACGCTCGATGACCTCGGGAGACTCGGTGCCGCGGCCGGTGAGCCGCCGGACCAGCTCATCCCAGCTCGGCGGGGCCAGGAAGACCAGCTGCGATTCCGGCATGGACTCCTTGACCTGCCGCGCGCCCTGGAGATCGATCTCCAGCAGCACGGGTTCGCCCGCCTCGATCCGCTCGAGGACCGCACGGCGCGGTGTGCCGTAGCGATGACCTGCGAACTCGGCCCATTCCAGCAGCTCGCCATTGGCGATCAGCTTGTCGAACTCCTCGTCGGTGACGAAGAAGTACTGAACGCCGTGACGCTCGCCGGGGCGCGGCTTTCTTGTGGTGGCCGACACCGAGAGCCATACCTCGGGGTGGACCTTGCGCATATGGGCGACGACCGTGCTCTTGCCGACCCCGGAGGGGCCGGAGAGCACGGTCAGCCGCGGATGTACCTCTGCTGCCATGCAGCGATTATCCAGGTTCCCGGGAGTGCCCGAGAACGTCAGGCGGCACCGCCGCCGAACTCGCGCTCAAGAGACGCGATCTGGTTGGAGCCGAGACCACGCACACGGCGGCTCTCGGAGATGCCGAGCCGTTCCATGATCTGCTTGGCGCGGACTTTGCCCACGCCAGGCAGGGACTCAAGAAGAGCGGAGACCTTCATCTTGCCGATGACGTCGTTCTCCTGGCCCTGCTTGATGACCTCATGGAGCGAGGCGCCGGAGTGCTTGAGTCGATTCTTGACCTCGGCCCGCTCCCGGCGAGCCGCGGCGGCCTTTTCGAGCGCGGCTGCGCGCTGTTCAGGGGTAAGGGGCGGAAGAGCCACGCCTACGTCACCTCGGATGTCGAACTGTCGGATACGGACCGGTGAGGAACCTAATCGCCCCACACCAGGCGAGCAACGAGCGACGCAGTGCACCTGCGCTGCACGTTTGCTCTTCGACGGAGACTAGCGGCCAGGGCCGCTCCAGTCAGCGAGAACAGACGAAAAGTCCTGGTCAGCATCGACCGACTAGGACATTTCCGACATAACGACCGACTTTTCGGCCGAGATTCTGTCATTGGGCCGGCTGCGGAGCTTTCCGTTGGTGCCCGGGCATGACCTGCGGCCCCACCTGGGACCGCGCCCGTGGTCGCGCCTGTGCCCGAACAGGACCCGGACCCGCGATGTCCCGGCCTCAAGCGCCGGCGACCGCCGACCGCACCTCGTCCGCGAAGCGCGTCGCCGACTCGCGCAGGGCCGCCACGTCCGGGCCGTGGCGCAGCACACCGCGGCTCACGCTCGGGACGACATTGCCCACCGCCGCGCCGAAAACGCCGGGAAGATCCGCGGGCGTCGCGCCCTGGGCGCCGATGCCGGGGGCGAGCAGCGGGCCGTTGATGTCGAGATTCACACCGGCGTCTCCCAGCGTCGCTCCGACCACCGCGCCGACCGAGCCGAGCGGCTCGGCGCCCGCGTTCTCGGCCGCCATGTGGTCGAGCATGAGCTGGGCCAGGGAGCGGCCGTCCGCGGTCGTCGAGCGCTGGACCTCCGCGCCCTCCGGGTTCGAGGTGAGGGCCAGCACGAAGACGCCCGCACCGGAGACAGCCGCCGCGTCCAGCGCCGGGCGCAGCGAGCCGAAGCCGAGATACGGGGAGACGGTCACGGCGTCCGAGAAGAGCGGCGAGTCCTTGTCGAGGTAGGTCGCCGCGTAGGCGCCCATCGTCGAGCCGATGTCTCCGCGCTTGGCGTCCATCAGGACCAGCGCACCCGCAGCACGCGCCTCCTCGACCGCCTTCTCCAGCACGGCGATCCCGCGCGAGCCGAAACGCTCGAAGAACGCCGACTGCGGCTTGAGCACGGCGACCCGGTCGGCCAGCGCCTCCACGACGGTGCGCGTGAAGCGCTCGAGGCCGGCGATGTCGTCGTTCAGGCCCCACGCGGTCAGCAGGGACCCGTGCGGGTCGATGCCGACGCAGAGCGGTCCTCGGGTGTCCATGGCGTGGCGCAGGCGTGCGCCGAAGGGCGACGTGGTCCGGGGGGTCATGCGGTGGCCTTTCGGGTCTCGGCGCCGACAGCATCGGCGAGCGTGTCGTACGGGCCGGCCGCGAGCCGCGCCGCCAGGCCCTTGTGGATGGCGCGGGCGTAGAAGGGCCCCTCGTAGATGAACGCGCTGTAGCCCTGGACCAGCGTGGCGCCCGCCAGGATCCGCTGCCACGCGTCCTCGGCGTTTTCGATGCCCCCGACGCCCACGAGCGTGATCCGGTCGCCCACGCGCGCGTACAGCCGCCGCAGGACCTCCAGGGAGCGGTCCTTCACAGGCGCGCCGGACAGGCCTCCGGCCTCCTTGACCAGCTCGGGGTCGGACTTGAGGCCCAGGCCGTCCCGCGCGATCGTCGTGTTGGTGGCGATGATGCCGTCGAGGCCGAGCTCGAGGGCCAGGTCCGCGACCGCGTCCACATCCTCGTCCGCGAGATCCGGCGCGATCTTGACGAGGAGCGGGACGCGACGGTCCGGCACACTCCGGTCGGCGGCCTCGCGTACGGCGGTGAGCAGCGGGCGCAGCGACTCGGTCGCCTGGAGGTTGCGCAGTCCCGGCGTGTTCGGCGACGAGACGTTGACGACCAGGTAGTCGGCGTGGCGCGCGAGTCGCTCGGTGGAGGTCACGTAGTCGCCCACGGCCTCCGCCTCCGGCACGACCTTGGTCTTGCCGATGTTGACGCCGACCGTGGTCGCGAAGACCGCCCTGCGGGCGCCCAGGCGCTCTGCCACGGCGGCGGAACCCTCGTTGTTGAAGCCCATGCGGTTGATCAGCGCACGGTCCGGTACGAGCCGGAAGAGCCGCTTCTTGGGATTGCCGGGCTGCGGCTGCGCGGTGACCGTGCCGATCTCGATGTGGTCGAAGCCGAGCATCGACATGCCGTCGATGGCGACGGCGTTCTTGTCGAAGCCGGCGGCGAGGCCGAAGGGACCGTGCATCCGCAGGCCCAGCGCCTCGGTGCGCAGCTCCTTGTAGCGGGGCGCGAATGCCGCCGCGACGAACGTCCGCAGCACAGGGATGCGGACCGCGAGGCGGATCCAGCGGAAGGCCAGGTGGTGGGCCTCCTCCGGATCCATTCGCTTGAAGACCAGGTTGAAGAAGAGCTTGTACATGAAGGCGTCCTCACGCTCTGTTTTCTGGGGGGGACACCCCAGACCCCCGAGAGGGGACACCGTTCCCGGTGTCCCCTCCCCGATTGCCGGCCCGCTACCGGTCCGCGGGGACTGCTAGTCGCGGGCCGCGTTCAGGTGTTCCGCGTGTTCCTGGAGCGAACGGACGCCCACACCTCCGTGGTTGAGCGCGTCGATGCCCTGGACGGCGGCGGCGAGCGCCTGGACGGTCGTCAGGCACGGTACGGAGCGCGCCACGGCCGCCGTACGGATGTCGTAGCCGTCGAGGCGGCCGCCGGTGCCGTACGGGGTGTTGACGATGAGGTCGACTTCGCCGTCGTGGATCAGCTGGACGATGGTCCGCTCGCCGTTCGGGCCCTCCCCCTCGCTCTGCTTGCGCACGACGGTGGCGTTGATGCCGTTGCGCTTGAGCACCTCGGCAGTGCCGGACGTGGCGAGCAGCTCGAAGCCGTGGGCAACCAGCTCACGTGCCGGGAAGATCATCGAGCGCTTGTCGCGGTTGGCGACGGAGATGAAGGCGCGGCCCTTTGTGGGCAACGGTCCGTAGGCGCCGGCCTGCGACTTGGCATACGCCGTGCCGAAGACCGAGTCGATGCCCATGACCTCGCCGGTGGAACGCATCTCCGGGCCGAGGACGGTGTCGACGCCGCGGCCGTGGATGTCGCGGAAGCGCGACCACGGCATCACGGCCTCCTTGACGGAGATCGGCGCGTCCATCGGGAGCGTGCCGCCGTCGCCGTTCGCGGGCAGCATGCCTTCCGCGCGCAGTTCGGCGATGGTCGCGCCGAGCGAGATGCGGGCGGCGGCCTTGGCCAGCGGCACCGCGGTCGCCTTGGAGGTGAAGGGGACCGTGCGCGAGGCACGCGGGTTGGCCTCGAGTACGTACAGGATGTCGCCCGCCATCGCGAACTGGATGTTGATGAGTCCGCGGACGCCGACGCCCTTGGCGATGGCCTCGGTCGAGGCCCTCAGCCGCTTGATGTCGAAGCCGCCCAGCGTGATCGGGGGCAGTGCGCACGCCGAGTCGCCGGAGTGGATCCCGGCCTCCTCGATGTGCTCCATCACGCCGCCGAGGTAGAGCTCGGTGCCGTCGTAGAGCGCGTCGACGTCGATCTCGATCGCGTCGTCGAGGAAGCGGTCGACCAGGACGGGACGGGTGGGGCTGATCTCGGTGGACTCGGCGATGTACGACTCGAGACGCGCCTCTTCGTACACGATCTCCATGCCGCGCCCGCCCAGCACGTACGACGGGCGTACGAGGACGGGGTAGCCGATCTCGTCGGCGATGGCCTTGGCGCCGGCGAAGGTGGTCGCGGTGCCGTGCTTGGGGGCCGGGAGGCCGGCCTCGGCGAGTACCTGGCCGAAGGCGCCGCGGTCCTCGGCGGAGTGGATGGCCTCGGGCGAGGTGCCCACGATCGGCACGCCGTTGTCCTTGAGCGCCTGCGCGAGACCCAGCGGGGTCTGGCCGCCGAGCTGGACGATGACGCCCGCGATCGGCCCGGCCTGGGACTCCGCGTGCACGATCTCCAGGACGTCCTCCAGGGTGAGCGGCTCGAAGTAGAGCCGGTCGGAGGTGTCGTAGTCGGTGGAGACGGTCTCGGGGTTGCAGTTGACCATCACGGTCTCGTAGCCGGCGTCGCTCAGCGCGAAGGAGGCGTGGACACAGGAGTAGTCGAACTCGATGCCCTGGCCGATACGGTTCGGCCCCGAGCCGAGGATGATCACGGCGGGCTTCTCGCGCGGCGCGACCTCACTCTCCTCGTCGTACGAGGAATAGAAGTACGGCGTGTTGGCGGCGAATTCGGCGGCGCAGGTGTCGACCGTCTTGTAGACCGGGCGGATGCCGAGCGCGTGCCGGACCTCGCGTACGACGTCCTCGCGCAGGCCGCGGATCTCCGCGATCTGGGCATCGGAGAAGCCGTGGCGCTTGGCGTCGGCGAGCAGCTCGGGGTCGAGCTTCTCGGCGGCGGCGAGGTCGTCCGCGTGCTCCTTGATCAGGAAGAGCTGGTCGACGAACCACGGGTCGATCTTCGTCGTCTCGAAGACCTCCTCGGGCGTGGCGCCCGCGCGGATGGCCTGCATGACGGTGTTGATCCGGCCGTCGGTGGGGACCTTGGCGGTGAGCAGCAGCTGCGCCTTGTCGCCGGGCTCACCGGTGAAGGAGAACTGCGAGCCCTTCTTCTCCAGCGAACGCAGCGCCTTGTTGAGCGCCTCGGTGAAGTTCCGGCCGATCGCCATGGCCTCGCCCACCGACTTCATGGTGGTGGTGAGGGTGGCGTCGGCGGAGGGGAACTTCTCGAAGGCGAAGCGCGGCACCTTGACCACGACGTAGTCGAGCGTGGGCTCGAAGGACGCCGGGGTCTTCTCCGTGATGTCGTTGGGGATCTCGTCGAGGGTGTAGCCGACGGCGAGCCGGGCGGCAATCTTGGCGATCGGGAAGCCCGTGGCCTTCGACGCGAGAGCGGAGGAGCGCGAGACGCGCGGGTTCATCTCGATGACGATGATCCGGCCGTCGTCGGGATTGACGGCGAACTGGATGTTGCAGCCGCCGGTGTCGACGCCGACCTCGCGGATGATCGCGATACCGATGTCGCGCAGCCGCTGGTACTCGCGGTCGGTGAGCGTCATCGAGGGGGCGACGGTGATGGAGTCGCCGGTGTGCACGCCCATCGGGTCGAAGTTCTCGATGGAGCAGACGACCACGACGTTGTCGTGCTTGTCGCGCATCAGCTCCAGCTCGTACTCCTTCCAGCCGAGGATGGACTCCTCCAGGAGCACCTCGGTGGTCGGGGAGAGCGTGAGGCCCTGTCCGGCGATCCGGCGCAGCTCGTCCTCGTTGTGGGCGAAGCCGGAGCCCGCGCCGCCCATGGTGAAGGACGGGCGGACGACGACGGGGTAGCCGCCGAGCTCATCGACGCCCTTGATCACGTCGTCCATGGAGTGGCAGATGACGGAGCGGGCAGACTCGCCGTGGCCGATCTTGGCGTTGACGGCCTCGACCACGCCCTTGAACAGGTCGCGGTCCTCGCCCTTGTTGATGGCCTCGACATTGGCGCCGATCAGCTCGACGCCGTACTTCTCCAGCACACCCTGCTCGTGCATGGAGATCGCGGTGTTGAGCGCGGTCTGGCCGCCGAGGGTCGGCAGCAGCGCGTCGGGGCGCTCCTTGGCGATGATCTTCTCGACGAACTCGGGGGTGATCGGCTCGACGTAGGTGGCGTCGGCGATCTCCGGGTCGGTCATGATCGTCGCCGGGTTGGAGTTCACCAGGATGACCCGCAGGCCCTCGGACTTGAGGACGCGGCAGGCCTGGGTGCCGGAGTAGTCGAACTCGGCGGCCTGGCCGATGACGATCGGGCCGGAGCCGATGACCAGGACGGACTGGATATCGGAGCGCTTAGGCACGCTGGCCCTCCATCAGGGATACGAAGCGGTCGAAGAGGTACGCGGCGTCGTGCGGGCCGGCGGCCGCCTCGGGGTGGTACTGGACGCTGAAGGCCGGCTGGTCGAGCAGCCGCAGGCCCTCGACCACGTTGTCGTTGAGGCAGACGTGGGAGACCTCGGCGCGGCCGTAGGGGGTGTCGGAGACCGTGTCGAGCGGAGCGTCGACGGCGAATCCGTGGTTGTGCGCGGTGACCTCGACCTTGCCGGTGGAGCGGTCCTGCACGGGCTGGTTGATGCCGCGGTGGCCGTACTTCAGCTTGTACGTGCCGAAGCCGAGCGAACGGCCGAGCAACTGGTTGCCGAAGCAGATGCCGAAGAGCGGCGTCCTGCGCTCGAGTACGCCCTTGACGACAGTCAGATCGGCGGTGGCCGGGTCGCCGGGGCCGTTGGAGAGGAACACGCCGTCGGGGTTGACCGCGTACACCTCCTCGACCGTGGCGGTGGCGGGCAGGACGTGCACCTCGATGCCGCGCTCGGCCATGCGGTGCGGGGTCATGCCCTTGATGCCGAGGTCTATGGCGGCGACGGTGAACTTCTTGGTGCCGATCGCCGGGACGACGTACGTCCGGTCCGTCGCGACCTCGGCGGAGAGATTCGCGCCCTTCATCCCAGGGGCTTCCTGCACCCGGGCCAGCAGTGTGGCCTCGTCGGCGAGAGAGTCTCCCGAGAAGATGCCGACGCGCATCGCGCCGCGCTCGCGCAGATGGCGGGTGAGCGCGCGGGTGTCGATGCCGCTGATGCCGACCACGCCCTGGGCGACGAGCTCGTCGCCCAGGGAGCGCCGGGAGCGCCAGTTGGAGGGCACGCGCGCGGGGTCGCGTACGACATAGCCCGCGACCCAGATCCGCCGGGACTCGTCGTCCTCGTCGTTGACGCCGGTGTTCCCGACGTGCGGGGCGGTCATCACGACGACCTGGCGGTGGTACGACGGGTCGGTGAGGGTCTCCTGGTAGCCGGTCATGCCGGTGTTGAACACCGCCTCGCCGAAGGTCTCCCCCGCGGCCCCGTAGGCGCGGCCGCGGAACGTGCGGCCGTCCTCCAGGACGAGTACGGCGGGAGACACCCCTGGCCTCTTCGAGGCGTGCCCCGGATTGGAGGTCGTCATCGTGCGGTGCCTTCCGTCGTGTTGATCATGCTGTTGATGGATTCGACCCAGTCGGTGTGCTCGGCCGAGCGGTCGGCACGGAACCCGGAGTCGATCAGCTTGTCTCCGTGCGACCAGGTGACGACGAGGAGTCCGCCCTCGGTGAGGACCTTGCCCGCGATGCCCTTGTCGAGCCGGGCCTCGCGCAGCTGCGCTGCCGGGATGAAGAAGCAGGGCGCGCCGGGGCGTACGACGTCGAGGCCCGCGTCGGTGAGCGTGAGTTCCACGCGGCTGCGGGTGCCCAGGCCGTGGGCCACGATCCGGTCGAGCCACTGTCCGGCGGTCGTGGAGCCGTGGTAGCGGCCGCTCATGGTCGCTGTCGCCTCGCCCGGCGACTCGGGCGCGGTGGGCAGCTCGGGCAGATCGGACTGGAGGCTGCCGCGCCACTTCCATCCCTGGCGCATCAGCCAGTAGACGAAGGCGATGAAGAGCAGCAGGCCGACGACCCAGCCTGCGCGGGCGGCCCAGTCGGTGACTTCCGCCGACTTCTGCTCGGCGGCGTACTGGATGAGAGATGTCACGCGAGATTCCCGTCGACGACCGTTGCCCGACCCCTCAGGAAGGTGTGGGTGACGCGTCCAGGCAGCTCACGCCCCTCGTAGGGGGTGTTGCGGCTGCGGGACGCGAAGCCCGCGGGGTCCACCACTCCACGGTATGCCGGATCGACGAGCGTGAGGTTTGCGGGCTCACCTGCCGAGACCGGCCTTCCGTGGCCCTCCAGGCGGCCGATCTGAGCGGGCCGGAAGGACATCCGGTCCGCGACGCCGGCCCAGTCGATGAGGCCGGTGTCGACCATCGTCTGCTGGACGACGGAGAGCGCGGTCTCCAGGCCCACCATGCCCATGGCGGCCGCGGCCCACTCGCAGTCCTTGTCCTCGTGCGGGTGCGGGGCGTGGTCGGTGGCGACGCAGTCGATGGTGCCGTCGGCGAGAGCCTCACGCAGGGCCAGGACATCGGCCTCGGTGCGCAGCGGCGGGTTCACCTTGTAGACGGGGTTGTACGAGCGTACGAGCTCATCCGTGAGCAGCAGGTGGTGCGGGGTCACCTCGGCGGTGACGTTCCAGCCCTTGGACTTGGCCCAGCGGACGATCTCGACGGAGCCGGCCGTGGAGAGGTGGCAGATGTGCACCCGGGAACCGACGTGGGCGGCGAGAAGGACATCGCGGGCGATGATCGATTCCTCGGCGACGGCCGGCCAGCCGCCGAGGCCGAGCTCGGCGGAGACGATGCCCTCGTTCATCTGGGCGCCCTCGGTGAGGCGGGGCTCCTGGGCGTGCTGGGCCACGACGCCGTCGAAGGCCTTCACGTACTCCAGCGCGCGGCGCATGATCACCGCGTCGTCGACGCACTTGCCGTCGTCGGAGAAGACCTTCACACCGGCCGCGGAGTCGTGCATCGCGCCGAGTTCGGCGAGTTTCTTGCCCTCGAGGCCGACGGTGACGGCGCCGATGGGCTGCACGTCGCAGTAGCCGGACTCCTTGCCGAGGCGGTACACCTGCTCGACGACGCCGGCGGTGTCGGCCACCGGGAAGGTGTTGGCCATGGCGTGCACGGCGGTGAAACCGCCGACAGCGGCCGCCTTGGTGCCGGTGAGCACGGTCTCGGAGTCCTCACGGCCCGGCTCACGCAGGTGGGTGTGCAGGTCGACGAGGCCCGGCAGCAGGATCTGCCCCTCGGCCTCGACGACGGTCGCGTCGTCCGCGCTCAGCCCGGTGCCGACCTGCGCGATGGTCTCGCCGTCGATCAGGACGTCCCGTGCCTCGCCGCCCAGGACCTTCGCGCCACGGATAAGAATCTTGCTCATGGTTACTTGCTCTCCTCGGTGCGCGCGTGGGTGGGGCTGACGGCGGGCTCGTTGCCGCCCAGCAGCAGATACAGGACGGCCATGCGGGTCGAGACGCCATTGGCGACCTGCTCGACGGCTGTACAGCGGTCGGAGTCGGCGACCTGGGCGGTGATCTCCATGCCGCGGTTCATCGGTCCGGGGTGCATCACGATGGCGTGTTCGGGCATCCGCGCCATGCGGTCGCCGTCCAGGCCGTAGCGGCGCGAGTACTCGCGCTCGGTCGGGAAGAAAGCGGCGTTCATCCGCTCGCGCTGCACCCGGAGCATCATCACGGCGTCGGACTTCGGCAGCACCTCGTCCAGGTCGTACGAGACCTCGCACGGCCAGTTCTCGACGCCGATCGGCACCAGGGTGGGCGGGGCGACCAGGGTGACCTGGGCGCCGAGGGTGCCCAGCAGCAGGACGTTGGAGCGGGCCACCCGGCTGTGCAGCACGTCGCCGACGATCGTGATGCGGCGCCCTGCGAGGTCACGCCCTATCCCGGCATCCGGGCCGACCAGGCGGCGGCGCATGGTGAAGGCGTCGAGCAGCGCCTGGGTGGGGTGTTCGTGGGTGCCGTCGCCGGCGTTGACGACCGCGCCGTCGATCCAGCCGGAGGTGGCGAGCCGGTAGGGGGCTCCGGAGGCGCCGTGCCGGATGACGACGGCGTCCGCGCCCATCGCCTCCAGCGTCAGCGCGGTGTCCTTGAGGGACTCCCCTTTGGAGACCGATGACCCCTTGGCGGAGAAGTTGATCACGTCGGCGGAGAGCCGCTTGGCAGCGGCCTCGAAGGAGATCCGGGTCCGGGTCGAGTCCTCGAAGAAGAGGTTGACGACGGTACGGCCGCGCAGGGTCGGCAGCTTCTTGATCGGCCGGTCCGCGACCCGGGCCATCTCCTCGGCGGTGTCGAGGATGAGAACGGCGTCGTCGCGGGTGAGGTCGGCGGCCGAGATGAGGTGACGCTTCATCTGGGTGTGCTCCGTTGTCTGGAGGTCGTGGGTCCGGGGGCCGGGGCGGAGCCGCCAGGGGATGCGGCCCCGGACAGCACAGCGGCATGCGGGCGCGCGGGTGGCACGTCCGTACGAGGGTTCACAGGGGCGTACGGAGCGGTGCTACTGCTCGCCGGCCGGGGCGGTCTCGTGCACACCGAGCAGCACGGTGTCGCGACCGTCCTCCTCGGCGAGCTGAACCTTGACCGTCTCCCGCAGCGACGTGGGGAGGTTCTTGCCGACGTAGTCGGCACGGATGGGGAGTTCGCGGTGGCCGCGGTCGACCAGGACAGCGAGCTGCACGGCGCGCGGCCGGCCGATATCGCCCAGCGCGTCGAGCGCGGCGCGGATGGTGCGGCCGGAAAAGAGCACGTCGTCGACGAGGACGACCAGCCGGTCGTCGACGCCGTCACCGGGGATCTCGGTGCGCGCCAGCGTGCGGGCGGGCCGCATACGCAGGTCGTCGCGGTACATGGTGATGTCGAGGGAGCCGACCGGAATCTTTCGGCCAGTGATCTCTTCGAGCTTGTCGGCCAGCCGGCGGGCGAGGAACACACCGCGGGTCGGAATACCGAGAAGCACCACGTCGTCGGCGCCTTTCGCGCGTTCGACGATCTCGTGGGCGATGCGGGTCAGTACCCGCGCGATGTCGGGAGCCTCGAGGACGGGGCGTGCCACACCGGAACTGTCGTGCGTGTCCATATGAAACGGACCTCCTTCTCCGCCTCACGGGACGGATCTTAAAGGACGTCGGAATTACGCCATACACGTTACCAGGGCCTTGCGCGGCCCCGGCTCCCGCCCCTCGTCCCGCCCCGGGCGGAACCCGGCGCGGACCATTCGGCTTGACGAGTCCAAGTAACGCTGCGTAACCTCACAGTGAGTGACCAGCCGCGCGGCGGAGCCGCACGTCGACACAGTGTCCGGGGAGCTATATGTCCAGCGAATACGCAAAACAGCTCGGGGCCAAGCTCCGCGCCATCCGCACCCAGCAGGGGCTTTCCCTCCACGGCGTGGAGGAGAAGTCCCAGGGCCGCTGGAAGGCCGTCGTGGTCGGCTCGTACGAGCGTGGCGACCGTGCCGTGACCGTGCAGCGCCTCGCCGAGCTGGCGGACTTCTACGGCGTCCCTGTGCAGGAACTTCTTCCTGGCACCACGCCGGGCGGGGCCGCCGAGCCTCCGCCGAAGCTCGTCCTGGACCTGGAGCGCCTGGCCCATGTCCCGCAGGAGAAGGCCGGCCCTCTCCAGAGGTACGCCGCCACGATCCAGTCCCAGCGCGGCGACTACAACGGCAAGGTGCTGTCGATCCGCCAGGACGACCTGCGCACCCTCGCGGTCATCTACGACCAGTCGCCGTCGGTCCTGACCGAGCAGCTCATCAGCTGGGGCGTGCTCGACGCGGACGCGCGGCGCGCGGTCGGGCATGAAGAGGGCTGACGCCACTTCAGGAGAAACGTCACCTCGGAGGGCGAACCCGGTTGTTCCGGGTTCGCCCTCCGGTGCGTTTTGGGCGTCATCGCCCGGCATCAGCCACCGCGGCGAAACTGCACCGGGCCCGTGGCCGAAGACTCATGGTCTTCGGCCACGGGCCCGGTGAAGGCGGTTGCGCCCTAGTCGCGGCGCAGACTCGGCTTGAGGTCCTTGAAGCGGCCCAGCAGGCCGTTCACGAACGACGGGGACTCTTCGGTGGAGAACTCCTTGGCGAGTTGCACCGCCTCGTCGATCACCACCGCGTCCGGGGTCTCGTCCACCCACACCAGCTCGTACGCCCCGAGCCGGATGATGTTCCGGTCGACGACCGGCATCCGGTCGAGCGTCCAGCCGACCGCGTAGGTGGCGATGAGGTCGTCGATCCGGTCCGCGTACTCCGCGTACCCCTCGACCAGCTCCATCGTGTATTCGCCGACCGGCGGCTGCCGATCATCGGTCCGCGCGTGCCGCATCCAGTCCGCGAGGACCGTCTGCACGGAGGCACCGCGCTGGTCGGCCTCGAAGAGGATCTGGAAGGCGCGCTTACGGGCCTTGTTCCGGGCAGCCACGGTTAGCTGTTCACCCGGCCGAGGTACTCACCGGAGCGGGTGTCGACCTTGATCTTCTCACCGGTGGTGATGAAGAGCGGGACGCCGATCTCAAAACCGGTCTCCAGCGTGGCCGGCTTGGAGCCGCCCGTGGAGCGGTCGCCCTGGACGCCCGGCTCCGTGTGCTGGATGACCAGCTCGACGGCGGCCGGCAGCTCGACGTAGAGCACCTCGCCCTCGTGCGTGGCGACGCTGGCCGTGAAGCCCTCGATCAGGTAGTTGGCGGCGTCACCGACAGACTTGCGGTCGACCATCAGCTGGTCATACGTCTGCATGTCCATGAAGACGAAGTACTCGCCGTCCATGTACGAGAACTGCATGTCGCGGCGGTCGACGGTGGCCGTCTCGACCTTCACGCCGGCGTTGAACGTCTTGTCGACGACCTTGCCGGAGAGCACGTTCTTGAGCTTGGTGCGCACGAAAGCAGGGCCCTTGCCGGGCTTGACGTGCTGGAACTCGACGACGGACCAGAGCTGGCCTCCGTCGAGCTTGAGCACCATGCCGTTCTTGAGGTCGTTCGTGGAAGCCACGGTTGCGGAATCTCCTGGACTGACGCTGGTGGACGACCGAGGAAGCGCGCTGCAGCGAAGCTAGAGCGCGAGCAGCTCCTTGGTCGTGATGGTGAGTAGCTCGGGTCCGCCGTCCGCCTCCTGGCGTACGACGAGCGTGTCATCGATCCGGACACCGCCCCGGCCCGGGAGGTGGACCCCCGGTTCGACGGTGACCGGCACACAAGCGTCCAGTTTACCCATGGCCGCAGGGGCCAGCTGCGGGTCCTCGTCGATTTCGAGCCCGACACCGTGCCCGGTGAGCGGCGCGAGGCCCTCGCCATGGCCCGCAGAGTCCAGGATCTGCCGGGTCGCACGGTCCACATCGCGGTACGCGGCGCCCGGGACCAGAGACTCCCGGCCGGCCCGCTGAGCGGCGAAGACAAGGTCGTACAGCTCGATCTGCCAGTCCGCCGGGGTCGTCCCGATCACAAACGTACGGCCGATCTCGCACCGGTAGCCGCGGTAGTTGGCGCCGACGCAGACGGAGAGAAAATCGCCCTCCTCGACCCGGCGGTCGGAGGGCCGGTGGCCGCCCAGCCCGGAGTTGGGCCCGGTGGCTACCGAGGTCGCGAAGGCCGGGCCGTCGGCGCCGTGGTCGACGAGCCGGCGCTCCAGCTCCAGCGCGAGATGCCGCTCGGTGCGGCCCACCAGGATCGACTCCAGGAGTTCGCCGAGAGCCTGGTCCGTGATCTCCGCCGCGATCCGCAGGCAGGCGATCTCCTCCTCGTCCTTGACAAGGCGCTGCTGCTCGACGGCGAGACCGAGGTCGGCGAGGCGCAGCCGGGGCGCCACCGAGCCCATCGCCCGGTGTCTGGCGATGGTCAGATGGTGTTCCTCGACGGCCAGCGACTCCACCCCGGCCGTCCTGGCCAGCTCTGCGGCCGCGACCGCCGGATCGCCGGCCGAGGTCGACAGGACGGTCAGCCGCAGCTGCTCATCAGGACGGCCTTCGGCGGGATCGCCGGTGGGCGTACGGGGGCAGAGCAGGACGTCTTCGCCCGGGCCGAGCAGGAGTACCGCGCCGGGCGGCGCTCCGCCCGCGAGATAGCGGACATTGGCGGGGCGGGAAACCAGAGCCCCGGGGCTGCCGGTCGCCGCGCACCGGTCACGCAGCCTGCCGCGGCGGAACCCATACACCTCTGACATGCCACGAGCCTACGAGCGTCGGCCCGGCCCGGCCCGGTCAGCGCGTCCGACCGGGGTGCGCACGCGGGTGCGCGGCCTACCAGTTCGGCGGGCTGGCGATGGAACGGGCGAGTACGTCGTCGAGGACCCGGGCCGTCGTCTCCACGTCGTACTTGGAGTTGTCGATGATCGGCAGCCCTGATCCGTACCAGCCGGCCATCCGGCCGTGGATGCTCGCGACTTCCTCGTCCGAGAGACGGCGGTTTCCGCTGCGCTCGGCGTTGCGCTCCAGGACAATCTCGAGGCCCGGGAGCAGGACGACGGGCAGCAGACCGGGGCCGACATGACGCTTCCAGCCGCCGAGGCCGACGACGGGACGGTCGGGGAAGACCGCGTCGTCGAGGATGCAGGAGATCCCGTTGGCCAGGAAGTTGCGGGCGGCGAAGCCGCAGGTGCGGCGGGCGAGGCGGTACTGAGCCTCGGAGTGGTCGTTCCAGCCGGACTGCGGGTCGGCGAAGCCGGAGCAGACCCATTCGCGGACATCATCGAGGCTGATGTGTGCGGTGGGAACACGGCGTCCGGCGGCCCAGTGGCGGGCCACGGTCGTCTTCCCGGCGCCTGCAGGGCCGATCAGCAGAACGGCGAGGGTGGTCGCGCCGGTGCCGATTTCGGCGGGTGGCGGGGCGGGTATGGGAACCGGCCCACCGGGCGGCAGCGGCACATGCCCCGTCGTGTCGCGGGACGGCGGCGCGGAGGCGTGCTGAGGGGCGGGACTCGTCCAGCCCGGGGAGGGATGACCGCCATGCGGCTGGGGAGGCCCTGCGGGAGCCGCGGGACGCCCGCCCTGCGGCCGGCCCTGCGGCGGCGGAGGACCGGCGGGAGCCGCGTGCGGAGGTCCGGCGGGAGCCGCGGGATAGCCGCCTTGAGGCGGGCCCTGCGGCGGCGGAGGGCCCTGCGGCGGAGGGCCGGCGGGCGCGCCCCGCGGCGGTCCGGCCGGAGCCCCCTGCGCAGGCCCCGGGTGCGGGGCGCCGTGTGTCCATCCGGCAGGTCCGTGCCCCGGTCCGTGGGGCGGCGGCAGCGGAGCCCCCACTGCTTGCTGCATCCGGTGCCACTCCGTCTCGTACGACTGACGCTGGTCAGGCGGCAGCTGGGCCGCCTTGCTACCGAACGGTACCTCCCCCGGCCGCCACGGTGGGAACGGCCGGGGCAGGCCCAAAGTGCCCTGTCAGCCGGTCAATTCTTCGGCCAGCGCGCGCAGCGCGAGGCGGTACGAGCCGACGCCGAAGCCGGCGATCGTGCCGCTGGCCACGGCCGCGACCACCGAGGTGTGCCGAAATACCTCGCGCGTATACGGGTTGGAGATGTGCACCTCGATGAGCGGGGCGGTCCGCTGAGCTGCCGCGTCGCGCATCCCGTACGAATAGTGGGTGAAGGCACCGGGGTTGAGAACGACCGGAATTGAGCCGTCCGCGGCCTCGTGCAGCCAGCGGATCAACTCGCCCTCGTCGTTCGTCTCGCGTACGTCGACGTCGAGGCCGAGCTCCTTGCCGAGCTCCTGGCAGGTCTCCACCAGACCTGCGTAGGAGGTCGCGCCGTAGACGTCGGGCTCGCGGGAGCCGAGCCGCCCGAGGTTGGGGCCGTTGAGGACCAGCACCTGACGGGTCACGCGGACACCTCTCCGTAGGCTGCGAGCAGTACCGCCGGATCCGGGCCTTCCAGCACGGTCGGCTTGGCGAGACCGTCGAGGACGATGAAGCGCAGCAGGTTGCCGCGGGACTTCTTGTCGACCTTCATGGTCTCCAGGAGCTTGGGCCACTGGTCGCCGCGGTAGGTCAGCGGCAGTCCGACGGACTCCAGGACGGAGCGGTGCCGGTCGGCGGTCGCATCGTCAAGACGCCCGGCCAGCCGCCCCAGTTCGGCGGCGAAGACCATGCCGACCGAGACAGCCGCGCCGTGCCGCCACTTGTAGCGCTCGTTCTTCTCGATCGCGTGCGCGAGAGTGTGGCCGTAATTGAGGATCTCGCGCAGTCCGGATTCCTTGAGGTCGTTGGAGACCACCTCGGCCTTGACCCGGATGGAACGCTCGATCAGCTCGGCGGTGTGCGGCCCCGCAGGGGTACGCGCGCCCTGCGGATCGGCCTCGACCAGGTCGAGGATGGCAGGGTCGGCGATGAAGCCGGCCTTGATGATCTCCGCCATGCCGCTGACGTAGTCGTTGACCGGCAGCGAGTCCAGGGCGGCCAGATCGCACAGCACTCCGGCCGGCGGGTGGAAGGCCCCGACGAGATTCTTGCCCTCGGCGGTATTGATGCCGGTCTTCCCGCCGACCGCCGCGTCGACCATGCCGAGCACGGTCGTCGGGACGGCGATCCAGCGCACCCCGCGCAGCCAGGTCGCCGCGACAAAACCGGCGACGTCCGTGGTGGCACCGCCGCCGACACCGATGATGATGTCGCTGCGGGTGAAGCCTGTCTGGCCGAGCGCCTTCCAGCAGTACGCCGCGACTTCGACGGTCTTGGCCTCCTCGGCGTTCGGCAGCTGGATGGCGATGACTTCATAGCCCTGGGAAGCAAGGTCCTCACGGATCGCGTCGCCGGTGCCGGCGAGCGCCTCGGGGTGCAGCACAGCCACCCGCTGGGCGCGCGGGCCGATCAGCCCGGGCAGCTCGCCCAGCAGTTGCCGGCCGATCAGCACCTCGTACGGATCGGAGCCGTCCGTACCGCCGACCTGGATTCGGGTCACTGCCTGATCGGTCATACGTCTTTCAGCTCCAGTGCGTCGAGGACCGCCTGGGCGACCTCTTCGGGCGTGCGGTCGTCGGTGGCCACGACGACGCGTGCCACTTCGGTGTAGAGATGGCGGCGGGCATCCATCAGCTCCCGCCACTGACGGCGCGGATTGACGGCGAGCAGCGGGCGCGCCTGGTTGAGACCGACCCGCCGGACCGCCTCCTCCACGTCCATCGAGAGATAGGCGACGGGCAGGCCCGCCAGCAGCTCACGGGTCGAGTCGTCCAGGATCGCGCCGCCGCCGAGTGCGAGCACTCCGGAGTGCTCGGTCACGGCGGCCCGCACGGCCTCGCGCTCGAGATCACGGAAGTACGGCTCGCCCTCGTCGACGAAGATGTCCGCGATCTCCCGGCCCTGGGCCGCGACGATATCGGCGTCGGTGTCCCGGTAGGCCACGCCGAGCCGCTCGGCGAGCAGCTCACCCACGGTGGACTTGCCCGAGCCCATGGGCCCGACCAGGACGATCAGCGGGGCGTTCACCGGATGTGCAGATTGTCGAGGTAGGACTGCACATTGCGGCGGGTCTCGGAGACGCTGTCTCCGCCGAACTTCTCGGCGACCGCGTCAGCGAGGACGAGCGCCACCATCGCCTCGGCCACGATCCCGGCGGCCGGTACCGCACAGACGTCGGAACGCTGGTGGTGGGCGGCCGCGACCTCGCCGGTCGCGACGTCGACGGTGGCCAGCGCACGCGGCACGGTCGCGATCGGCTTCATCGCGGCCCGTACACGCAGCAGTTCACCGGTGGACATGCCGCCTTCCGTACCGCCGGAGCGGCCCGACGTGCGGCGGATGCCGTCCTCGGTCGGCACGATCTCGTCGTGGGCCTTCGACCCGGGTACGCGCGCCAGCTCGAAGCCGTCGCCGACCTCGACACCCTTGATGGCCTGGATGCCCATCAGCGCGGCCGCGAGACGGGCGTCGAGGCGCCGGTCCCAGTGCACATGCGAGCCGAGACCGACCGGCACGCCGTAGGCCAGCACCTCGACAACGCCGCCGAGGGTGTCGCCGTCCTTGTGGGCCTGGTCGATCTCCGCGACCATCGCCTTCGACACATCGGCGTCCAGGCAGCGCACCGGGTCCGCGTCGAGCTTCGCCTCGTCGGCGGGGACGGGCACCACGCCGTACGGAGCCCTGGCGGCGGCCAGTTCGACAACGTGGGAGACGATCTCGATGCCCGCCGTCTCCTTGAGGTAGGAGCGGGCGACCGCGCCGAGCGCGACACGCGCTGCGGTCTCGCGGGCGCTGGCCCGTTCCAGGATCGGCCGGGCCTCATCGAGCGCGTACTTCTGCATGCCGGCCAGGTCGGCATGGCCGGGACGCGGCCGGGTCAGAGGCGCGTTGCGGGCCAGCTTGGCGAGCTCATCGGGGTCGACCGGGTCGGCCGACATGACCTGCTCCCACTTCGGCCACTCGGTGTTGCCCACCATGACCGCCACCGGCGAGCCCATGGTCAGTCCGTGGCGTACGCCACCGAGGAAGGTGACCTCGTCGCGCTCGAACTTCATCCGCGCACCGCGTCCATAGCCGAGGCGCCGCCGGGCAAGGTGGTCCGCCACCATCTCGGTGGTAATGGGCACGCCGGCGGGAAGACCCTCCAGCGTCGCCACCAGTGCGGGTCCGTGCGACTCCCCCGCCGTCAGCCAACGCAACCTGCTCAACGGTGCTCCTCCTGCTCGCGCCTGGAACTGCGACGGCGCGACCGGGTGCGCGGCCCTGGCCCGCCTCCTTCGATCCTCCCACGTCCCGAGCCGCGACCCGGTCTCCGGTCCATCAACCGGACGCGCGGGCCCGCCTCAGCTTCACCAGCAGCACGATCAGGGCGATACCGACGGCCAGTCCTGCGTACACCTGGAGGGGCACCATGCGCAGGAGGATCCCAATGATGGCCTCCGGGACGCGCCCCGCGAGGTTCACGCGGTTCGGCCGCTGGTCAGCGCCTTCTCGCCGGCTGCACGCATGGCCCTGAGCGGCGCGGGGGTCCGCCCCGTCATCTGCTCGACCTGGAGCACCGCCTGGTGGACCAGGAGGTCCAGGCCGCCGACGACGTCCCCGCCCTGCCGCGACCAGGCGGCGGCGAGTGCGGTCGGCCAAGGGTCGTACAGCACGTCGAAGAGCGTCCCGGGGCGGTCCGGTACGGCGTGCGCCAGCTCGTCGGTGGCACCGGCCGGCGTGGTGGCGATGACCAGCGGCGCACGCAGCGCCACGGCGGCCTCGGCCCAGTCGGCGATACGCACCTCGACGCCGAGCCGCTCGCCCCAGCCGCGCATCTCGTCCGCCCGGGCCGCACTGCGGACATACGCGGTGACCGGTCCCGTACAGATCCGTGAGAGCGCGGCGAGCGCGGACGACGCGGTCGCGCCCGCGCCCAGTACCGCGGCCGATCCGACCTTGTCGACGCCCCGCTCGCGCAGCGCGGCGGTCATGCCGGGGATATCGGTGTTGTCGCCGAGACGGCGGCCGTCCTCGGTGAAGACCACGGTGTTCACGGCTTCCACGGAGGCCGCGGTGTCGCTGATGCCGTGGAGCAGCGGAATGATCGCGCGCTTGAGCGGCATGGTCAGCGACAGCCCGGCCCAGGAGGCATCGAGCCCCTCCACGAATTCCGGCAGCCCCGCCTCGTCCACCTCGAAGCGGTCGTACGACCAGTTGGCGAGGCCGAGTTCCGCGTAGGCCGCCCGGTGCAGCACCGGCGAGAGGGAGTGGGCGATCGGTGATCCGAGGACCGCCGCCCGCTTCGGAGTGCTCACTGGCCGTTCTTCTTCTGCTGCTCTGCGTACTTCTTGCGGTTCCGCTCGTGTTCCGCGTTGGTGACCGCGAAGAGCGTCTCGTCCTCGGTGATCGACACGAAGTAGTACCAGGGGCCGGGCGTCGGCTTGAGCGCCGAGCCGAAGGCGTCCAGACCCGGGTTGCCGATCGGCCCCGGCGGCAGACCCTTGATGTCGTACGTGTTGTACGGGTCTTTTATCTTCCGCAGATCATCGACGGCACCGAGGTCGAGTTTGCTCCCGCTCTTTATGTAGTTGATCGTCGAGTCGAACTCGAGCCGCCCGACCGTCTCGGCGTTGTTCGGTTCGAGGCGGTTGTAGACGACCCGCGAGACCTTGTCGAAGTCGTGTTTGTACTTGCCTTCGGCCTGGACGAGGCTCGCGACAGTGAGCACCTGGAGCGGCGATTTCAGGCCCAGCCTCGCGGCCTCGGCCTTGAGGTCCTTCTTGCCGAATGCCTCGTTCGCCTGGGCGACCATCTTCTGAAGGACGGCTTCCGGCTTCATGCCCTTGGCGACCGGGTACGTCGCGGGGTACAGGAAGCCCTCCAGCGGGTCCTTGATGTCCTTGTTGTCATCGGCCCACTCGGGCAGGCCCAGGGTCTTCGCCTTCGCCTTCGCGACGGCCTCGGTGGCTCCCGCCTTGATGCCGAGGCGCTTGTCGATCTGCTCGTAGACCCAGGAATTGCGCTTGCCCGGGGTGACGATCAGGTTGTTGCGGCTGGCAGGGTTGAGCATGGCTTCCACGGCGCTCTTGCCGGACATGCCCTTCGCGAGCGTGTAGACGCCGGCTTCGATGCTCTTTCCGTCGGCGGCGGAGACGAAGGCGCCGGCGCTCTTCACGACACCGGCCTTCTTGAGGATGGTGCCGATCTCTCCGAGGCCCGCGCCCTTGGGGATGTCGACCTCGGCCGAGCCGCTTCCGACGCCGGTGTAGTCCTCGGCCGGACCGAAATGGCTCTGCCAGAATTGATAACCGAAGTAGCCGGCACCACCGAGGGCGCCCACGAGGATCAGCGAGACGACCAGGCAGGCGCAGCCGTTGCGGCTCTTCTTCTTGGTCTTGCCGCGGCGCTCACGGCCGCCGCCCCGGCGCGACTCGCCCGGGTCGTCGTCGTACTCGTCGTCGGCGTCCCGGCCGTCGTCGCCGGTGAAGAAGGGGTGGGTCTCCTCCTGCGGCGCCTCGGCATCCCAGTCGGACGCGGGCTCCGGCTCGGCCTGGCGCCGGCCGGGTGGCTGCGGCGGCGGGTACGCCTCAGGAGTGGCGTAGTAGTCGGCCTCCTGCCGGCTGCCGTAGCCGGGCTGCGGGCCGCCGTAGGTGTCGCCGGGACTCGCTCCGTAGGGCATGGCTGGGTGCTGGCCGGTGTCCCAGCCGCCGTTGTACTGCTGCTGCTGTTGCTGCTGGTTGTACTGCTGTTGCTGGTTGTACTGCTGCTGTTGCTGCTGGTCGTACTGCTGCCGTTGCTGGTCGTACTGCTGCTGGTCGTACTGCTGCTGGTACGGGTCCTGCTGGTTGCCGTACTGCTGCGGCTGCTGCGGGTACTGCTGCTGCGGCTGGCCGCCGTACGGAGGCTGGCCGGCTGCAGCCTGCTGTCCTCCCCATCCCTGGTCCCCGTACAACGGGTCCTCGGGATGCCACGGTTCGGAGCCGGAGCTCCGGCCATACTCAGTCATCGATCCCCTAGGGCCGCGAGGCGGGCGTTGAGCCATCCCGACTCTTTACTGTGCGGCACCTGTTCGAACACCACCGCATCGCGCGGAACGTTACCGTATCGCGATCAGACAACCACTTCGACGCCCTCCCCGGGTGCCTCACCGGACGCCCTTTCGGACTCCAGAGCGTTCTGGAGGATCACCACAGCGGCAGCCTGGTCGATGACGGACCGGCCTTTTTTGGACTTCACGCCCGAAGCGCGCAGTCCCTGACTGGCCGTCACTGTGGTCATCCTCTCGTCGACCAGTCGGACCGGAATGGGCGCGATGCCGCGCGCGAGCTCCTGCGCGAAGCCGCGGATCTTGACCGCGGCCGGGCCCTCGCCGCCGCTGAGCGAGCGGGGCAGGCCCACGATGACCTCGATCGGTTCGTACTCCTCGACGAGCTGCCGCAGCCGCCGGTGGGCGGCCGGGACATCGCGTCCCGGCACGGTCTCCACCGGCGTGGCGAGGACCCCGTCGGGGTCGCACGAGGCGACCCCGATCCGGGCGTCCCCGACGTCGAACGCGAGACGGCGTCCTCTGCGCATCAGCGTCAGGCCGTCTCGGCGACGAGACGCTCGACGGCCGCCACGGCGTCGCCGATGGCAGCCGGGTTCTGCCCGCCGCCCTGGGCGACGTCCGGCTTGCCGCCACCGCCGCCACCGAGGGTCTTGGCGGCGGCACGGACGAGGTCACCGGCCTTGAGGCCACGCTCGCGGCCGGCCTCGTTGGTCGCGATGACCGTCACCGGGCGGCCGTTGGCGACGGAGAACAGGGCCACGACCGCAGGGCGGTCGCCCGGGATGCGGCCGCGGACGTCGAGGACCAGCTTGCGCAGATCGTCGGCGCCGGTGCCGTCCGGCACCTGACCGGTGACCAGAGCCAGGCCCCGTACGTCCTTGGCACCCGAAGCGAGACCGGCGGCGGCCTGCAGGACCTTCTCGGCGCGGAACCTCTCGATCTCCTTCTCGGCGTCCTTGAGCTTGGCGAGCATGCCGGAGATCTTCTCGGGGAGCTCCTCGGAACGACCCTTGACCAGCTCCTGGAGCTGGGCAACGACCGTGTGCTCCTTGGCGAGGAAGTTGTAGGCGTCGACGCCGACGAGAGCCTCGATACGGCGCACTCCGGAGCCGATCGACGACTCGCCGAGCAGCTTCACCAGCCCCAGCTGGGAGGTGTTGTGCACATGCGTGCCGCCGCAGAGCTCCTTGGAGAAGTCGCCGATGGTGACGACGCGCACGCGCTCGCCGTACTTCTCGCCGAACTCGGCGATGGCGCCCTGCTTCTTGGCCTCGTCGATGCTCATGACCTCGGCCTGGACGTCGAGTTCACGGGCGAGGACTTCGTTGATCTTCTGCTCGACATCGGTCAGGACCGTGCCGGGTACGGCGGCGGGCGAGCCGAAGTCGAAGCGGAAGCGGCCCGGCGAATTCTCCGAACCGGCCTGGGCGGCCGTCGGACCGAGGGCGTCGCGCAGCGCCTGGTGCGTGAGGTGCGTGGCGCTGTGGGCGCGGGCGATCGCACGGCGGCGGTTGATGTCGATGGCGGCGTAGGCGGAGGCGCCGACCGTCACCTCGCCGACCTGCACCGAACCCTTGTGCACGCTGACACCCGGGACGGGCTGCTGCACATCGCGGATCTCGATGACGGCGCCCGTGTCGAGCTTGATGCGGCCCTGGTCGGCCAGCTGGCCGCCGCCCTCGGCGTAGAAAGGCGTGCGGTCGAGCACGACCTCGACCTCGTCGCCCTCGGTGGCGGCGGGCGACGGAACACCGTCGACCAGCAGGCCGACGATCGTCGACTCGCCCTCGGTGGCGGAGTAGCCGGTGAACTCGGTGGAGCCGGAGCTGTCGGCGACCGAACGGTAGGCGGACAGGTCGGCGTGACCGGTCTTCTTGGCCTTGGCGTCGGCCTTGGCCTTGTCCCGCTGCTCCTTCATCAGGCGCCGGAAGCCGTCCTCGTCGACGGACAGCCCCTGCTCGGCGGCCATCTCCAGGGTGAGGTCGATCGGGAAGCCCCAGGTGTCGTGGAGCAGGAACGCCTTCTCGCCGGCGAGGACCGTGCCGCCGCCGGCCTTGGTGTCGGTGATCGCGGTGTCGAGGATGTTGGTGCCGCCCTTGAGGGCCTTGAGGAAGGCGGCCTCCTCGGCGACGGCGACGGTCTCGATCCGCTTGCGGTCGGTGATCAGCTCGGGGTACTGCTCGCCCATGGTCGTGATGACCGTGCCGGCGAGTTCGGCGACGACCGGTCCGGTGGCGCCCAACAGCCGCATATTGCGGATGGCGCGGCGCATGATGCGGCGCAGCACATAGCCGCGGCCCTCGTTGCCGGGGGTGACGCCGTCGCCGATGAGCATCACGGACGTGCGGATGTGGTCGGCGACCACGCGCAGCGAGACGTCCGAGCCGTGGTCGGCGCCGTAGCGGACGCCGGTCAGCTCGGTGGCCTTGTCCATGACGACGCGCAGAGTGTCGGTCTCGTACATGTTCTGTACGCCCTGCAGGATCATCGCGAGGCGTTCGAGGCCGAGGCCGGTGTCGATGTTCTTCGACGGCAGGTCACCGAGGATCGGGAAGTCTTCCTTGCCCTCGCCGGCGCCGCGCTCGTACTGCATGAAGACCAGGTTCCAGATCTCCACATAGCGCTCGTCGTTGACGGCGGGGCCGCCCTCTTCGCCGAACTCCGGGCCGCGGTCGTAGTTGATCTCGGAGCAGGGGCCACAGGGTCCGGGGACGCCCATGGACCAGAAGTTGTCCTTCTTGCCGAGGCGCTGGATGCGCTCGGGCGGTACGCCGATCTTGTCGCGCCAGATCTGCTCGGCCTCGTCGTCGTCGAGGTAGACCGTGATCCAGAGCCGCTCGGGGTCCAGGCCGAAGCCACCGTCAGCCACAGAGCTGGTCAGCAGCTCCCAGGCGTAGGTGATGGCGCCTTCCTTGAAGTAGTCCCCGAAGGAGAAGTTGCCGCACATCTGGAAGAACGTGCCGTGGCGAGTGGTCTTGCCGACCTCTTCGATGTCCGGCGTACGGACGCACTTCTGCACGCTGGTGGCGCGCGGGGCGGGCGGCTTGGCCTCACCGAGGAAGTACGGCTTGAACGGCACCATGCCCGCGGGGACCAGCAGCAGAGTCGGGTCGTCCGCGATGAGCGACGCCGAAGGCACGACGGTGTGCCCGCGCTCCTCGAAGAAGCTCAGCCAGCGGCGGCGGATTTCAGCCGACTCCATCAGTGGTCCTCATTCCGGTTGTGCGAGGGGTACGAGTTGTACGAGTGCTTCGGTCGGTCGATGGCAGCGAAGCGTCGCTGCGCGGGGAGTCCGGGCTCGGCGGATGCCTCCAAGCCCAACGCCTCGCCCAGTTCGGCCTCGCGCTGGACCATGCCGGCCCTGACGTCGAGGGCGAAGTCCTTGAGCTTGTGGCCCGCGTCGATCGCCTTGTTCGCGGCCTGCGCCGCGAGGCTCTCGGGGGTCAGCTGCTTGAGCTTGCGGTTGACCTTGGTGGTGGCCCAGACGCCGGCTGCGGCGCCCGCGGTGAACCAGAAGGTACGGCGGAACATCGAGCGTCAGCCTTTCCGCTTCTTGCGCCGGGCGGCCGGCACGGTGCGGCCGACGATCACCGCACGACGGGACGGTGCCGCGGCCGGCGTGTCATCGCTCTTGCGGCTCATGGCCCGGCGTACGCCGTAGCCGAAGGCGGCGACCTTGACCAGCGGGCCGCCGAAGGTCGAGGCGACGGTCGTCGAGAGCGCCGAGGCGTTGGAGGTGACTTCCTGGACGTCCGTCGCGATGGCGTCGACCCGGTCGAGCTGGGTCTGCGCGTTGCGCACCGTCGCGGAGGCGTCGGCCAGCAGCGGCACCGCCTGCTCGGTCACTTCCGCCACGAGTTTGGTGGTCGCCCTGAGCGTCTGGGCCAGCCTCACCAGCACCACGGCGAGGAAGGAGACCAGAATCGCCCAGAAGACGGCCACCAGGATCCCGGCAACCTCTCCACCGGTCACTCTGCACCGCTCTCTGCTCGTCGATGGGTCCTCGAAAATCGTCCTCCGACCCTATCGCGCCCACGGTCGCGCCCCCTACCGCATTCCGGGTGGGCAGAAGGCAGGAGGCGGGGAGTTGCGCAAGCCGATTGTACGGAGTGCTTGTCCGTCGGTACGCCGCGTGTTCCGAACGAGGCGGCCATCGCTTCTTTGAGGCCCGCGTACGGGAAGGCCGCTCCCGCATGGATGGTCCTGCGGCGTGCGGCCCGGCTACGCGGCCCCGGGAAACGCGAGAGCCCGCCGGCTCCTCCACCGGTAAGGGCGGGGAAGCGGCGGGCTGCAGCGCTGTGAGCTACTGCGCCTTGATCAGCGGGCGTAGTACTCGACGACCAGCTGCTCGTCGCAGATGACCGGAACTTCCTTGCGCTGCGGGTCACGGTCCAGGCGGAACGCCAGGGCCTTCAGGTTGACCTGCAGGTAGCGGGGGGTCTCGCCGTCGGGGGCGAAGCCACCCTCACGCGCGACCTGGAAGAGCGACTTCTCGCGGCTGCGCTCGCGGACCATCACCACGTCGTCGGGACGGACGCGGAACGACGGCTTGTCGACCTTGCCACCGTTGACCTCGATGTGGCCGTGCACGACCATCTGACGGGCCTGGTAGATGGTGCGGGCGATGCCCGAACGCAGGACCAGGGCGTCGAGGCGGCGCTCGAGCTCGATGACCAGCGCGTCACCGGTCTTGCCCTCGGCCTTCTTGGCGCGGTCGTAGGCACGCGCCATCTGGCGCTCGCTGATGTCGTACTGGGCGCGCAGACGCTGCTTCTCGAGCAGACGCACCTTGTAGTCAGAGTTCTGCTTGCGGCCACGGCCGTGCTCGC
This sequence comes from Streptomyces sp. NBC_01750, assembly GCF_035918095.1. Taxonomy (NCBI): domain Bacteria; kingdom Bacillati; phylum Actinomycetota; class Actinomycetes; order Kitasatosporales; family Streptomycetaceae; genus Streptomyces; species Streptomyces sp. NBC_01750. Next base: position 1,621,204 of record NZ_CP109137.1, read on the forward strand.
CCGGCGGGTAGGGGCGGGCTTCGAAGTACTTGACAGCCTTCGGCGTCAGCGCGATACCGAGCGCGCGTGACTTCTTGACCTTGGGACGCGACTGGTTAGGCACGTTCTCCAGACCTCCATTGTAGGTTAGGTTAGGCTCACCTTACTCAAGGAGATCGCATGTCTCGCCCTGGGAACACCAAGCGCATCACGGACAGCACAAAGAACGTCGACGATTCACAGAGCGTCGAGGCGACGGAGGTCCGATCAGCTCATGGTCAGCCGCGTCCCAGCGGGCTTGAAATCACTCGGATGCCGTCAGCAGCCGAGCGCACACGAACTCTCGTACAGAGTACATGCTCCGGGGTAGTGCTCATCCCCGGCCTGGACGGAGCACGTCCTGACCAGCTCACACCTCGGGCGCGGGTCGTGGGGCATGACGGCGAGGTGTTCCTGCTGTTTCCCGCCGACTCACCGGCTGTGCGGGCCGCCACGCACGCCCAGGACGACGAACTGTCCGCCGTGCTGGAGATCACCGACGTCGCCCCGGTGTCCGTGCCCCATCGTATCCGCGGCCGCGCCTGGGTCTCCGGCTGGCTCACCTGCGTACCCGGCCTGGCCGAGCCCGGCTCCATGATGCTGCGGCTCGAGGTGGGCGAGGCCTGCGTCGACGATCTGTGGGGCGCGGAGAGCGTCGAGCCGGAGGAGTTCGCGCAGGCGTCCGTCGATCCTCTTGTGACGCACGAGGCCGACCTGCTGCAGCATCTGCACTCCGCGCACGGCGAGCAGGTGCAGGAGCTGTGCGGGCTGCTCGGCGACCGGGCGGACAGGGCGGGCGCGAACCGGCAGCGTGCGGTGCCGCTGGCACTGGACCGGTTCGGACTGCGGGTGCGGTTCGTGGGCGAGCCGTGCTTCGACGCCCGCTTCGACTTTCCCGAACCGGTACGCGATGTCACCGAGCTGCGCCGGGCGATGCACACGCTCTTCGGAGCCGCTTCGCACTGACCGGCGCAGGTGCGCCGGATGTCACCGCCCCTCGGCCTGGCCTTCCGGGCGCAGCCGCTCGCGCACCTTCTCGACCACATCGGCATAGCGCGCCTCCGCGCCGTACCGCGTGGGCTCGTAGTAGCGCTTGCCGTGCACCGCGTCCGGGGCGTACTGCTGGGCGGCGATCGCACCCGGCACATCGTGCGGATAGACATAGCCCTGGGCATGACCGAGCTTGGCCGCCCCCTTGTAGTGGCCGTCGCGAAGATGCGGCGGGACCGCTCCGGCCAGTCCGTTCCGTACGTCCGCCAGCGCGGCGCCGATCGCGGTGGTGGCGGCATTCGACTTGGGGGCCAGCGCCAGCGCGATGGTGGCGTGGCTGAGAGTGAGGGCCGCCTCGGGGAAACCGATCATGGCCACGGCCTGGGCGGCGGCGACCGCGGTCGGCAGAGCCGTCGGGTCCGCGAGGCCAATGTCCTCGCTCGCCGAGATCATCAGCCGGCGGGCGATGAACCGCGGGTCCTCCCCCGCCTCGATCATGCGCGCCAGATAGTGCAGCGCCGCGTCCACATCGGAGCCGCGGATGGACTTGATGAGAGCGCTCGCCACGTCGTAGTGCTGATCGCCGTCGCGGTCGTACTTCACCGCAGCGCGGTCGACGGTCTCCTCCAGCGTCTGGAGGCTGATCGCCTTCTCGCTCTTGTCCATGGCCGCGCCGGCCGCGGCCTCGAGCGCGGTCAGCGCCCGGCGGGCGTCGCCGCCGGCAATCCGCAGCAGATGTGCCTCGGAGTCCTCCGGGAGTGCGACCACGCCGCCCAGGCCGCGTTGGTCGGTGAGCGCCCGTCGCAGCAGTCCGGTCAGATCCTCGTCCGTGAGCGATTCCAGCGTGAGCAGCAGGGAGCGGGACAGCAGCGGGGAGATGATCGAGAAGTACGGATTCTCGGTGGTGGCGGCGATCAGCGTGACCCAGCGGTTCTCCACGGCGGGCAGCAGGGAGTCCTGCTGCGCCTTGGAGAAACGGTGGATCTCGTCGAGGAAGAGGACGGTCTCCTTGCCGAAGCCGCCGGCCGCGCGGCGGGCTCCCTCGATGACCGCCCGGACCTCCTTGACGCCCGCGGTGATCGCGGAGAGCTCCACAAAGCGCTTGTTGGTGGCCTTGGAGACGACATACGCGAGGGTCGTCTTGCCGATGCCGGGCGGGCCCCAGAGGATCACGGACGACGGACCGGCGGGGCCGCCGCCGCCTTCGCCGACGAGCCGGCGCAGCGGCGATCCCGGCTTCAGCAGATGCTGCTGGCCGACGACTTCGTCGAGGGTGCGCGGACGCATCCGAACGGCCAGTGGGCTGCTGGACGGATCCTTCTCCTGGCGTTCTTCGGCTGCGGCGGTAAAGAGGTCGGGCTCCACGCCGTGAAGCCTATGTCAGGGCACTGACAGCGCCGTCCGGCCGGGTCAGCTGGTCCAGAAGTCCCACCAGCGGGTCAGGATCAGCATCCCGATGATCCCGATCCACAGCACCGGCGGCATCCAGTGGAACTCCAGGAGGCCCTTTCGCAGCCCCTCCGGGACCTTGATGACGTAGTGCCTGATGTTGTGCAGGGTGACGTAGCAGAACATCACGATCGTGGCGACCCAGGCCAGCGAGCACCACAGGCACAGCGAGTTGATGTTGTACAGCGACTGGTACTGCAGCCAGGTGCAGAACCCGACGCCGAAGAGACAGCCGGCGTTGAGACCGAGCCAGTACCAGCGGCGGTAGCGGGCCCCGGCCAGCAGCGCGACCCCGATGGCGATCACCATCGAGTACGCCACCAGCCCCATCATCGGATTCGGGAACCCGAACGCCGCGGCCTGCTCGCTCTTCATGATGTTGCCGCAGGAAACGACCGGATTCAGACTGCAGCCGGGCGTGAACGACGGATCCTCCGCCAGCTTGATCTTGTCGATCGTGATCACCCATGAGGCCAGCAGCCCGGCCGCACCCGTGATCACCAGCAGCCATGCGAAGGCACGACCGCCACCGATCGTGCCCTTGGAGCCGTCGGCCTGCCGGCCGGAGGACACGTCGTCAACAGGTGCAGTCTTCATATCGCCGATCCATCGCTCAGTAGCCTGCTGGGGCAGGGTCATTCTGCCGCACCCGCCCCTGTGTCCACCGTTCGATGGACATAAGGATGTACGGACCGCCGTCCCGGACTGCTCACCTCCGGGAGCAAGCTCGTCACCCTCACAGAACTCGCGGTGAACGGGCACGGACTTCGCGAGCGCTACGGCGAACCGTCCGCTGTGGACGGCCTGGACCAGGGCATCCGGCAGGGTGAGGCCTGCGGCGTCCTCCGCCCCGACGGGGGCGGGCAGGAGCGCGACGGTGGAGATCCTCGAGGGGCATCGCGCGCGGTATGCGGGCGAGGTGACCGTCCTCGGGGCGCGGATCCCGCGACCGGGAACCGCCTCCGGCGCTCCCGTATCGGCCTCCTTTGGCAGGACGAATCCGCACCCGCGGAGTTGACGGCCCGGGAGGAGGTGTCGCATTTGGACCATTAAGACCCGAAATCCCGTAACCCGAAGAGGTCATCACGCTGGTGGGCCTTGAGCAGAACGCCTCGAGCCGCCCCGGACCCCCCGTACGCCCTCCGAGGGGTCCGGGGCAGGGCCCCAGGCAAAAACGTCAGGCCAGGCGTTCACGGATCACGGTCACCGCGTCCGCCAGAGCCACCGGCGACTGCTCGCCGCTCTCCATGTCCTTGAGCTGGACCACACCCTCGGCGAGATCGCGCTCGCCGGCCACAAGCGTGTAGCGCGCGCCCGAGCGGTTCGCGCTCTTCATCGCGCCCTTGAGGCCCTTCCCGCCGTACGAGAAGTCCGCCGCGACACCGGCCTTGCGCAACTCCGTGACGAGAGCGAACAGCACGCGGCGCGCCTCCTCGCCGAGCGGGACCGCGAACACCCTCGTGGTGGAGGGGAGTTCGAGCTCGATGCCCTCCGCCTCCAGCGCCAGGACCGTACGGTCCACGCCGAGCGCCCAGCCGACCGACGGCAGCGCCGGGCCGCCGATCATCTCGGAGAGGCCGTCGTAGCGGCCGCCGCCGCCCACCGCGGACTGCGAGCCGAGACCGTCGTGGACGAACTCGAAGGTCGTGCGCGTGTAGTAGTCGAGGCCGCGCACCAGCTTCTCGTCGTCCTCGTACGTGACGCCCGCCGCGGTCAGCAGCTCACGCACCTCCTCGTGGTACGCCTTGCACGCGTCGCACAGGTAGTCACGCAGCAGCGGCGCGCCCACCAGCTGCTTCTGGACCTCCGCGCGCTTGTCGTCGAGGACCCGCAGCGGGTTGATCTCGATCCGGCGCCGGGTGTCCTCGTCCAGCTCGAGCCCGCGCAGAAAGCCCTGAAGCGCGTCCCGGTAGACGGGGCGGCACTCCTTGTCGCCCAGCGAGTTCAGCAGGATGCGGAAATCACGCAGGCCGAGCGAGCGGTACGCCTGGTCGGCCAGGATGATCAGCTCGGCGTCCAACGCCGGGTCTTCCACACCGATCGCTTCTGCGCCGACCTGCGAGAAGTGCCTGTAGCGGCCCTTCTGCGGGCGCTCGTAGCGGTAGTACGAGCCCGAGTACCAGAGCTTCACCGGCAGGTTGCCGGCCTTGTGGAGGTTGGCCTCCAGCGCCGCGCGCAGCACGGATGCGGTGCCTTCGGGACGCAGCGCCAGCTTGTCGCCGCCCTTGGTCTCGAAGGCGTACATCTCCTTGGAGACGATGTCGGTGGATTCGCCGACACCGCGCGAGAACAGCTCGACGTTCTCGAATCCGGGCGTCTCGATGTAGCCGTAGCCGGAGTTCTTCAGCGGTGCGGAGATCGCCTCACGCACCGCGAGGGTCATCGCGGACGTCGGCGGAATCAGGTCGTACGTGCCCTTGGGGGCCTGAAAGGTGCTCACGGAAACTCTCGTCACATTCCTCGTCGGGGAGCTGCTGCGCTCCCGAGGCCGGCGGCCACATCCCGCACATACGGATTGGTGGCACGCTCGCGGCCGATGGTCGTCTGGGGGCCGTGGCCGGACAGCACCACGGTCGAGTCGTCGAGCGGCAGGCACACACGCGCCAACGACTCGAGCATCTCGGCGTGGTCGCCCCCGGGCAGGTCCGTGCGTCCGATGGAGCCGGCGAAGAGCAGATCTCCCGAGAAGAAGACCGACGGAATGTCATCGGTCTCGGGCATCCGGAACGTCACCGACCCCTTGGTATGGCCGGGCGCGTGCGCGACCGAGAAGTCGAGGCCGGCGAGGCGCAGCTCGACACCGTCGGCCAGCTCCTTGACGTCGTCCGGCTCTCCCACGGTCAGCTCGCCCATCAGCGGCATCCCGATCGACCGGCCCAGCGCCTTCTCCGGGTCGCTCATCATGTACCGGTCCGCGGGGTGGATCCACGCCGGTACGTCATGGGCGCCGCACACCGGGACAACAGAGGCGACATGGTCGATGTGGCCATGCGTGAGCACGACGGCGACAGGCTTGAGCCGATGCTTCGCAAGCGCTTCTTCGACTCCCTCGGCCGCCTGGTGGCCCGGGTCGATGATCACGCACTCCTCGCCTGCGGCCGGGGCGACCAGGTAACAGTTGGTCCCCCAGGCTCCTGCGGGGAACCCGGCAATAAGCACGATCGTCCTCGGTGTGGTCGTCGAGAGGGATAAAGCTGTATTGAATTGCAGCAGTTCAGAGCCTACCGGCGCCGCTCGTCCCACAGCCAACCCGTATACGGTACGGGGCACACTCGGCCGGTCGGCATCACGCGAGACACAAGGAGAAGACCCGGTGGTCAGCAGCGATCAGCGGCGGCGTCAGCTCGCCAGGGAGAAGTTCGAGCGCCAGCAGCAGCGTCGGCAGAAGTCCCGGAAGGCGAAGCAGCGGAACGCGATCATCGCGGCTGCGGTCGTCCTGGTCCTCGCCGGGGGCGCCGCCTACGCCTCGGTAGGGCTCTCCGACGGGGACACCAAGGCCAGTGACTCGGTGGAGGACAGCCAGTCCTCCAGCGCCACCCCGTCCAAGAGCGAGAGCACCACCCCCGAGCCCGCCATGGCGATCGACAAGGCGGCGAAGTACTCGATGTCCCTCAAGACGAACGAGGGCGACATCAAGATCGCGATGGACGCGGCGAAGACCCCGCACACCGCGAACTCCTTCAAGTCCCTCGCGGACAAGGGATACTTCAACGGTACGAAATGTCATCGACTGACCACGCAGGGCATTTTCGTGCTGCAGTGCGGGGACCCGAAGGGCGACGGCACGGGCGGGCCCGGCTACACGATCCCCGACGAGAATCTGACCGCGCTGGGCAAGGCGGGCGCCGACGGCACGGTGACCTATCCGGCCGGAACGGTGGCGATGGCCAATACCGGCCAGCCGCACAGCGGAGGCAGTCAGTTCTTCCTCGTCTACAAGGAGACGAAACTGCCGCCCAGCTACACGCCGTTCGGAAAGATGGACGACGAGGGCCTGAAGGTCGTCCAGGAACTGGCGAAGGCCGGAGTCGCCGGCGGGGCACAGGACGGCGCCCCGAAGAAGGCCGTCACCATTGAGAAGGCGGCCGTCACGAAGGTGTGAGCCGGGGAATTTCGGCCGCGCTGAGTGCGGACAGCCGGGCGGCCGGTCGCCTAGATTGGCGTTGTGCAGGGCGGGCGGGCAGCCCGCCCCAGGAAACTGTGGACGATGCCCGGGGGCAAAACCCCTTTGCGGGCATCAGGTGGAGGAGGCGCTGTGAGCAGCGACCCGTGGGGCCGTGTCGATGAGACGGGCACCGTGTACGTGCGTACTGCCGATGGCGAGCAGGTCGTCGGATCGTGGCAGGCGGGCACTCCCGAGGAGGCGCTGGCCTATTTCGAGCGCAAGTACGAGGGCTTGGTGGTCGAGATCGGCCTCCTCGAGCGGCGGGTGAAGACCACCGATCTCTCGGCCAAGGACGCCCAGACCGCCATCGATCATCTGCGTCAGCAGGTGGACGAGCATCACGCCGTGGGTGACCTCGGCGCGCTGCGTGTCCGCCTCGACGCTCTCGTCGCGACGGTGGACAAGCGCCGCGAGGAGCGCAAGGTCCAGAAGGCGAAGCAGAACGACGAGGCGCGGCACGCCAAGGAAGCGCTGGTCACCGAGGCCGAGGAGCTGGCGCAGAGCGAGCAGTGGCGCGCAGCGGGCGAGCGGCTGCGCGCGCTGGTGGACACCTGGAAGGGCCTTCCCCGGCTCGACCGGAAGTCCGACGACGAGCTGTGGCACCGTTTCTCGCACGCGCGCTCCGCGTTCTCCAAGCGCCGCAAGGCGCACTTCGCCTCGCTGGACGCCCAGCGCGAGGAGGCCCGTAAGGCCAAGGAGAAGCTGGTCACCGAGGCCGAGTCGCTCTCCGGCTCCACCGACTGGGGTGTGACGGCCGCCCGCTACCGCGAGCTGATGGCGGAGTGGAAGGCGGCAGGCCGCGCCCAGCGCGACTCCGAGGACGACCTGTGGAACCGTTTCCGCGGCGCCCAGGACGTCTTCTTCGCCGCGCGCAGCGGGGTCTTCGCCGAGCGGGACGCCGAGCAGGGCGAGAACCTCAAGCTCAAGGAGGAGCTCGCCGCCGAGGCCGAGAAGCTGGTGCCGGTGACGGACCTCAAGGCCGCGCGAGCCGCCTTCCGGTCCATCAACGAGCGCTGGGAGGCCATCGGCCACGTACCACGTGACGCCCGGCCCAAGGTCGAGGGCCGGATGCACGCTGTGGAGCGGGCCCTGCAGGAGACCGAGGAGAACGAGTGGCGCCGGACGAACCCTGAGGCGCGCGCGCGTGCCGCGGGTCTGACGGGCCAGCTCCAGGCGGCCGTGGACAAGCTGCGCGGGCAGATCGACGCGGCGCGCGCGGCGGGCAACAACGCCAAGGCGGACAAGCTCGCCAAGGAGCTCGAGGGCCGGCAGGCGCTGCTCGACCAGGCGCTGAAGGGCCTGGAGGAGTTCGGCGGCTGAAGAGGGCCCCAGGCGGCCGAACCTCCCCCGGCCCCAGCGGGCCGGGAGGTGCCATCGGCCGCACCCGCGGATGTGGTTGTCCGCCGTCGGGATTCCTCGATCGATGGCTGATGTGCCAGAAAGGCGGCCCCGGTACGCATCGCGTACCGGGGCCGCCTCATGCCCGGCTACGGCCCGCGGCTCACGCCCCGCTGCGGGCCGAGGTCACGCGGTACACGTCGTAGACGCCCTCCACGCCCCGCACCGCCTTCAGCACATGCCCGAGATGCTTCGGGTCGCCCATCTCGAAGGTGAAGCGCGAGGTGGCCACCCGGTCGCGGGAGGTCTGGACGGCCGCCGACAGGATGTTGACGTGCTGGTCGGACAGGACGCGGGTGACGTCCGAGAGGAGCCTGGACCGGTCGAGCGCCTCGACCTGGATGGCGACCAGGAAGACGGACGACTGGGTCGGGGCCCATTCGACCTCGAGGATGCGCTCCGGCTGCTGCGAGAGCGAGTCGACGTTGACGCAGTCCGCCCGGTGAACCGATACGCCGGATCCGCGGGTGACGAAGCCGATGATGGGGTCGCCGGGGACGGGCGTACAACAGCGGGCGAGCTTGACCCAGACGTCCTCGACGCCCTTGACGACCACGCCGGGATCAGCGTTGGCGCGGCGCTTGCTGCGGCCGCCGTGCGTGGGCGGTGTGCTCTCGGCGATGTCCTCACTGGCGGCCTCCTCGCCGCCGAGGGCCTGCACCAGCTTCTGCACGACGCCCTGCGCGGCCACATGGCCCTCGCCGATCGCCGCGTACAGGGACGAGATGTCCGGATAGCGCATCTCGTGCGCCAGTGTGACGAGCGAGTCGCCGGTGAGGATGCGCTGGATCGGCAGGTTCTGCTTGCGCATGGCCCGCGCGATGGCGTCCTTGCCGTGCTCGATGGCCTCCTCGCGGCGCTCCTTGGAGAACCACGCGCGGATCTTGTTGCGGGCCCGGGGCGACTTGACGAAGCCCAGCCAGTCGCGCGAAGGTCCGGCTCCTTCGGCCTTGGAGGTGAAGACCTCCACCAGGTCGCCGTTGTCGAGGGTCGATTCGAGCGGGACGAGCCGCCCGTTGACCCGCGCCCCTATGGTCCGGTGGCCGACCTCGGTGTGCACGGCGTACGCGAAGTCGACGGGAGTGGCGCCGGCCGGCAGCGCTATGACGTCGCCCTTCGGCGTGAAGACGAAGACCTCGTTGCGGGAGAGGTCGAAGCGCAGCGACTCCAGGAACTCGCTGGGGTCCTCCGTCTCCTTCTGCCAGTCGAGCAGCTGGCGCAGCCACGCCATGTCATTGATGTGGTCGTCCTTGCCGGCCTTCTTCGGTACGTCGGTGCGCACCTTGGAGGCACCGGCGGAGGGCTCCTGCTTGTACTTCCAGTGCGCCGCGATGCCGTACTCGGCACGGCGGTGCATGTCGAAGGTACGAATCTGCAGCTCGACGGGCTTGCCGTTGGGACCGATCACCGTGGTGTGCAGCGACTGGTACATGTTGAACTTGGGCATCGCGATGTAGTCCTTGAACCGGCCGGGGACCGGGTTCCATCGCGCGTGGACGGTGCCGAGCGCCGCGTAGCAGTCGCGGACGCTGTCCACGAGAACGCGGATGCCGACCAGGTCGTAGATCTCCGCGAAGTCACGGCCGCGGACGATCATCTTCTGGTAGACGCTGTAGTAGTGCTTCGGCCTGCCGGTGACGGTGGCCTTGATGCGGGCGGCTCGCAGATCGGACTGGACCTCGTCGGTCACTATGGCGAGGTACTCGTCACGCTTGGGCGCGCGCTCGGCGACGAGCCGCACGATCTCGTCGTACATCTTGGGATAGAGGATCGCGAAGGCGAGGTCCTCCAGCTCCCACTTGATGGTGTTCATGCCCAGGCGGTGGGCCAGGGGCGCGTAGATCTCGAGGGTCTCGCGGGCCTTCTTCTCCTGCTTCTCCCGCTTGAGATAGCGCATGGTGCGCATGTTGTGCAGCCGGTCGGCGAGTTTGATGACCAGGACGCGCGGGTCCTTGGCCATGGCGACGACCATCTTGCGTACGGTCTCGGCCTGCGCGGCCTCGCCGAACTTGACCCTGTCGAGCTTGGTGACGCCGTCGACGAGGAGGGCGACCTGGTCGCCGAAGTCACGGCGCAGGGTGTCCAGGCCGTACTCGGTGTCCTCGACGGTGTCGTGCAGCAGCCCGGCCATCAGCGTCGCCGGGTCCATGCCCAGCTCGGCGAGGATGGTGGTGACGGCGAGCGGGTGCGTGATGTACGGGTCGCCGCTCTTGCGCTTCTGGCCGCGGTGCCAGCGCTCGGCCACCTGGTAGGCGCGCTCGATCTGGCGGAGCGTGGAAGTCTCGATCTTGGGGTCATTGCTGCGCACTATCCGCAGCAGCGGTTCCAGGACGGGGTTGTACGGCGAGGAGCGCTGCACGCCGAGGCGGGCGAGGCGGGCGCGTACACGGTTCGAGGAGCCGCCGGTCCGGGACACGGGCGCGGGCTTGCCGGGGGGCGCGGGCGTCGGCGTCGACTTGGCGGGGGGCGCGGGTGTGGGCCTGGCCGCCGGCGTGGACTTGGCGGCAGGCGTCGACTTCGCGGCGGAGACCGGGGCCGCACCGTTCGCACGCTCGGGCAGTGCCGGCTTCGGCTTCTCCGCCGGCTTCCTCTCGGGCGTGACAGGGCCTGCCGCGGCCTTTTCTGCCTGCTGGTCGGGCTGCGCGGCGGCGGGCTGGGCCTCGTCTGGCAAGAGCGCTCCTCATTGCGGTTCCGGGTCCCCCGGTCAGGCCCGGAGAAGCCATGGTATCGACCCACGAGTCCCAGTGCTCACGAGGCCGCAGGTCCGCACTGGACAGAGAGGGCATCCGGATCCCGCCGTGTGCCCTCCCGTCACTTCCTGTCCCCGCACGGTTGCAGCGAGGAGCGGCGCACGCCGGCCGGCGGACAGAACAGTGGGCGCCCCGGGAAGATCCCGGGGCGCCCACTGCCGAAGTGAAGCGCGGCGTCAGATCGTGATCAGGCTCTCCAGCGGAGCCCCGCGCAGTGCCGGCTCCAGACGGGCCCGGCCGCCGAGGAACCCGAGCTCCATCAGGACCGCGACGCCGGCGATGTCGGCGCCGGCCCGGCGTATCAGCTCCAGCGAGGCCTCAGCAGTGCCGCCGGTGGCCAGGACATCGTCGATGACCATGACGCGGTCGCCCGGCTGAAGGTCCTCGGCATGCACCTCGATCTCGGCGGTGCCGTACTCCAGCTCGTACGCCTGGGAGAGCGTCGCCCCGGGGAGCTTGCCCGCCTTGCGGACGGGAATGAACCCGAGCCCGGCGCGGACCGCGACCGGCGCGGCCAGGATGAAGCCGCGCGCCTCCAGACCGACGATCTTCGTGGCCCCGTGACCCGCACAGAAGCCGGCGAGCGCGTCGGTCATGGCGGTGAAGGCCTCGGGATCCGCGAGCAGGGGCGTGATGTCCTTGAACATCACCCCCGGCTTCGGGTAGTCGGGGACATCACGGATACGGCTGAGCAGGAACTCCTGCGTACCGACTGTCATCGGCGCTTGCCCGAAGGACGGCCACGGCCCCGGTTGCGCGGACCCACCACGGCACCGGCCGCGGCGGCGCCGCCGAACACCTCGTCGTGGGGCTCGCCCGACTCTTCCGCGGAGTCCTCCGCCGACTCGCCCCTGGCCGCAGCGGACGCGCGCTTGGCGAGCACGCGCTTCTTCAGCGCCTTCATCTGCGGCTCGCGCTCCTTGAGGTCGGCGACGAGCGGCGTGGCGATGAAGATCGAGGAGTACGCACCGGCCGCGAGGCCGACGAACAGCGACAGCGAGATGTCGTTGAGCATGCCCGCGCCGAGGACGCCACCGCCGATGAACAGCAGGCCGGCGACCGGCAGCAGCGCGACGATGGTGGTGTTGATGGAACGCACCAGCGTGCCGTTGAGGCTGCGGTTGGCGATCTCGCTGTAGGTGTACCGGGTCTGCTTGGTGATGTCCTTCGAGCCCTCCTTGAGACCGTCGAAGACGACGACGGTGTCGTAGAGGGAGTAACCGAGGATGGTCAGCAGACCGATCACGGTGCCCGGTGTGACCTCGAAGCCGACGAGCGCGTACACACCGATGGTGATCGTGAGGTCGTGGATCAGCGCGATCAGGGCGGCGATGGCCATTCGCCACTCGAAGGCGATCGCGAGATAGATCACCACCAGGAGCATGAAGACCGCGAGACCGGTCCATGCCTTGTTGGCGATCTGCTCACCCCAGCTGGGGCCGACGATCTCGGCGTTGATCTTGTCCTTCGGGATGTGCAGCTTGTCGGAGAGCGTCTCGTTGACCTTGTTGGCCTGGGTCTGGTCGAGTTCGCTGACCTGGATCCGCAGCCCGCCGTTGCCGAGCTTCTGGACGATCGCCTCATGACCCGAGGCGTCTATGGCGTACGACCGGGCCTGGCTGACGGAGACGCTCGTCTTCGGGGTGGTGAATACGGCGCCGCCCTTGAACTCGATACCGAGGTTCAGACCCCGCACCGCCAGGCCGACGATCGCCATGATGGTGATCAGGATCGAGATCCCGTACCAGATCTTCCGTTTGGCGACGAAGTCATAGCCGACCTCGCCGCGGTAGAGCCGGGCGCCCAGGCTGCCGAGTCGCGACATCTCACGCCTCCTTCGGGTCGGTGGGGACGGAGCCGCGGCGGGAGCGGCGCAGCGGGGGCTTGGCGCCGAGCCGCTTCGGGTCCAGTCCGGACCACGGGTGTCCGCTCGCGAAGAACTTCTTGCGGGCGAGGAGCGTCATGACGGGCTTGGTGAAGAGGAACACCACGACCACGTCGAGCACGGTGGTCAGACCCAGTGTGAACGCGAAGCCCTGGACCTTGCCGACGGTGACGATGAACAGCACCGCGGCGGCGAGGAAGGACACGAAGTCGGAGACCAGGATGGTGCGCCGGGCACGCGGCCAGGCACGCTCGACGGCCGGCCGGAGCGTACGGCCCTCGCGGATCTCGTCCCGGATACGTTCGAAGTACACGATGAACGAGTCCGCGGTGATACCGATCGCAACGATCGCACCACACACCGCGGGCAGATTCAGGGCGAAGCCGATGCCGGGGCCGAGCAGAGCCATGATCGTGTACGTCAGGATCGCCGAGACAATGAGGCTGAGAATCGCGATCAGAGCCAGGCCGCGGTAGTACGCCACCAGGTAGATGATGACCAGCGCGAGGCCGATCGCACCGGCGATGAGGCCGGCCTGCAGCTGCTCGCCGCCGAGCGCCGCGGTGACGGTCTGGACGCTCTGCTCATGGAAGGAGAGCGGGAGCGCACCGTAGGACAGGATGTTGCCCAGGTCCTGTGCGGACTGCTGGGTGAAGCTGCCGGAGATCTCGGCGTTGGCGCTCAGTGTCTGCCGCACCGAGGGCGCCGAGACGACCTCGCCGTCCAGGACGATGGCGAACTGGTTCATCGGGGGCTGCTGCTGCGACAGCCGGCTCGTGATCTTCTGGAACTTCTTGGAGCCGGCGTCGGTGAAGTCCATCTGCACGATCCACTGACCGGACTGCTGGTCGATCGTGGCCTTGGCGTCGTCGACGTCCTTGCCGTTGACCTCGGCCGGGCCCAGCAGGTACTTCTCCCACACGCCTTCGGAGTTCTTGCCACAGCCGACAGTCGGATCGGACGGCTTGACGTTCTCGCCGGCCGCGACGCGGGCCGTCTTCTTCGTGCAGTCGAGAGCCAGGAACTGCTTCTGCAACTTCTCGGTGCCCGCCGCGTCACCGGAGGGGTTCGGCTTCGGCGGCTCGGAAGTCTTGGGCTTGCCGGAGGCCGAGGGGTTCGGCGTCGGAGTCGCGGCCTTCAGGGCGTCGGTCACCGCGCGGCCCTGCGTGGTCGCAGTGGCCGAGGGCTTGGCGGATGACGGCGGGTTGACCGTCTCCTTGTTGCCCGTGGCCTTGTCCTTGCCGTCCTTCGCCTTGCCGGACGGCGAGGCGCTCGGGGTGGGCTGCGGAGCGGTGGGGGTCCCGGCGGCGACGGTCAGCACAGGCCGGAAGTAGAGCTGGGCGGTGGTGCCGACCTGCTCACGGGCCTGCTGAGAGTTCGTCCCCTTGGGGATGTTGACGATGATGTTCTTCGCGCCCTGCGTCTGAACCTCGGCCTCGGAGACGCCCAGACCATTGACACGGCGCTCGATGATGCCGACCGCGGTGTTCATGTTGGTCTCGTTGATGGCGTTCTTGTTGCCGACGGTGTTCTTCGCCTCGAGCGTGATGGTCGTACCGCCCGCCAGGTCGATACCCAGACGCGGGGTGAGCTGACCCGCCCAGAACATTCCGCCTGTGAGCGCGACCATGGCGATCAGAATGAAAGCCAGGGCACGCCCCGGCTTGCTCTGAGCCCCCGCGGGCCTTCGGCCCCTATTCGGTGCTGCCACCTTCTCGTTTCTCCCTGTCCAACCGTCCCGTGCCGGGTGTGCGCCGGGGCGGCCACGAAGTGTAGTGGGGACCTGCCCGCGCAGAAGTCAGCACGGCCGGGGGACCGCCGGACGCCGGTGGCGCCGCCGCGGTCCCCGATCGTGACTACTTAGCGTCGGTCTCGCCCTCGGCCTTGCCGTCCTTCGGCGTGGCGTCGCCCTTCGGCGCGGTGTCGCCCTTCGGCGCGGTGTCGCCCTTGGGCCCGGCCTCGTCCTTCGCCTCGGTCTCGTCCGCCTCGGGCTTCTTGCCGAGGTCGATCTTGGCGTCGTCCGGGGAGCCGGAGTCCGTGGCGTCGGAGTCCGTGGTCCCAGTCAGCGAGGAGGCGTCGTCCGGCACGATCGGGCCGTCGACCTTGAGGTCGCCGTCGCCGTGCACGATGCGGTTGTACTCCTCGTCGTCGAGGACCGCGCCGATGGCGTTCTTGGCGTAGAAGGCGTGGACGCCGGGGGCCACCTCGAGGAGGACCGTGTCGTCGTGAAGTTCCTTGACGGTGGCGTACATGCCCCCGATCGTCCGGACACCGGTGCCGGGCTGCATTTCGTTGCGCATCTGCGCAGCCGCCTGCTGCTTCTTCTTGGCGGACCGGGTCATCAGGAACATTGCCCCGATGAGCACAATGAAGGGGAGGAGGGTCACGAGACTCACGGGACGGAACTTCCTTCGCACGACCGCGCTGGTGAGGCGGCCTTATCTACGGGGGTGGGCACGCCGGCCCTGGAAGGGCGGCATCGGCGGAGTCTAAGCGAGTCCGCATCAATGGAACAACGCCCAGCATCCCACCGTGGTTCCTGACCGTGCGAGTATCCGCGCCGTCACGTCCCGAACAGCCCCTGTTGTCCGCTTGCACCCGGCGCCTGCTGCGGTGGTACGAGGCCGAGATGCGCCCATGCCGCAGGGGTGGCCACCCGGCCGCGGGGGGTCCTGGCCAGGAGTCCCTCCCGTACCAGGAAGGGCTCCGCCACCTCCTCGACCGTCTCGCGCTCCTCCCCCACGGCCACCGCGAGCGTCGACAGACCCACCGGGCCGCCGCCGAAGAGCCCCAGCAGCGCCTGGAGCACCGCGCGGTCGAGGCGGTCGAGTCCGCGGGCGTCCACCTCGTACACCCGCAGGGCGGCGGCAGCCACCTCCCGGGTGATCAGGCCGTCCACCTTGACCTGGGCATAGTCACGGACGCGGCGCAGCAGCCGGTTGGCGATACGGGGCGTGCCGCGCGAGCGGCCCGCGATCTCGGCGGCGCCGTCGGCCTCTATCTCGACATCGAGCAGCTGGGCGGAGCGGTGGATGACCCGCTCCAGCTCGGCGGGGTCGTAGAACTCCATATGGGCGGTGAAGCCGAAGCGGTCGCGCAGCGGGGGCGGCAGCAGGCCGGCCCGGGTGGTCGCGCCGACCAGGGTGAAGGGCGGGAGCTCGATCGGGATGGCAGTGGCTCCGGGGCCCTTTCCGACGATCACGTCGACCCTGAAGTCCTCCATGGCCATGTAGAGCAGCTCTTCGGCCGGCCGCGACATCCGGTGGATCTCGTCGAGGAAGAGAACCTCGCCCTCCTGGAGGGAGGAGAGGATCGCGGCAAGATCGCCGGCGTGCTGGATGGCGGGGCCCGAGGTGATCCGGATCGGGGCGTTCATCTCGGCCGCGATGATCATGGAGAGGGTGGTCTTGCCCAGGCCGGGAGCGCCGGAGAGCAGGACATGATCGGCCGTGGCACCGCGTGCGAGGGCCGCTTTCAGGACAAGGTCCAGCTGCTCGCGGACGCGCTCCTGGCCGACGAACTCGCCCAGCGACTTCGGCCGCAGCGCCGCCTCCACGGCCTGGTCCTCGCCGTCGGCGGACGCGCCGACGAGCCGCTCGGTCGCGGTGTCGTCGGTCGGCGGTGCGGTGTCGTCCCAGTTCACAGTGGTAGGCCTCGTGGGGTCAGCGGGTGCGGTTCAGGGTCTGGAGGGCGGCCTTCAGCAGCTGGCCGACCTGGGGTGTGCCGCCTGCGGCGGCGGCGGCCTCGGCCTGCGGCGTGACCGCGGCGACCGCCTCGTCGGCGTCCCGGGTCGCGTATCCGAGGCCGATCAGCGCACCGTGCAGTTGGTCGCGCCAGGCCATCGGGGCCGCTGCGGCGGTGGCGACGCCCTGCCTGCCGATATGCGCGCCGACCGGCTCGCCGAGGCGGTCCTTCAGCTCGAGCAGCAGTTTCTGGGCACCCTTCTTGCCGATGCCCGGGACGGCGATGAGCGCCTTCTCGTCGCCGGTCGCGACAGCGATGCGCAGGACGTCGGGAGTGTGCACCGCGAGCATCGCCTGGGCCAGTCGTGGGCCGACGCCGCTCGCGGTCTGCAGCAGCTCGAAAATCTGGCGCTCGTCGTCATCGACGAAGCCGTAGAGCGTGAGCGAGTCCTCCCGTACGACGAGGGAGGTGGCGAGCTTCGCCTCCGTGCCGATGCGCAGCTCGGAGAGTGTGTTTGGCGTGCACTGGACTGCCATGCCGATGCCGCCGACCTCGATGACCGCGGTGGTGGGGGCGAGGGCGGCGACCGGGCCGCTCACAAAGGCGATCATGCGGTACGGCCTTTCGATGCGTGCAGAGCGACGGCTTGCTGGAGGCGATTCTGCGCGGGTCCGCGCCAGATGTGGCAGATGGCGAGGGCGAGAGCGTCGGCGGCGTCGGCGGGCCTGGGCGGGGCGTCGAGCCGCAGCAGCCGCGTCACCATCGCTCCGACCTGCGCCTTGTCGGCCCGGCCACTGCCGGTGACGGCCGCCTTGACCTCACTGGGCGTGTGCAGGGCGACGGGGATGCCCCGGCGGGCGGCACAGAGCATGGCGATCGCGCTGGCCTGTGCGGTGCCCATGACCGTACGGACATTGTGCTGGCTGAACACCCGCTCGACGGCCACGAATTCGGGCCGGTGCTGGTCCAGCCACTGCTCGATGCCCTGCTCGATGGCGACCAGTCGGCTGCCGAGCTCCGCGTCCGCGGGCGTACGCACGACTCCGACACCGAGCATCGTCAGGGGGCGGCCCGCGACGCCTTCGACCACGCCGATGCCGCACCGGGTCAGTCCCGGGTCCACGCCCAGTACGCGCACGCCGCCCCTCCCGTCGTTTTCGACCATGTGTTCCTGCGTTGTTGCAGGCTATCCGCTCGTACTGACAACGGGCCGACGACGCGGACGGGCCGACAGGGGTGTGTCCCTGTCGGCCCGTCCGCGTATGCCCAGTTGAGCGTCCGTCAGGCGTCGACCTTCTCCATGACCTCGTCCGAGACATCGAAGTTGGCGAAGACGTTCTGCACGTCGTCGCTGTCCTCGAGCGCGTCGATCAGCTTGAAGATCTTGCGTGCGCCCTCTTCGTCGAGCTCGACCTGCATGGTCGGCAGGAAGTTGGCCTCGGCGGAGTCGTAGTCGATGCCCGCCGCCTGGAGCGCGGTGCGGACCGCGACCATGTCGGTGGCCTCGCTGACGACCTCGTACGACTCACCGAGGTCGTTGACCTCTTCGGCGCCGGCGTCCAGGACCGCGCCCAGGACGTCGTCCTCGCTCAGCTCACCCTTGGGGACGATCACAACGCCCTTGCGGTTGAAGAGGTACGAGACGGAGCCCGGGTCGGCCATCGAGCCGCCGTTGCGCGTCATCGCGACACGTACGTCGGAGGCGGCGCGGTTGCGGTTGTCGGTGAGGCACTCGATGAGCACCGCGACGCCGTTCGGGCCGTAACCCTCGTACATGATCGTCTGGTAGTCGACGCCGCCCGCTTCGAGACCGCCGCCGCGCTTGACGGCCGAGTCGATGTTCTTGTTGGGGACGGAGCTCTTCTTCGCCTTCTGAATGGCGTCGACGAGCGTCGGGTTGCCCTCGGGGTCGACGCCGCCGGTGCGGGCAGCGACCTCGATGTTCTTGATCAGCTTCGCGAAGAGCTTGCCGCGCTTGGCGTCAATCACGGCCTTCTTGTGCTTCGTCGTAGCCCATTTAGAGTGGCCGGACATCTGCCTGTCTCCTTCGCGTAACCAATTTCTGAACGAACCCCAGAGATCCTACCGGGATCGGCCCGCCCGTCTCCCGACCACCACCAGCCGGAGCGCTGAAGCGGGCACCTACCGGATTGCCGCGCGCACCATGTCGACGAACAGGGCGTGCACCCGGTGGTCGCCCGTCAGTTCGGGGTGGAAGGACGTGGCCAGGACATTGCCCTGCCGTACGGCGACAATGTGTCCGCCGTGCTCGGCGAGCACCTCGACCTCGGCCCCGACCGACTCGACCCACGGGGCGCGGATGAAGACTCCCTCGACCGGGCCGTCGTCCACGCCCGCGACCTCGACGGCCGCCTCGAAGGACTCGTTCTGGCGCCCGAAGGCATTGCGGCGGACGATCATGTCGATGCCGCCGAGCGTCTCCTGGCCCGAACGCGGGTCGAGGATCTTGTCGGCAACCATGATCAGGCCGGCGCAGGTGCCGTAAACGGGCAGCCCCGCCGCGATCCGTTCACGCAGCGGCTCGAGCATGCCGAACAGCACCGCGAGCTTGGACATCGTGGTTGATTCGCCGCCGGGGACGACAAGGCCGTCGACCTCGGCGAGCTCCTCGGGGCGCCGGACCGGCCTGGCCACGGCATCCGCCGCGGCCAGGGCGATCAGGTGCTCCCGTACGTCACCCTGGAGAGCCAGGACACCGATCACGGGAGTGGTCATTACCAGCCCCGGTTCGCGTAGCGCTCGGTCTCGGGGAGGGTGTCGCAGTTGATACCGACCATGGCCTCGCCGAGGTTGCGGGAGGCGTCCGCGATGATCTTCGGGTCGTCGTAGAAGGTGGTGGCCTTCACGATGGCGGCGGCGCGCTTGGCGGGGTCGCCCGACTTGAAGATGCCGGAGCCGACGAAGACACCCTCGGCACCGAGCTGGCGCATCAGCGCGGCGTCGGCGGGGGTGGCCACACCACCGGCGGAGAAGAGGACCACCGGCAGCTTGCCCAGCTCGGAGACCTCCTTGACCAGCTCGTACGGGGCGCGCAGCTCCTTGGCCGCGGCGTACAGCTCGTTGTTGTCGTAGCCGCGCAGCCGGGCGATCTCGTTCTTGATCTGGCGCAGGTGACGGACGGCCTCGACGACATTGCCGGTACCGGCCTCGCCCTTGGAGCGGATCATGGCCGCGCCCTCGGCGATCCGGCGCAGGGCCTCACCCAGGTTGGTGGCGCCGCAGACGAACGGGGTGGTGAAGGCGAACTTGTCGGAGTGGTTCACCTCGTCGGCCGGGGTCAGCACCTCGGACTCGTCGATGTAGTCCACGCCGAGGGACTGCAGCACCTGGGCCTCGACGAAGTGACCGATCCGGGACTTGGCCATGACCGGGATCGAGACCGCGTCGATGATCTCTTCGATCATGTTCGGGTCGGACATCCGGGCCACGCCGCCGTCCTTGCGGATGTCGGCGGGAACCCGCTCCAGGGCCATGACGGCGACCGCGCCCGCGTCCTCGGCTATCTTCGCCTGCTCGGCGTTGACCACGTCCATGATCACGCCGCCCTTGAGCTGCTCGGCCATACCGCGCTTCACGCGCGCGGTGCCGGTCTCGGGGGCCTGCGGGGTGGTGGGGAGGGTGCTGGACACGGAGGGACCTCACTCGGTGAAAGAAGGCTGATGCCCCACAGATGCAACCCCCAAGGGCCAGTCCACAGCAAGGGCCAATGCACAGCCGGTGGATCGTTTTGGAATCGAAGGTGCCGCTGGAATCGAAGGTGCCGCGGTCAGGTGCCCGGGCGATCGGCAAGCGCGACGGGCGGCTCGTCATCCATCTCGAAGGCCAGCGGAAACGGCGCGTGTCCGGCCAGCCGGAACCAGCGGACCTTGCGGTGGCGGCGCAGAGCCCGTGCCGCGCGCACCGCGTCGTTGTGGAACCGCCGCGCCATCGGGACCCGGCGTACGGCTTGCGCGAGCTCGCCGGCCGCTTCCTCGCCGCCGGGCACTTCGCGCACCGCTTCGACCTGCGCCACCTCCCCGAAGACGGCCCGCAGCGCCGCGCTGAGCTCGCTCTCCGCGACCTCGCGCTGCTCCTCCTCAGCCTGCCGGGCCGCGTGTGCGGCCTCGTACAGCACGATCGAGGCGGCCGGATCGAGCACGCCGGAGGTGGCCAGTTCCTGGGTGACCGAGGCCCGGCGCAGGAGTTGGGCGTCGAGCGCGGCGCGGGCGGCGTCAATACGGGTGTGCAGCCGGTCGAGCCGCCCGGCGGTCCAGCTCAGATACAGGCCGATCGCGACAAGGGCGACGACGATCCAGATGAGGGTTTCGGTCACGGGCGGCAAGGCTACCGGTGGTGGCGGGGGAGGTTTTGGCCCCCCACCCGCCCCTTCCCGAAACTGGGGGCTGCGCCCCCGGACCCCCGAAGCGGCAGCTTCGCGCCGCAGAGCAAGGCTCGGGTCGCGAGGCCGCGGCTCCGCCCGCAGACCGGACGAGCGGCACGGACCCCGTTCCGGACGCGCCGGCCCGCCCCCGGACCGCCGACTGCACCCCGCAGACCAGATGCTCCGACACCCGTCCCCGCAGGACACACGGATCCCGTTCGACGCTCGGCCCCGCCCCCGGACCGACAGCCTCGGCCCGCACACCACGCCCGCCACGGCACCGCTCCCCGGCAGGGGACGCGCAGGGGTTGTGTTCTGGACGTAAAGCGTCGCAACTCGCGCGAAGCGCGGTGAGGAAAGCAGTCCAGGACACGAGCCCCGAAGCGGCCCACACCCGCGCCCCGGCGGACCGGGCTGCCCCAGCGACCAAAGACCCGCACCCCGAAAGGGAACCGGGCTGGCCCCGGCGGCCCACACCCGCGCCCCGGCGGACCGGGCCGCCCCGGCGACCAACGACCCGCACCCCGAAAAGGGCCCCCTCAGTCCCGCGCCAGCCCGAATCGCGACCGCAGGCCCGGCGTGCGCTCGTCCGCCGCCACCGACGCCGCGCCGTCCGTCACCGTCTCGTACACCGCCAGGATGTCCGCCCCGACCGTCGACCAGTCGAAACGCCGCACATGCGCACTGCCCCGCTCCCGCAGCTCCGCCCGCCGCTCCGGGTCCCGCAGCAGCCGTACCGCCGCGTCCGCCAGCGCCTGTGCGTCCTCGTTCGCGAAGAGCTCGCCCGCCGCACCCTGGTCCAGCACCTGCGCGAACGCGTCCAGGTCGCTCGCCAGCACCGGCGCGCCCGCCGACATCGCCTCGACCAGGATGATGCCGAAGCTCTCGCCGCCCGTGTTGGGCGCGACATACACGTCGACGCTGTGCAACAGCCGCGCCTTGTCCTCGTCGCTGACCATGCCGAGGAACTCGACGCGCGAGCGCATTTCCTTCGGGAGTGCCGCGACCGCCTCCTCCTCGTCGCCCCGGCCCGCCACCAGCAATCGGGTCTCCGGGCATTCCGCGAGGATCTTCGGCAGCGCCTTCATCAGCACCGGCAGGCCCTTTCGGGGCTCGTCGATGCGCCCTATGAAGCCGATCGTGCCGCCCTGCCACTCCGCCTTCGGCTCGGCCTTGTCGAAGAAGCCGACGTCGACGCCGTTCGGGATGACGACCGCGTCCCCGCCCAGATGCTCGACCAGCGTCCGGCGGGCGTACTCGCTGACCGCGATCCGGGCGCTGATCTTCTCGAGCGCCGGCTGGAGGATCGGGTAGGCCGCGATCATGGCGCGCGAGCGCGGATTGGAGGTGTGGAACGTCGCGACGATCGGCCCCTGCGCCGCCCAGCAGCTCAGCAGCCCCAGCGACGGCGAGGCAGGCTCATGGATGTGGATGACGTCGAAGGTGCCGTCGTGCAGCCAGCGCCGTACCCGGGCGGCCGACAGGAAGCCGAAGTTCAGCCGGGCCACCGAGCCGTTGTAC
The DNA here is from genome assembly GCF_035918095.1 of Streptomyces sp. NBC_01750. Classification (NCBI taxonomy): domain Bacteria; kingdom Bacillati; phylum Actinomycetota; class Actinomycetes; order Kitasatosporales; family Streptomycetaceae; genus Streptomyces; species Streptomyces sp. NBC_01750. The sequence goes on from NZ_CP109137.1 coordinate 1,643,445, forward strand.
GGGACGGGTACGGCCCGGCCCGCCGAGACGACGTACGGCGGCAGCGGCGTCTCGTCGTCCGCCGGCGCCAGTACCGACACCTCGTGGCCGAGCCGGATCAGATGCTCTGCCAGATCCCTGATATGGAATTGGACGCCGCCCGGTACGTCCCAGGAGTACGGGCAGACGATGCCGATCTTCACAGCCGCCGCTCCTCGAGGTCGGCGAGCCAGAGTCGCTGCAGCATGTGCCAGTCCTCCGGGTGTTCGGTGATTCCCGTGGCGTAGGCATCGGCCAGCGCCTGTGTCATGGAGGACGTCTTCTCGGCCTTGGTACCTGTCTCCGGCACCTCGACAGGTGAATGGATCCGGCCCTTCATCATCGACGCGTCCTCGTACCAGAGGTTGACCGGCAACAGCAGCGCGCCGGTCTGCTGGGCCAGCATCGCGGGCCCGGCCGGCATCCGCGCCGTCTCGCCGAAATACTTCACCTCGACGCCGGAGGCCGAGAGATCGCGGTCGGCGACGAGACACACAAGGCCGCCTGCGCGCAGCCGCCGCGCCAGCGTCCCGAAGGCCGAGCCGCCCGTGTGCGGCAGGACCTCCATGCCCAGGCTCTCCCGGTACGCCACGAACCGGTCGTACAGCGTCTCGGGCTTGAGACGCTCGGCGACGGTCGTGAAGGGGATGCCCAGGGCCCTGGTGACCCAGACACCAGCGAGGTCCCAGTTCGCCAGGTGCGGCAGCGCGAGTATGACGCCGCTTCCCGACGCGAGTCCGTCCTTCAGATAGTGGATGTCCTTGATCTCCACGCTGTTCGCGACGCGCTCGGCGCTCCAGGCGGGAAGCCGGAAGGACTCCATCCAGTAGCGCATGTACGAACGCATGCCGGCCCTGGACAGCTCGGCGAGGCGCTCGGGGCTCGCGTCGGGCACCACCCTGGCGAGGTTGGACTCGAGCCTCAGCACGCTCTTGCCGCGCCGCTTCCACGCGATGTCAGCGATGGTGCGGCCCAGCGCTGCGGCCGCCGGCTCGGGCAGCTTCTTGACGGTGCTCCAGCCGAGTCCGTACAGCCCGTCGGTCAGACGCTCCCGCATCACGTCGCCTCAGCCTCGTTCCCATGTGCCGCGGCGTCGGCCTCCGCTGCTTCCCGCCGTACGGTCACGACCCGCTGCCCCAGCGTGACCAGGCTGCCGACGGCGACGATCCAGAGCGCGATCGGCAGCAGCACCTCGATTCCCGGCACCCCGAAGGCGTGCAGTCCGGCGAGGCCGGCCGCGACCAGTGAGATGACCAGCCGCTCGGCCCGCTCGATCAGACCGTTGACGGCCACCGGCAGGCCAATCGATTCGCCACGTGCCTTGGTGTACGAGACGACCTGGCCGCTGGCCAGGCAGAAGATGGCGACGGCACACAGCACATTGTCGTCTCCCTTGCCCGCGTACCAGAGGGCGAAGCCGGCGAAGATCGCTCCGTCGGCGACGCGGTCGAGCGTCGAGTCCAGGAATGCGCCCCAGCGGCTCGAAACGCCCGCCTGACGCGCCATATTGCCGTCGACGAGGTCGGAGAAGACGAACAGCGTAATGACGATCGTGCCCCAGAAGAACTCTCCCCGGGGGAAGAAGACCAGCGCACCCGCCATCACTCCGGCCGTGCCGATCAGGGTGACCGCGTCCGGGCTCACCCCACGTCGGAGCAGAAATGCGGCGAACGGTGTGAGGACACGCGTGAAGAATGCACGCGCGTACTTGTTCAGCATGGCCTTCCCGATGATCGGTGGGCCGCATGGCCCCATCGGCCACCGGCTGGCCCATCGTAGCCAGGACCGACGCGCTCCACCGCCGGGCACCCGCCTCCCGCGGTCGCGTACGACGTATGGACGCACCGTGACGTGAGTGGAAAGCTCGAAAGACCACCGCGGGCATCGCCGGAGCTGCCCCCGGACGCCTCCGGGACCTCCCTCATGGCTCCCCGCGCCCGCGGCCCCTCTCCTCACCGGGCAATCGATCGGGAGGCAAGAATCATGGGCGACAAGGCGAATGCACACCCCGGAGCCGCCGGCAGGGCGGCTACGGCCGACCGGCCCTCATCCGTACGGAATGTGGTGCTGGTCGGCCACAGCGGATCGGGAAAGACGACGTTGATCGAGGCCCTCGCACTGACCGCGGGGGCGGTCAACCGGGCGGGCCGCGTCGAGGACGGCGGCACGGTCTCCGACTACGACGAGATCGAACACCGGCAGCAACGTTCCGTACAGCTCTCGCTCGTCCCCCTCGAATGGGGCGGGTACAAGATCAATCTGTTGGACACTCCCGGATATGCCGACTTCGTCGGGGAGCTGAGGGCCGGTCTGCGAGCAGCGGACGCGGCCCTTTTCGTTGTGTCGGCGGCGCAGGAGGCCGACGCGATCGCGGGCGCGACCCGGGCGGTGTGGGAGGAGTGCGCTGCGGTCGGAATGCCGCGCGCGATCGTCGTCACGCATCTGGAGACCGCGCGCACCGATTTCGAGGAGCTGACCCGCGTCTGCGGGCGGATCTTCGGCGGGGACGACCCCGATGCGGTACTGCCGCTGTATCTGCCCCAGTACGGGGCGCAGACCCCCGACGGCCACGCCCCGGTCACCGGCCTGGTCGGACTGCTCTCCCAGAAGATCTTCGACTACTCCTCCGGCGAGCGTAAGGAGACCTCGCCCGATCCGGAGCAGACCCCGCTGCTCGAGGAGGCCCGCAACCGGCTGATCGAGGGGATCATCGCCGAGAGCGAGGACGAGACGCTCATGGACCGCTATCTCGGCGGCGCGGAGATCGACCTCACGACGCTGGTCGAGGATCTCGAGAAGGCCGTCGCGCGCGGCATCTTCCATCCGGTGCTCGCGGCCGCCCCTGCGTCGGATGGCGCCAAGCAGGGGCTCGGTACGGTCGAGCTGCTCGAACTGATCACGGGCGGCTTCCCGACCCCGCTGGAGCCTGCGGCGCCCTCCGTCACCACCCCGCAGGGCGCGGCGCGCCCGCAGATCAGCTGCGATCCGCAGGGGCCGCTGGTGGCCGAGGTGGTCAAGACCGCGTCCGACCCGTATGTCGGCCGGATCTCTCTCGTACGCGTCTTCTCCGGCACCCTGCGTCCGGACGAGACGGTGCATGTGTCGGGGCACGGGCTCGCCGACCGCGGCCACGAGGACCATGACGTCGACGAGCGGGTCGGCGCGCTCTCCGCGCCCTTCGGCAAGCAGCAGCGCCCGCTCTCGCAGGTCATCGCCGGAGACCTCGCCTGTGTGGCGAAGCTGGCCCGGGCGGAGACCGGGGACACTCTCTCCTCGAAGGACGACCCGCTGCTGATGGAACCCTGGACGATGCCCGATCCGCTGCTGCCGCTGGCCATCCAGGCGCACAGCAAGGCGGACGAGGACAAGCTCTCCCAGGGGCTTTCGCGGCTGGTCGCCGAGGATCCGACGATGCGGCTCGAGCAGAACCAGGCCACTCACCAAGTGGTGCTGTGGTGCCTCGGCGAGGCGCATGCGGATGTCGCGCTGGAGCGGTTGCGCAGCCGGTACGGCGTCCAGGTCGACGTGGTGCCGCACAAGGTGTCGCTGCGGGAGACCTTCGGCGAGAAGTCGGCGGGCCGGGGACGGCATGTGAAGCAGTCCGGCGGGCACGGCCAGTACGCGATCTGCGAGATCGACGTGGATCCGCTCCCGCCGGGGTCCGGGATCGAGTTCGTCGACAAGGTCGTGGGCGGCGCGGTGCCGCGGCAGTTCATCCCGTCCGTCGAGAAGGGCGTACGTGCCCAGGCAGCCCGCGGCGTGGCGGCCGGGTATCCGCTGGTGGACGTACGGATCACGCTGCTGGACGGCAAGGCGCACTCGGTGGACTCCTCCGACGCGGCGTTCCAGACGGCGGGCGCGCTGGCGCTGCGCGAGGCGGCCGCGGACGCGCCCATCCATCTCCTGGAGCCGGTCGCCGAGGTGCGGGTGCTGGTCTCGGACGAGTATGTGGGTCCGGTGATGAGCGATCTGTCGGGGCGGCGCGGCCGGGTGGTCGGCACCGAGCAGGCCGCCGGGTCGCGCACGCTCGTACGGGCCGAGGTGCCGGAGATCGAGATCGGGCGGTACGCGGTGGATCTGCGGTCGATCTCGCACGGGACCGGGCAGTTCAGCCGCTCGTACGCGCGTCATGAGGCGATGCCGCCACAATTGGCCGAGAAGCTCCGCGAACAGGCGGAAAATGGCTCGTAGTTGATGGTGCCGCCCGTTGTGCGCCCTTGCGGCGGGCGGCATTTCAATGTCCTCTGACGTAGACGGCGCACCACCGATACGCTGTGGTGCCCAGCTCAGAAGGTGTGCGGGGCACGGTAGTTGGGAACAGGCCGCAGTGCGGATGCTTGCGGCGATGGGGGCGGTAGTGGCGAACGACGGTTTCGATTTCACTCCCGGGGCTCAGGTCCCGCTCCTCGGCTCGGCCGGGCAGACGGCGGCGACACATGCGCTCGCCTCGGCCGCGTACCGCGACAGTCCCGTCGCGGACCTTCTCAAGGCGAACGGCGAGTGGCACAAGTCCGAGGTGAAGAAGGGCAAGTTCTCGCTCTTCGAGCCGAATCTGGGCGAGGCGTTCTCGCGGGCCGTGCAGATCCGGATGCTGGGCGGTGCCCGAAAGGCACTGATCCAGTCCTTCGGCACCGAGCCGCAGGCGGTGGTCGAGCACTGTCTGGCCGCCACCCGTATCCGCAAGGAGCGGGACACCAGGCTCACCGGTGTGATGGCGGTCTTCGGGCTGCTCTTCCTGCCTGGACTGCTGCTCTGGCTGGCGGTCTTCCAGCTCCGCCGGACGATAGCGGGCGCGCAGAACAAGCGTGCCGGGGCGCTGGGCACCGCGCTGCTCGCCGCCTTCGGCATTCTCGCCGTGGTCTTCCTGGTGCGGCTGCCCTTCGGCGGCCTACTGGGCTACTACATCCGCGGCATGATCGTCGCGCCGGTCGTCGGCTGGCTGCTGGCCAAGCGGATCTGCGAGTCCACGGCGAAGGACATGCGCGCCCGCTGGGAAACCCTCCTCTCCGGCGGTGGCATCGGGGCCAAGGTGCCCGAGGCCGTGCCCGGCCACCCGAATGAGACCGCGCGCGAACAACTGCGTCAGGGGCTGGAGAAGCTCACCGCCGAGCAGCAGTCCAATGCGGTCTTCTACGCGGGCCCCAAGGGAATACTGGGGATGGGCACCCGCTGGGGCAGCTGGCAGCTCGCCGAGGAGCTGGTCTCCAAGGAGCCGGGCAAGGACATCAACCAGTTCCGCAGCTGGGACGTCATCCGCGCGATCCATGATCGGCTGAAGATGCTGGAGCGGGGTCCGCTGAACTCCGGCGGTTTCCCCACCCCCTCGGTCAAGCACTGGATCGTGGCTCCGGTCGGCGAGAACGCCGCGGAGGTGGCCCGGCCGGAGGGCCAGGACGTGGAGACCTTCCAGGTCAAGGGCCACGAGATACAGCGGATCTGCAACCACCAGCAGTTCGGCGGCGGCAACCGCCACTATCTGGGCGTCCAGTTCACCCTCTGGGACGGCCAGTTGGTGATCACCATGATGATCACCGTCACCGTGCTTCACGAGACGCTGCGCATCGAGGTGACCGGGCACGCGCTCGGCCCGGTGCACTCCCTGTTCACCACCAAGCCCGCGCCCAAGACCGTCACGGTCGCCAAGACGGTCCGCTTCTGGGAGACCACCGACCGGCAGCTTCCGCTGGTGGAGACGCCCGAGGTGGTACGCCTCGCGGTGCGTGCGCCCTTCACCTGGTACCCGCCGCTGCTGGACTTCCTCGGCGGCAAACTGGTCCTTCCCGAGCCCTTCGGGCTGCGCCACGCCTGGGCGGACAAGCCCTGGCGGCACCGGTTCATGGCGGACGACGCGATGCGCGCCGCCACGCCCGTACTCCGCGTCACACACACCGCGGCGATGAAGGTGCTCGAGGAGAACGGCGTGGACACCGAGCGCTTCGGCAACCGCTCCATGATCGTGAGCGGCCTGGTCCAGGACCCGTCGCCGCGCAAGGCCGACCTGTACGACGCGTAGCGGCGCCTGGCCCGGCGCCGCTACGCAGGGCCCGGTCAGCCGGCCGCCGGTCAGACGGGCCAGGCCTCCGCCAGCATCTTGCGCGTATCGGCGAGGAGCTGGGGCAGCACCTTGGTGTGCCCGACGACCGGCATGAAGTTGGTGTCGCCGCCCCAGCGCGGAACGACGTGCTGGTGCAGATGTGCGGCGATACCGGCGCCGGCGACCGCGCCCTGGTTCAGCCCGATGTTGAAGCCGTGCGCCCCCGACGCCGTACGCAGCGCGGTCATCGCGTGCTTGGTGAACACCGCGAGCTCGGCGGTCTCCGCCTCGTCCAGCTCCGTGTAGTCGGCAACATGGCGGAACGGCACCACCATCAGATGCCCGCCGTTGTACGGGTAGAGGTTGAGCACCGCGTAGACCCGCGAGCCCCGGGCGATGACGAGCCCGTCCTCGTCCGACTTGGCCGGGATGGAGCAGAAGGGACAGCCGTCGTCGGCGCCTGGCCCGGTCGGCTTGTTCTCGCCCTGGATGTACGCCATCCGGTGCGGCGTCCACAGGCGCTGAAACGCGTCCTGCGTCCCGACTCCGATCTGCTCTTCCGGCTCACTCGTCATGTTGTGCAGCATATGACTTCACCCGGCCGCGCAGCCCAGAGACCCCTGCAGTGCCGACCGCACTGCAGGGGTCCCCTACGCCCTGCCGGGCCTCGTGGGCCCGGTGTGCCCCGGGTCAGAGCTGGACGCGGTCCTCGACGACCTTCGCGATCTTCGCGATGGCCTCGTCGACCGGGATGCCGTTCTCCTGCGAGCCGTCGCGGAAGCGGAAGGAGACCGCGCCGGCGGCCATGTCCTCGTCGCCCGCGATGACCATGAAGGGCACCTTCTGCTTCTGGGCGTTGCGGATCTTCTTCTGCATACGGTCCGAGGAGGCGTCCACCTCGACCCGCAGCCCCTTGGCCTTCGCCTTGGCGGCGAACTCCTGGAGGTACGGGATGTGCGCGTCGCCGATCGGGATGCCGAGCGCCTGCACCGGCGCCAGCCAGGCCGGGAACGCGCCCGCGTAGTGCTCGAGCAGCACCGCGAAGAAGCGCTCGATCGAACCGAACAGCGCACGGTGGATCATGACAGGGCGCTGCTTGGTGCCGTCGGGACCGGTGTACTCCAGGTCGAAGCGCTCCGGCAGGTTGAAGTCCAGCTGGACGGTGGACATCTGCCAGGTGCGGCCGATGGCGTCCTTCGTCTGGACGGAGATCTTCGGGCCGTAGAAGGCGGCGCCGCCCGGGTCCGGGACCAGCGGGAGGCCCTGCTTCTCGGCGACCCTGCGCAGCGTCTCGGTCGCCTCCTCCCAGACCTCGTCGGAGCCGACGGACTTCTCCGGGTCCTTGGTGGACAACTCCAGGTAGAAGTCCGTGAGGCCGTAGTCGCGCAGCAGGTTCAGCACAAAGGTCAGCGTCGAGTCGAGCTCGTCCGCCATCTGCTCCTTGGTGCAGTAGATGTGCGCGTCGTCCTGGGTGAAGCCGCGGGCCCGGGTCAGACCGTGCACGACGCCCGACTTCTCGTACCGGTACACGGTTCCGAACTCGAAGAGACGCAGCGGCAGTTCACGGTAGGACCGGCCGCGCGCGTCGAAGATCAGGTTGTGCATCGGGCAGTTCATGGGCTTGAGGTAGTAGTCCGTGCCCTCGTCGAGCTGCATGGGCGGGTACATGCCGTCGGCGTACCAGTCCAGGTGGCCCGAGGTCTCGAAGAGCTTCCCCTTGGTGGCGTGCGGGGTGTAGACGAACTCGTACCCCTCCTCCTCGTGCCGCTTGCGGGAGTAGTCCTCCATGACCCGGCGGACGACGCCGCCCTTGGGGTGGAAGACCGCGAGGCCGGAGCCGATCTGGTCCGGGATGGAGAACAGGTCCAGCTCGCTGCCGAGCTTGCGGTGGTCGCGTTTCTCGGCCTCGGCGAGGAACTCCAGGTGAGCCTTGAGCTCTTCCTTGGAGGGCCAGGCGGTGCCGTAGATGCGCTGCAGCATCGGGTTCTTCTCGCTGCCGCGCCAGTACGCCGCGGCGTTGCGCATCAGCTTGAACGCCGGGATGTTGCGGGTGGTGGGCAGGTGCGGACCGCGGCAGAGGTCCTTCCAGCACAGCTCGCCGGTCTTGGCGTCGAGGTTGTCGTAGATCGTCAGCTCGCCCGCGCCGACCTCGACGTCCGCGCCGTCGTCGGAGGACGCGGAGCCCTTGATCCCGATCAGCTCGAGCTTGTACGGCTCGTCGGCGAGCTCCGCGCGAGCAGCCTCGTCGGTGACGACGCGCCGCGAGAAGCGCTGGCCGCGCTTCTGGATCTCCTGCATCTTCTTCTCGATGGCCTTGAGGTCATCCGGGTGGAAGGGCTTCTCGACGTCGAAGTCGTAGTAGAAGCCGTCCTTGACCGGCGGACCGATGCCGAGCTTGGCCTCGGGGAAGAGCTCCTGCACTGCCTGTGCCATGACGTGCGCGGTGGAGTGGCGCAGGATGCCCAGGCCGTCCTCGGAGGAGATCTCGACGGGCTCGACCTCCTCGCCGTCCTTGATCTCGTACGCCAGGTCCTTCAGCTCACCGGCGATGCGCGCGGCGACGACGGTGCGCTCGCCGGCGAAGAGCTCGGCCGCCGTAGTGCCCGTCGTCACCACGCGCTCTTCCCGCTCGGAATCGCGATGGATGATCACACGGACGTCTGACACCGGTCTCTCCTGACTGAAGGGGTGCGCCGCATTCGTATGGCGTGCGCGCTACGAATCGTACCGAGCCGACGGGGTGCGCCGCGAAACGGTTGTTCCCGGCGCCTCGGGCGACCCGCAGCCCGGATCCGAGCCGCTCACTCCCCCTGACACGCCTCCCCGAAGAAGTCCAGATTCTCGTGGAGCGACTTCATCAGGCGGTCCCGCTCGGCCTCGTCCACCTGGACGGGGACCACGTTCGAGGCGTCCGTCAGGCGCCGGAAGCCGCCGCGGCTCTCCAGCCGGCCCACGACCCGGATCGGCAGCCCGACCAGATGCGCGTGGCCCGCCGTCCGGTACGACTCCTCGTCGAGCGCCACCCGTACGTGCGGTACCTCCGCCCCCGCCAGCACCCGAAGCCGTACGGTGCCGGCGCCGCGCGGCCCCGTGCGCCGCAACCGGACCACCGTGCCGGTGATCCGTACCGGCACGGACGGTTCGTCCTGGAGATAGCGCGTGCCCGCCTCGCGCAGCGCGGGCAGGTCGCCGGGCGAGAACTCCACGGGGTCGTTCCGCGCCGCGCACCCCTGCGGCACTCCCGCCGCCGGCGACCACTCAAGCGCGATCCGCGCCCCCTCGGAGCCGCGCACCAGCGCGATGACGGCCTCCGTCAGCTCGCGGCTCACGCCCGCCCGCACCGCCGCGTCGAAGACTTCCATTCCTCCGGTCGCCCGCCGGTAGTCGGCGGCCTCCCGGGCTGCGTGCAGCGCGTGATAGAGCCGGACGGTCACCGCACGGCCCTCGTCCACCGGCACGAACGCGGTGAGGCTGCGCCCGCCCGGCGCGGGCCCCACCAGGACCCCTTCCAGCGAGGCCTGTGCCTGCCGCCGGTGCCGCGCGCCGTAGTAGCCGGCGCGCTCGCGGGCCGCGAGCGCCCCGGCCATGAGCATCTGCCGGGCGGCCGCCCGCAGTTGCTCCTGCGCGGTCCACGACGCAGCGCCCGACGGCCCCGGCGGCACGTCCCGCCACCACCGGATCTCGTCGCTGGGCACGGTCAGCCCGACGAGCACCTCGCGGGCGGAGGGTGCCGCACTCCGCGCCAGCGCGGTGAGCGCCTCGCTCAGCAGGTCGTCGCAGTCGGGGAAGGACCTGCTCTCCGGTACCAGCAGACTCGTGCCGCCCCCGCCGGGCACCGGCGGGGTCCAGCGCGCATAGCGCCCCGCCGCTCCCCCGCGCCGCCGCCAGCCGTGCCGGTCGAGCAGCGCGCCGAGGACGACGGGGTCGACCTGGGCGGGGTCGGGTTCCCCGCTCCCGTACCAGGCTCCTGGCACATCGCCCGTCAGGTGGGGCCGTACCGACTCTTGCATCAGGGTCTCCCTCCCGCCCCGACCCTCGTCATGATCTCGCAGAGCGCCCGGTCGTCGAAGATCCGTGAGGTCGGGATCCGCACGGTGGTCCTGCGCCTGCCCGTCACCGGGTGGCCGGCCAGATTGGTCCAGTAGCAGCAGTGCCGCAGATCGAGCCGGTCGTGACTGGCGCGCAGCCACTCGCCCTGCGTCCGGGGGACGAGCATCACGACGAGGATCTTGTGCACCGAGACGGGGGTGCGGGCCAGCTTCACCAGGTGGTCGTTGTCGAGCGTGAACGAGAACGCCGGACCGGGTGGGTGCGGGGGGATCTGGTACGTGCACTTGAGCTGCACCTTGATGGTCACCTCGTCGTCGACCGAGTGTCCTGCGGAGCTGTGACTGACGTGCCAGTCGATGCCGTTGTCCGGAAAGGGCTGCGAGAGCGAGCAGCCGGCCGCGGCGGCGACCGCGTGCAGATAGCCCACCTGGAGCGTCTCCATGCAGGCGGTGGTGGCGAGTGCGCCGCGCAGCGGTGCGATCCGCTCGGGCAGCAGCCCGCCCGGTTCGGGCTGCGCGAGCGCCATGGCTCTTCGTGCCTTCCGGGCTGTACCGATCAGTGTCCCCACGACGGGGCGTCAACTTCGCCGCCCCTCATCTGTGTTGTCACCGTCCTGCGTACAGCGCAAACAGCCCGGGTATCACCGATTCGGGCAGGGGGACAACGCCATCTGCCAGGTACGTGCGAGGAGTTCGGGGATGACGCACTGGTATGACGGCCCCCTGGCCGCATTTGACACCGAGACCACCGGAGTTGACGTCGAGGAGGACCGCATCGTTTCGGCTGCGGTCGTCGTCCAGGACATGGCGGGCGGCCGGCCGCGCGTCACACGCTGGCTGATCAATCCGGGGGTGCCCGTGCCACCGGGCGCCACCGAGGTGCACGGGCTCACGGACGACCATCTGCAGCGCAACGGCCGCTGGCCGGCGCCTGTGATGGAGGAGATAGCCAGGGCGCTGGCCGAGCAGTGCGCCGCAGCCCGCCCGCTCGTCGTGATGAACGCGCCCTTCGACCTGACCATCCTCGACCGCGAACTGCGCCGTCACCGCGCCGCGTCGCTGGGCCGCTATCTGGAGCACGTGCCGTTGTGCGTGCTGGACCCGCGTGTCCTCGACAAGCATCTTGACCGCTACCGCAAGGGCCGCCGTACCCTCGGCGATCTGTGCGCACAGTACGAGGTGGTGCTGGAGGGCGCCCATGACGCGGCCGCGGACGCCATGGCGGCGCTCGACGTCGTACGGGCGGTGGGGCGGCGTTTCGCCTCGCGGATGGAGCGGCTGTCGCCGTCGGAACTGCACACGCTGCAGGCGGTGTGGCACGCGGCGCAGGCACGAGGTCTGCAGGCGTGGTTCGCCCGCAGTGGTACTCCGGAGCCGGTGGACCCGCACTGGCCACTGCGACCGGATCTGCCGGCCGCGGCCTGAGTCCGGGTGGCGCCCCGCTCGGGGGCGCACACCCGGAAGTACCACGGCCGGCAGCTTCCGGTCAGGCGGCCGTCAGCCGGTGAATCCGGCGGTGACGGAGGTGAACTGCCAGTTGCTCTGGCTGATGCCGGAGCAGTTGCTCACCACACCGCCGCCGGGGCAGGGCCGGTCACGGTTGACCGACCAGAACGCGAGGCGGGCGATGTGACGGGAGTTGGCCCAGTCCTTGATCTGGGTCCAGGTCGCCGGGCTGGTCTGCTCCTGCTGGTCGCTGAGGCCGTTCATGCCCGAGATGCCGATATGGGCGTAGGCGGTGGCGTCCGACCAGCCGAAGGTGCTCTTCAGCTTGGTCTTGAGCCCTTCGGTGGCGTTGACGGTGTTTCCGTACATGTCGGCGCCGCCGCCGAAGTCGAACGGCATGATGGTGAAGACGTCGATGTCCGCCTGGAGTGCGCCCGCGCGCTCGATGAGCCGGTTGCCCCACCATGTCGGGCCGGTGGTGGACGTACCGAAGGTGAGGATCGTCCTCAGGCCCGGGTTGTTCTGCTTGACGATCTTCAGGGCGCCCAGAATCCGGTCCTGGACGACCTCGTTCTCGAACTCGTCGCTGTTCTCGATGTCGACGTCGATCGCCTTCAGTCCGTACGCGCTGATCACCTTCTGATAGGCGCCCGCCAGCGCCTCGGGGGTGGAGCAGTTCGGGCCGAGCTTGTTGCCGGACCAGCCGCCGATGGACGGGACGATGTCACCGCCCGCGCCACGGATCGCGTTGATGGTGGACTGGTCGGTGCCGCCGGCAAGCTGACGCGTGCCGTCCCAGGCGGGGTTGCAGCCGCCGGAGGAGAGGATGAAGGCCATGGTGAACCACTTGATGCCGGTGGCGCTCATCACGGAGGTGGCGCTCGGCGGATCGCCCCAGCCCAGGTAGAGGTACGGGGCCGCCTGCTTGAAGCCGGAGCCGCCGCCACCGCCGGCGTCCGTCGTCACGCTGACGGCGGTCGAGGCCGGCGAGAGATTGCCTGCCGCGTCACGGGCACGGACCGTGAAGCTGTACGGGGTGGCGGCAGCCAGGCCGCTGACCGTTGCGCTGGTTCCGGTCACCGTGAGCGCTCTGGCCGAGCCCTGGTAGACGTCGTAACCCGTGACTCCGACGTTGTCGGACGAGGCGTTCCAGGCCAGCGAGACACTGGAGGACGTCTTGGCTGTGGCGCGCGGATTCGTGGGCGTCGTGGGTGCCTGGGTGTCGCCGCCGCCTCCGCCGCCGGGGCCGTCGAGGCTGATGTCGTCGGCGTAGTAAGTACCCTGTCCGTACCAGCCGTTGAGGTAGATCTCCGCGCTGGTCTGCGAGGCACCCGTGGTGAAGGACACGGCGAGCCGGGTGTATCCGGTCGCCGCCGGGGTCCATGTGGAGGCACCGCCGGTCACGCCGAGATACACATAGTTGCCGCGCACCCAGCCGGAGAGGGTGTAGGCGGTGCTGGGCTGCACCGGGACGGTCTGGGTGCACTTGGCGTTGTCGCTGTTGCCTGCGGCGCCGGCCAGCGCCTTCGTACCGCCGTGGACGGGGCTGCTCACCACCGAGCCGAGTCCGCCGGTGCAGGACCAGACGGAGAGGGAGCCGGTCTCGAAGCCGGGATTGGAGAGCAGGTTGGCGGCCTGGGCCGTGCCGGGTACGGCGAGCGAGGCTGCCGCGGCGAGAAGTGCCGCGCCGAGGCCGGCCAGTAGTCGATTTCGGATACGCACGTGACCTCCCAATGAGGGGCGGGTGCGGGTCGAAGGACCTGACGCGGCGCCACGATTGGTCTGGACCTGCGAGGCGCATTGAAGCGAAGCGTCGTGCCCCCGTCAAGGGATGGGGGCGAGACAACTGCCGTCCGGCGCACCGGAGTTGCGGCAACAGGTCAAGGGGAGGCAAAATCGCCGATAATTGGTCTACGCCTTTTCGGAGGCGGGAGCGTGGCGGATCCACTCCCGGCGCGCCATTGGTACAGCCCTCCCCGCCCACCAGGCATTGACGCGATCGCGACAACCCAGTTACTTCAGAGACAGAGACACGGGACGTCCCTCCCCACCCACACCTAGGCCCCACCCACACCTAGGAGAACCGTGTCCACAGGAATCGGACCCATGCCGCCGCCCCGCCGCCGGCTCCTCGCCGTACTCATCGCGATCGTGCTCGCACTGGCCGGGCTCACCGGTCTTGCCGCCACCCCGGCGCAGGCCGCAGGCCCGCTCACCGCCTCGTTCACCAGTGCCGACAACGGCTCTTGGTGGAAGGGCACATACGTCGTCAGGAACACCACCGGCGCCCCGGTCACCGGCTGGACCCTCGCATTCGATCTGCCGCCCGGCGTGACGATCAGTCAGCACTACAACGGGACGGCTACGGTCAGCGGCTCGCACGTCACCGTGACGCCCGCCTACTACAACACCACCGTCCCGGCGAACGGCACCACCGAGCCGTACAGCTACTGGTTCGTCGCCTCAGGACCGATCACCGCACCGACCGGCTGCCTGGTCAACGGCGACAAGTGCGACGGCAGCCCCGCCAGACCGCCGTCCGCACCCGGCGGTCTGGCCGTCACCGACACCACGGCCCGCACGGTGAGCCTGGAATGGAACGCCGCCGTTCCCGGCGACTTTCCCGTCGCCTCCTACGAGGTGCTCCGCGGCACCGCCCCGGTCACCGCAACCGCGACCACCTCGGCCACCGTCCGCGACCTGACCCCGGCGACGACCTACAGCTTCACGGTCCGCGCCAAGGACACCCGCGGCAACCTCGGACCGGTCGGCGCCGCCGTCACGGCGACCACCGTCGACCCGGCGAGCGACACCGTCCCGCCCACCGCACCCGCCAACCTGCGTAGCACCGCGGTGACTTCCAGCACGGTCGCTCTCGCCTGGAACGCTTCCACCGACAACAACCGGGTCGCCGCCTACGAGGTCTACCGGGGCACCTCGCTGGCCGCAACCGTCCCGGCATCCGCTCTCACCACCACGGTCACCGGCCTCTCCCCAGCGACCCGCTACGACTTCACCGTCAAGGCACGGGACGCGGCCGACAACGCCTCCGCGGGGAGCAACACCCTCGCCGTGACCACCGCCGACCCGGTCGGCGCCGGCGGACACGCGACCGTCGGGTACTTCGTGCAGTGGGGCATCTACGGCCGCCAGTACTTCGTCAGGAATCTCGACACATCCGGGGCCGCGGCCAGGCTCGATGTCGTCAACTACGCCTTCGGCAACATCGATCCGGCCAACCTCACCTGCCTGAGCGGTGTCACCAAGGGCGTCTCCGGAAAACCGCAGGACCCCAACGAGGGCGACGGAGCCGGTGACGCCGAGGCCGACTACGGCCGTGCCTTCGCCGCCTCACAGTCGGTGGACGGTGTGGCCGACGACGGCTGGGGCACGTTGCGCGGCAACTTCAACCAGCTGAAGAAACTCAAGGCCAAGCACCCGAACCTCAAGGTCGTCATCTCGCTCGGCGGCTGGACCTATTCGAAGTACTTCTCCGACGTCGCCGCCACCGACGCCTCCCGGAAGAAGTTCGTGAAGTCCTGCGTCGACCTGTACATCAAGGGCGACCTGCCCGTGTACAACGGCGCGGGCGGAGCAGGCGTCGCCGCGGGAATCTTCGACGGCATCGATCTGGACTGGGAGTGGCCGGGCTCCCCCGACGGCCATCCCGGAAACCACTGGAGTGCCGCGGACAAGGCCAACAACACCGCTCTGATCGCCGAGTTCCGCAAGCAGCTCGACGCGCTCGGTGGCGAGCACAAGCTGCTCACCGCCTTCACCCCGGCCGACCCGAAGAAGATCGACGCGGGCTGGGACCTCTCGAAGATCTTCGGTGACCTGGACTACGCCAACGTCCAGGGGTACGACTTCCACGGCGCGGGCAGCGACAACTCCTGGGAGCCGAACCGCACAGGCCACCAGGCCAACCTCTATCCGGACGCCCAGTCGCCCCACGCGGACGACTTCAGCATCGACGGCGCGGTCCAGAAGTATCTCGGCGCCAAAGTCCCGCCCCGGAAGCTGACCATCGGCTTCCCGTTCTACGGCCGCGGCTGGAAAGAGGTCGTCGCCGGCGGCGTCAACGGCGAATGGCAGACCGCGAACGGCGCGGCCCCCGGGCAGTTCGCGGAGGAGGCGGGCACGCGTGGCTACCAGAACCTCGTCACCGGCGTCCCGAACCTAGCGGTCCAGCACGACACCCAATCGGTGGCCACGTACGGCTATCAGGGCGCGGGCGGCCAGTGGTGGTCCTTCGACGACACCTGGTCCATCGGTCAGAAGGCCGCGTACATCAAGTCGAAGGGGCTGCTGGGCGCGATGATCTGGGAGATGTCCGGGGACACACCGGGCGGAACCCTGCTCGGCGCGCTGCACGGCGGGCTCCAGTAGCACGGCGAACAGCGGCGCCCGAAAAGCGTCGAGGCCGGTCCGTCGACAGACGGACCGGCCTCTCCCGGTGGGCGATACTGGGTTCGAACCAGTGACCTCTTCGGTGTGAACGAAGCGCTCTCCCACTGAGCTAATCGCCCGGGAACGCACTGAACCATACAGGCCCGTGCGGGTTTCCTTCAAACCCTGCCGAGGTATGCGGCCAGCCCACGCCGCCCGCCACGCATCATCGCCGCGTGGTTGGCGACGAAGACCGGCCGGCACGGCACCGCCAGCCGTCTCATCAGCGGCTTGCGCACCTCCACCTCCTGCTCGTACAAGGCCCGGGTGCCGGCGCCGCGCTGCGTCAGAGTCCACCGCGCCCACCCCTCGAGGTCCCCCTCCATGCCCACTTCGAGCAACCCGGCCGCCGGGTCGCGCCGCTGTGCGCGAGCGGTGACGAGCAGTTCGTACGGGAGGAAGGAGCGGAAGCGCGCGGTGCCGGTCTCCGCGTCGAGCTGGGTCACCTCGCGGACCTGCGGCCACCACAGGGGGTACTCTCCGACCCGCTCGAGCACCGTGTACACGGCGCCGGGTCCGGCCGGCAGCTCCCAGACGCTGCGGAAGCGGTAGTGACACCAGTTCATGGTGGAAGTCTGCTCCCGCCGGGGCGTACTCACGCGCGATCTGAGTATCCGCACCCATGTTCCGTCATGTGGCGGGGGCCACACTTCGAGACCATGGAGAACGTTCCGCCACCCGCCGAGGAACTGGCGATCCTCGAGCGCGAGCTGGTCCGACTGGACGCCCGCCGGGCCCAGTTGCTGGCTCGCAGAGCCTGGCTCATCGCCGCGCTCCGGCAGCCCGTCGCGCCTGCCGTACCGGTCACGCCGGCCTTCGCCGCGCGGCCTTCCGTCGCGCAGCCCTTCGTCGCATCGGCGCCCGAGGCCTCTTCGCCGAGTGTGCAGAATCTGCTGCTCACCCTCGGTGGCATTCTGCTGACCATCGCCGCGATCGCCTTCACCCTGGTCAGCTGGGGTCATTTGGGCATCGGCGGCCGCTCGGCCGTGCTCGGCGCGGTGACAGTCGCGGCCCTCGCGGCACCGGTCGCGCTGCTGCGCAGGCGGCTCGCATCGACCGCCGAGTCGGTGGCCGCGCTCGGCCTGGTGCTGATGGTGCTCGACGCCTACGCACTGCACCGGGTGGCGCTCTCCGGGACCGACGGGCTCGGCTACGCGGCCTTCGCGTCGGCCGCGCTCGCCGCGCTCTGGACGGTCTACGGGCTGTCGCTCGACCGGCTGCGGGTTCCGCTGCCGGTCGCCGTACTGACCGCGCAACTCCCGCTTCCGCTCTGGGCGCTGACCGCAGCCGCGGGCGCGCCGCCGATGGAGTGGGCGCTGCTGGCGACCGCGGTGCTCGACGTCTCGGCCGCGATGTGGGCGAAGCCGGCCGGTCTGCGGGGCATCGCCGCAACCGGTGCCGCGACGACGGGCGGCTGGGCACTGCTGATCGGCGGTCGGCAGTCGCTAACGGCGGACACGCCGCTCGACGCGCTCGCGCCTGCCGCGCTGCTGCTCGCGGCGGCGGGCGTGACCCTGTACGCGGTCCGGCGTGCCTCCTCGGTCGCGCTTGCCGCCTCCGCGGTGGCGGGTCTCGCGGTGGTCGCGGCCGTCGGCGGCGTAGTACGCGCGGCGGTGCCGCAGGGCTGGTCGGTACTGGGCTATCTACTGTGTGCGGTCGCTCTGTTGGGTCTCGTACGGGCGGGCGGGCCGAAGAGGCCGGCACCGGGCCTGACGGCCGCGGCCGGCGCGGTGCACGCCCTGGCGGCGCTCTCTGCGCTGCCGCTGATCGCGCTCACTCTGGCGGGCCCGCTGTCGGGTCTCGGCCACATCTGGTCGGGCACCACGACAAACGCGCGCGGGGCGCTGGGCGTCGAGCTTCCGGGGCCCGGCCAGGCCGCGGCACCGGTGGTGCTGCTGGTCGTGGCAGCGGTCCTGGCGACGGCGTCCCGCTGGTTGCCGTCGACGGCAACCTCGCACACCGCACCGGCAGGCAGCGACCCGAACGCGGCGACGCACCCGTCCGGCGGCCCAGGCACCGGCCCGCACCCCACGGGCACGCCCGGCCGAGCCACCGACGCCACGGACACGACGCCGTGCCCGGCCGAGGCGCCCACCGCGGAAGGCCGTCACGGCCGGGCCACGGGCACCACCACGCACCCCGCCGACGAGGCAGGCAACAGCCCACGACCCGCAGAGCAGGCCGCCGCGGAAGACCATCCCGGCCGAGTCGGCGGCGCCCCGTCCTCCTCCGGTCCGGCAGCCACTCACCCGGGCGTGCCGACGAACCCCTCCGGCTCGCCCGCGGGAGTCTCCTGGCCAGGCTGGGCACCGGCCCCCGGCGCGTGGGGGACCAGGCCCGCCCCTGTGACCCCACGGCCCGACCGGCGTGGTGCGGCCGCCGGCGCGGCTCTTGCCCTCGCGTGGGCAGGCCTGTTCGTCGTGCCGCCCGCGCTGGATCTGGCCTACCCGGCCACCGTGGCGCTCCACCTCGTCCTCAGCGTGGCCGCACTGGTGCTCGCCGTGCGCCCCGGACGCATCGCCCGGCACGCCCCGGCCGGCGCCGTCGTCGCCCTCGTCTGCGGCCTCGCGGGCGCTGTGAGCGTCGCCCTGCTCTCCCTGGCAACGCGTCCCGCCACCTTCGCGGTACTGGGCACACTGGTCGTGGCTCTCGCGGCAGCGGCCGCCGTCCGGGCACCTCGCGCCGTGCAGGCGGTTCTCGCCTGCGCCGCAACCGCTTTCGCCACCGCCCTCATGGGCGCTGTCGCCGCTTCCGCCGAACTCCCGCCCCATCGGGCCGCGTTGACACTCCTCGTCGTCCCCGCCACCGTGGCGCTCCTCGCCGCCCGACTGGGCCGCCACCCCGTCGCCCTTCCCACGGAGCTCACCGGCGCGGCCGCCGGGCTCCTCGCGATCGCCCTCGCCACGGGGCACCGGCCGACGCTCTCCTTGGTGCTCGCGCTCTGCGGCGTGATCGCGGCGGGCACCGCGGTACGTGCCGAGCGCCGCCCCGCCGCCGGCATTCTCGCGACGGTGCTGTTCGTGCTGGCCGGCTGGGTCCGGCTGGCAGCCTCGGACGTCACGTCTCCCGAGGCGTACACCCTGCCGGTGACCGTCTCCGCGCTTGTCGTCGGCGTACTGCGCCGCCGCCGCGACCCGGAGGCGTCGTCCTGGACGGCGTACGGTCCCGGTCTCGCCGCGACGCTGCTGCCGAGCCTCGTGGCGGCCTGGGGCGACGAACACTGGCTGCGTCCGCTGCTGCTGGGCCTGGTGGCCCTGGCCCTGACGCTCGCCGGCGCCCGGCTGCGGCTGCAGGCGCTGCTGGTGCTCGCAGGCACGGTGCTCGCACTGGACGCTCTGCACGAGCTCGCCCCGTACGTCGTCCAGGTCGTCGGCGCTCTCCCCCGCTGGCTGCCGCCCGCTCTCGCCGGTCTGCTGCTCCTGGCGGTGGGCGCGACCTACGAGCAGCGGCTGCGGGACGCCCGCAAGCTCCGCGACACTCTCGGCCGGATGCGCTGAGCGGCGCCGGACACGGAAAACGCCGAAGGCCCCGGAGACTTGTACGTCTCCGGGGCCTTCGGTCCGGGTGGGCGATACTGGGTTCGAACCAGTGACCTCTTCGGTGTGAACGAAGCGCTCTCCCACTGAGCTAATCGCCCGGGCACTCCGCAAAGATTACCCCATGGCGGGGGTCCCCCCGGCCGGAGGCCGGGGGGAGGGCCGCCCCGGCCAATCCTCGGGTCACTCCTTGATCTTCCACGGCATGACGATGCCGAACTTCCAGACGTAGATTCCGACCAGCACGGCGATGATCACGAGACCGATCGTGGTGAGGATGATGTTCCGTCGGCGCACCCTCGGATCGAGCGCCCGCTGAGCCGCCTCGGTCACCTTGCGCTTGGTCCAGTGCAGCACGAGCTGCGCCCAGACGAACTCGGTCGCCCAGATCGCCATGCCGCCGAAGATCACCAGCCAGCCGGGGCCCGGCAGCGGCAGCATCACGATGCCGGCGCCGACCACCGCGAGGCCGACGACGAAGACGCCGACCTGCCAGCTCAGGTGCAGCGTCCTCGACCTTTTGATGAAGTGGGGCGCCTTCGAGCCGAGGACCGGCCCGGTATCCACCTTCTCGGTCACGTCCCCCGTCGCGTCCCCCGTCGCGGGAGTCGGACCCATCGGTACGACGGACTCTTCCCGCTCGTCACTCTCCGCATTCATGAAGCCCAACCTACCGGATCGGACCTCGTCACCGGAATGGCCGTATAACACAAAGTAACGCACCGCTGTACGAGCGACATGAAGGATCACAAAACGGTCAGAGGGGTTTACAACGGCACCGTAGGTGGCATGTCGATTTCGCCGACGTGCGAATCCCCGAGCGCACACTGAGCGAAAGGCCCTGGCGCTTATGAACACCACGGTCAGCTGCGAGCTGCACCTGCGCCTCGTTGTATCGAGCGAGTCATCACTGCCTGTACCCGCGGGCCTGCGGTATGACACGGCCGATCCTTATGCCGTGCACGCCACCTTCCACACCGGAGCCGAAGAGACGGTCGAGTGGGTTTTCGCCCGCGATCTTCTCGCCGAGGGCCTGCACCGGCCCACCGGCACGGGCGACGTCAGAGTCTGGCCGTCCCGCAGCCATGGCCAGGGCGTCGTCTGCATCGCGTTGAGCTCCCCGGAGGGCGAAGCCCTGCTCGAGGCCCCGGCGCGGGCCCTGGAGTCGTTCCTGAAGCGGACCGACGCCGCGGTGCCACCGGGCACCGAGCATCGTCACTTCGATCTCGACACGGAGCTCTCGCACATCCTGGCCGAAAGCTGAGCCAGGCCGAGAGCTGCACGGCGCCGTCCTACTCGGGGAGACGGCGCCGCGCGGACAGCCATATACGGCGGACACCGGCGCCGTCACCGCGGGATCCCTCGCGGTGACGGCGCCGGTGCGCTCTGCGCACCAACCGCTAGAGTCAGCGCAATTCGGCGGGCACCGGCCCGCAGCACCTCAGGGAGCGAATCGTGCTGATCCCCCACGACACCCGGATCGCCCTCGACACCGTCGTCGATCTGGTGAACACCGCACCGGACAGCGAGCAGGACGACGGACTCACGGACGTCGCGGCGCTGTACGACTTCGCACGGAACCACAGCGTCAGCGGCGTGGGCGATCTCGGCCCGCGGGACCTGAAGGCCGTCAAGGGGGTACGGGCGCAGTTCGCGGAGATCTTCGCGGCGCCCGACAGCCGTAGCGCGGCCGAGCTGGTCAATGAGCTGGTGGCGGCCGCGGGGACCACCCCGCAGCTCACCGACCACGACGGCTACGACTGGCATGTGCACTACTTCGCGCCGGGCGCCTCGGTCGCCGACCATCTCGCGGCGGACTGCGGGATGGCCCTGGCCTTCATCGTCGTAGCGGGCGAGCAGGAGCGGCTGAGGCGCTGCGAGGCGCCCGACTGCGGGCGCGCGTTCGTCGATCTTTCCCGCAATCGCTCGCGTCGCTACTGCGACAGCCGCACCTGCGGCAACCGCCTGCATGTCGCCGCTTACCGCGCGCGCCGCAAGGAAGCGGCCGGCTGAGCCTCACAGCAGAAACAGATCGTGTACCGCGGCCATGAGCAGCAGGAAGCCGATCACCGCGAGGAAGATCATCAGAGGCGGCTGGGAGAGTGCGAAGAGGCAGCCACGCGGCTCTTCGGTCGGTGCGGGGGCCTCGCCCCGTGAGGTATCGAGCATCTCGGGGTGATGATGGCGCAGAGCAGCCTGCCATGATCGACCAACACGCCCCGTGACTGCGGGAGTTCATCACAACTGTGTTTCCGGCCATGGCCGGACCGGATACGTCAGATGCCGTGCTTCTTCAGGATCGCCTCGATGTCGCTGAAGTCCTCGCCGGAACCGGCGGCCTTCTGCTTCGTCTTGGGCTGAGCCGCCGGACGGCTGCCCGGACCGATGGAGGGTGCGGACGCCGCGGGGGCGACGGCCTCCTGCTGTGCCGCCCTGGCGGCGGCCTTGCGCTCCTTGCGGGTCCCGCCGCCACACCGCTCGACGGCCCGGGTGGTCATGAAGAGCAGCCAGGCGCCGCCGAGCAGGCCGAATCCGAGCCACGCCGAGGGGCTGAAGGCGGTGTCGACGGCCCACGCGACCGCGCCGGTCAGCACCAGACCCACAGGGATCAGGGAGTAGGCAAGTATCCGGGTCGCCGCCAGGAAACGCTTGCGGTACGCCGTGACGGCGGCGATGCCCAGGCCCGCCGCGGACACCGCGGAACAAATGGTCTCGGCAAGCATCCGGTCCTCCAGGCTTCGGGGCATGTGCGGGTACGTGTCCCCTCCATCGTGCACCGTCGGGTGGCGTCCGGGCCACGGCCTGGGACGAGCTCAGGGAGATCTCCGGGACATCCTCCTCCCCAGGTCCCGGTTGGGACATGGGGGACGGGCTGGGAGACTGGCCCCATGAACGACTCCGCCACAGCCCGCCCCGTCGTGCTCGACGTCTGGTGCGAGCTCCAGTGCCCCGACTGCCGCAGCGCCCTGGTGGACCTGCGGGCCCTGCGCGAGCGCTACGGCGACCGGCTCGAGCTGCGGCTGCGCCACTTCCCGCTCGAGAAGCACAAGCACGCCTTCGCCGCAGCCCAGGCCGCGGAGGAGGCGGCCGAGCAGGGCACGACCTGGCCGTATGTGGAGGCGGTGCTCGAGCGCACCGACGAGCTCGCGGCGAAGGGCGAGCCCTTCCTGCTGGAGATGGCGCGCGAACTGGGCCTGGACGCCGATGAGTTCGACACCGCGCTGATCGACGGCCGGCACATCCTGACCGTCGACGCCGACCAGGCCGAGGGCAAGGCGATCGGTGTGACGGGCACTCCGACGTATGTCATCGACGGCGAGCGCCTCGACGGCGGCAAGAGCCAGGAGGGGCTGCGGGCACGTATCGAGGAGATCGCCGACCGGCTGCTCGCCGGCTCCGGGTCCCACTCCTAGAGCAGCGGCTTGAAGAGGTTGACGGCGGTCGTTTCGTAGCCGAGCGATGCGTAGAGGCTGATCGCCGGGGTGTTGCCGGCGAAGACATGCAGGGCGAGCAGGCGCATCCCGGCATCGATCGAGAGGCGCTCGGCGAGCAGCATCAGGGAGCGCCCGTGGCCCTGTCCCCGGTGTCCGTCGACGACTTGGACGTCGTACACGAACGACGCCTGCTCGTCGAAGCGCGCCTCGCGCCGCCCGACGAAGAGATGCCCGACGATCACACCGTCATGGACCAGGACACTGAGCGAGGTCCCCGGGGTGGCGAGGCCGTCGGGCAGGCTCTCGCGGTGATCGGCCTCGGACTTGGCGCGCGCCTCCTCGGCCGGAACGCCGCGGTCGATCCAGCTCTGTGCGTAACTCTCGACGGCGTGAGCACGCCACTTCTCGAACTCCGCCTCGCTCATCGGACGGCCTTGGACGTGCGCGGGCAGAGCGGGCGGCTCCGCGGGAAGCGTCTTGCGCATGCTGCGGCTGCGTTCGGTGTAGCCGAGTGCGCTCGTCAGCCGCCGCGCGGCGGTGGCGTCGGGCGGTACGGATGCCAGTACCTGGGTGCACCCCCAGCCGCGCAGCACCTCTTCGGCGGCGAGGGCGGCGACGGTCGCGCGTCCGCGCCGCCGGTCCGCCTCGTCGATCCGCAGCGAGCGTATGGCGCCGGCCTCGGCGCCGAGCGCCGGGAATGTGGCGATCTCGGTGCTGCCGACAGGACGGCCGTTCACGCAGACCTCGTACGCCCGTGACTTCGCGCCGTCGGCCTCGTGCTGAATCGGCCCGGTAGGCCGCAGGGTGGTGGTCATCAGGGGAGTTCTACCCGCCGCCGAGGCAACCCGTCACGAGATTTACGGAGCATTCGGATCGGGGGCGGCGGCCGCGCGCTCCTCGAAGATCCGCATGGCCTTGGCGGTCACCGGTCCCGGCGCTTCCGCGATCCGGCGTCCGTCGATTCCGTGAACCGCCTGGACGTCGCGGAGCGTCGAGGTCAGGAAGATCTCCTCGGCCCGGTCCAGTACGTCGAACGGCAGGTCGGCCTCCTTGGCTCCCGCCCATTCGACGACCAGGGCGCGGGTGATGCCCGCGAGGCAGCCGGAGGAGACAGGAGGGGTGAGCAACTCGCCGTCGACGACGACGAAGACATTGGAGCCCGTGCCCTCGCAGAGCTGTCCGACGGTGTTGGCGAAGAGTGCCTCGGACGCGCCCTGCTCGCTCGCCCTGGCGAGGGCGACGACATTCTCCGCGTACGACGTCGTCTTCAGCCCGGTCAGGGCACCGCGTTCATTGCGGGTCCAGGGGACGGTGATCACCGCGGTGGCGTCGGGGCGGCGCTCGGTCTCGCCGAGTGCGACGACCAGGGTCGGTCCTGCGGTGCCCCGGTCGGAGCCGAGGGGTGAGACTCCGCCGGTGTAGGTGATGCGCAGCCGGCCGAGCTTCATCGGATTGGCGTCCAGCACGGCGGAGCAGGCGCGACGCACCTCGTCGTGGTCCGGCTCCGGCAGGCCGAGACCGGCGGCAGAGCGAGTCATCCGGTCGAGATGGAGGGTGAGCGCGAAGGGCTGCCCGTGGACAGCCTTGACGGTCTCGAAGATGCCGTCGCCGACGGTCAGCCCGTGGTCGAACACTGACACCCGGGCGTCGTCGGCATCCGTGAGTCCGCCATTGACCCAAAGCTTCATCGAGCTGTCCTTCCGCTTGCTTCGTACACCCCCGACGCTACCGCGAGCAGCCGGGCGGCCTTCAGCTCGGTCTCCTCCCACTCGCGCACGGGGTCGGATCCCCAGGTGATGCCGGCACCGGTGCCGAAGCGGAGCACCGGTCCCGCGAGGCCATCACGGTCGATCCAGAAGGTGCGTATGCCGACGGCCAGCTCGCCCGTGCCACGGTCGGCGTCGACCCAGCCGATGCCTCCGCAGTACGGGCCGCGGGGCGCCGTCTCCAGCGCCTCGATGATCTTCAGCGCACTGGACTTGGGCGCCCCGGTCACCGAACCCGGCGGGAAGGTGGCCGTCAGCAGCTCCTGCCAGCCCGCCTTGGGGGTCAGCTCGCCGCGCACGGTGGAGACGAGGTGGACGAGCCCGGGATGCGGCTCGACCGCGCACAGCGCGGGGACGGTCACGGTACCCGTGGCACAGACCCGCCCCAGGTCGTTGCGGACAAGGTCCACGATCATCACGTTCTCCGCGTGATCCTTCTCCAGCAGGTCCCCGGCGGTGCGGCCGGTGCCCTTGATCGGCCCGGACTCGACGGTGCGCCCGTCGCGCCGCAGATACAGCTCGGGTGAGGCGGTGGCGATCTCCACGCCGTGCCCGGGCAGCCGGATCGTTCCTGCGTACGGGGCCGGGTTGCCGCGCGCCAGGAGTGCCGTGAGGGCGTCGACGTCGGCGGCGGCCGGGTCGGGCAGCGGCGCGGACAGGACGCGGCAGAGGTTCGCCTGGTAGACCTCGCCCGCCGCGATGTGCTCGCGGATGCGGCGTACGCCCGCGGCGTACGCGGCGCGGTCCAGGGAGGACGTCCAGTCGTCGGCGGCCGGGCCGTGCCACTGCCCCGGCACGGGGTCGGGAACCGGCTCCGTGCGTACATCGCCGAAGCGGGCGCAGGTCAGACGGCCCTCGAAGTCCGCGGCAACGGCCCAGAAACCGGCCGAGTCGAGGGCTTCGGGGTCGCTGGTGACGTCCCGCAGGTCTGAGGCGACGAGGGAGCCGAAACGGGCCAAAGGAGCAAGGTCGTGCACGTCTGTGAGTCTAGGGCGGGCGCCGATGACCTGCTGCGGCATGAGCACACCTCAGCACGCTGCGGAAACGTGTTTTTGTGCTGGCCCAGTAATCCGCTAGAGTTCAACACGTCGCCGGGACGCGAGAGTGAACCGGAAACGACAAGCGGACGTGGCTCAGTTGGTAGAGCATCACCTTGCCAAGGTGAGGGTCGCGAGTTCGAATCTCGTCGTCCGCTCGATGGGGGATCTTCCCGAACCCCTGCACTCCGGGTGGAGTGGCCGAGAGGCGAGGCAACGGCCTGCAAAGCCGTCTACACGGGTTCAAATCCCGTCTCCACCTCCAAGGACGATTAGCTCAGCGGGAGAGCGCTTCCCTGACACGGAAGAGGTCACTGGTTCAATCCCAGTATCGTCCACTGGATCCGTATGGATTCCTCGCGCGATTAGCTCAGCGGGAGAGCGCTTCCCTGACACGGAAGAGGTCACTGGTTCAATCCCAGTATCGCGCACGCAGTACCACGCAAGATCGTCCCGCGCGATTAGCTCAGCGGGAGAGCGCTTCCCTGACACGGAAGAGGTCACTGGTTCAATCCCAGTATCGCGCACCAGCCGGAACCCCCGACCGTCTCGACGGCCGGGGGTTCTGTCGTTGCGCCGCGGGCTTCTCACCCGGGTGTGGGTCGAGACGAAGCGAGCCCACGGCACGCCCTGCGGGCCCGGCGGCGCGAAGTCCGGGCCCGCGGCAGGTTCAGGAGCCGCTCAGGAGGAGAAGAGCATCCGGCCGAAGCTCTTCTGGCGGTGGTGCCCGCCATGGTGTCCGCCATGGTGCGGCGCGCCCCAGGCGGGGGCGGGAGCGGCCGGGTAGGCCTGCGGGGCCGGCGGCGGGGGCGGGGCCTGCTGCGTCCACTGCGACTCGAGGCGGGTCAGGGACTCCAGCTCGCCGTAGTCCAGGAATATCCCCCGGCAGCCGCTGCACTGCTCGATCTGGACGCCATTGCGGTTGTACGTGTGCATCGCTGCATGGCACTTGGGACACTGCATGGTCTGCTCAGCTCCTCGCCGTTCGATCGGCATCGCCGGGATGAATGCCCGGTGATGAGGAGTTCAGACTACGACGGAGGCTCGAACTCCAACTCGGGCGGGAGGGCCGCAATTCGGGCACAGGCGTCGATCATGGTCTGCTCGACCTCGTCCAGGTCCCGCTGCTCCGCGGCGGACTTCGCGAGGGCCAGGGCGGCGGTCTGGACGGTCAAGGCACGGGCGGGAACGTCGAGTTGGGGCCAGGGGTCGCCATCACCGGTGACGGCCGGGCCGTGTGCCGCGGTGTAGGCGCCGAGGAACCGCTGCCAGATCTCGGGAGGCAGCAGTCCGGCCGCGTACCAGGCGGCGGGGCGGGCCAGGTCCCAGGCCGGATCGCCCAGGCCGAGATCGTCGACGTCGATCAGCAGCCAGGGGCCGGCCGGGGCGGGGTGGCGGACGAGCTGTCCGAGGTGGAGATCGCCGTGGCAGAGGGTGCCGGCCCGCGGAGAGGGGGCCTCGTCGCGGGCCCAGGCGGGGAGCCGGTCCCAGGCGCGCCGGACCGTGGCGGCCGCCGGATGCCGCGCGGCCGCCTTCCGCATCCGTGCATGGGCCAGGGCGACCTTGGCGGGGCCGCGCATGGGCGGGAGAGGCGCGGGGAGTACGGCGGGCTCGATGGAGTGCAGCCGGGCGAGGAGGACTGCGGCGTCCTCCCAGGGCGCCGCGTCGGGGTCCGCGGGGTCGACGGGGAGGCCGTAGGGCCAGGCGGTGACGGGTCTGCCGCGTACGTCCCGCGCATGGAGCGGGAGCGGGGTCAGCAGGATGCCTGCGAGGCGGGGGTGGGCCGAGACAGCGAGCCGGGCCCGGTGTCCGTCCGGGTCGGTGCCGGGTGCGTGGGCCTTGGCGACGGCGTCACCGTGCCGTACGACGGCGCCGTCGGCCCGGTCGGCGAGGACGGACTCGTCCCGCCCGCAGGCCCGGCACATCTGCCGCGGCGCGGGCAGATGCGCGGCGTCACGTGCGACGTCGGCGAGCGCGCGTACGACGGATGCGGTCACGGTCTCTCCCCCGGATGCGGTGCGGGCCGACTGGCCGACTGGCCGACTGGCCGACTGGCCGACTGGCCGACTGGCCGACTGGCCGACTGGGAGAGCCTACGCGGAGGCGGGTGGGTGTCGCCGAGTGTGCAGCGGTGGAGGTGCCCGGGGGCTACCGAATGGGCCCGGGCAGCGCGATGGCCGGTCAGCTCCCCAGCTGACCGGCCAAACGCTGCCGTCCGCCGCACCCCCGTCCCCACGGGGTTGTTGGCCGGATGTCCCCGACCCGGACCGCTCTTCCGGGTCCGGGGCGCCGCTCAGCGCCCCAGCATCACGCCCACGGACGACGCCTGTGTGACCACCGCATCCCAGCCGCCGAAGACGACCACCAGCAGTGCCGCCAGAGGAAGAACCATGGCCGTCGCCACCAGCGGGTGGCGCGTACCGGACGGGCGGCCGCCGAACGCGGCGTAAGCCTTGCGTCCCTGCATGCGGATCATCATCCGCGAAGCCGTGTCCGCCATGGTCCCTCTCCTGTCGTATGTGGCAGCGGCGGGTGTCTGACCTCGGGGGACGAGTGCTGCACCCGCCGCTTGACTTCAACATTAGGGAAGCGACAAGGCCCGGGCGTCATGCCCGCGTACCGATTGCCGGGCCTCCCGGAGGATGAGCCACCACCCGGCGACGTACTCCCCAGGGTGGAGACGCGGCCCCGGGCCTTGGGGTCTTCCCGGAGGGGGCGCGCAGGGTCGTCCTCCAGCGGGACCGGCTGCTCGTCCGGAGCCGGCACACCCGGGTGGCCATGAAACGGGACGTCAGCACCACCGGTCCTCCCCCGGCTACCGCGGGGAGGTGCCTCCAGGTGACTTCGCTCACTTCCACCACCCCTCTGTGTACCGCCGTCTCGACCCGGCGGCCCGTCGGCTTGCCACCACTTCGTATGTACGAGTCGTGTCACCCGCGTCCACCACAATCTCCACGCGGTCACCCTTCACTGATCCAATCCCCCTTCTGCGACGGACCTTTGAGATCTCGCACGGGCCAGGAGCGTTGGATCCACGGGCCCCTGACCACTCTTCACGTTTCACGTCCGGCACTGACAATCGATCGGACCGTGAGGGCGCGGCCTATGAGCACACCGGGACAGGGGTACGTAAGCTGTGCCACGTCAAACGGACGACCGTAGTAGCGGGGGTGGGGTCTCCCCACCGTAGGTAGGGGACGGACATGGCGATGATGCGGCTCCGGCGCGAGGACCCGCGTGTCGTCGGCTCGTTCAGGCTTCACCGGCGCCTCGGTGCAGGTGGCATGGGCGTCGTCTACCTGGGCTCCGACCGCCGCGGCCAGCGCGTCGCCCTCAAGGTGATCCGGCCGGATCTGGCCGAGGACCAGGAGTTCAGATCGCGGTTCGCGCGCGAGGTTTCGGCCGCGCGACGGATCCGCGGCGGCTGTACGGCACGCCTGGTGGCGGCCGATCTCGAGGCGGAGCGCCCGTGGTTCGCCACTCAGTACGTCCCCGGTCCTTCGCTGCACGACAAGGTCGCCGAGGGAGGCCCGCTGCAGGCCGCCGATGTGGCCACGATCGGTGCGGCGCTCTCGGAGGGCCTGGTCGCGGTGCACGAGGCCGGCGTCGTTCACCGGGACCTGAAGCCGTCGAACATTCTGCTCTCCCCCAAGGGCCCCCGGATCATCGACTTCGGCATCGCCTGGGCGACCGGCGCGAGCACGCTCACCCATGTCGGCACGGCGGTGGGCTCCCCGGGGTTCCTCGCGCCCGAGCAGGTGCGCGGCGCGGCGGTCACGCCGGCCACGGACGTCTTCGCGCTGGGTGCCACGCTGGCGTACGCCGCGACCGCGGACTCCCCCTTCGGGCACGGCAGTTCGGAGGTCATGCTCTACCGGGTGGTGCACGAGGAGCCGCAGCTGTACGGGGTCCCGGACGCACTTGCTCCGCTCGTACGGGCTTGTCTGGCGAAGGATCCCGAGGAGCGGCCCAGCACGCTGCAGCTGTCGATGCGGCTCAAGGAGATCGCGGCCCGGGAGGCCCAGGGGCTGCCGGAGGCCCGGCCGCCGTCCCAGCGCGTGCGTGTCGAGGAGGACCGTCCGACGTCACGCTACCCGGAGCGTTCGGAGCGGACCGAACGTATGGAGCGGCGTACGGCGGGCACGTCGGTGCCGCGGCCGCAGCCCTCTCGCACCGGCGGGACGCGCCCCCAGGCGCCCCGCAACACCTCCCGGACAAACGGCCGTCAGGGCACCAGGCCCGGTACCCGGCCGACGTCGACCGGGCGGCGGCCCGCCAACCCGCGGCTGCTGCGGCAGCGGATCATCGTGTTCTTCGTGGTGACGCTGATCGTGGCGCTGGGCATCGCCGCGGCCCAGCAGCTCTAGCTGTGGTGGCTGTTCGGGTTCAGGACTGCGGGCGGCCCGTCGCCACGGCGTAGAACGCGACCGCGGCGGCCGCGCCCACATTGAGCGAGTCGACGCCGTGCGACATCGGGATGCGTACCCACTCGTCGGCGGCGACCAGCGCCTGGGTGGAGAGCCCGTCGCCCTCCGCGCCGAGCATCAGCGCGACGCGCTCCAGCCGGTGCGGGGCCGCGTCGTCGATCGCCGAGGCCTTCTCGTCGGGGGTGAGAGCGAGGAGCCTGAACCCCGCTTCCCGTACGGACTCCAGGCCCCTGGGCCAGGATTCGAGGCGGGCGTACGGGACGGAGAAGACCGCGCCCATGGAGACCTTGACCGAGCGGCGGTAGAGGGGGTCCGCACAGTCCGGGGAGAGCAGCACAGCGTCCATGCCGAGAGCGGCGGCGCTGCGGAAGATCGCGCCGATGTTGGTGTGGTCGTTCACCGACTCCATCACGACCACCCGTCGGGTCGTCCGGAGCAGCTCGTCGGCCGTCGGCAGCGGCTTGCGCTGCATGGAGGCGAGCGCGCCGCGGTGCACGTGGTAGCCGGTGACCCGCTCGGCGAGCTCCGGGCTGACGGCGTAGACCGGGGCCGGGAGTTCGTCTATGACGTCGCGCATCACATCGACCCATTTGGCCGAGAGCAGCATGGAGCGCATCTCGTAACCGGCGTCCTTGGCCCGTCTGATGACCTTCTCGCCCTCGGCGATGAACAGGCCCTCGGCGGGTTCGCGCCTGCGCCGGAGCTCGACGTCGGTCAGGCCCGTGTAGTCGCGCAGGCGCGGGTCGTCGGGATCCTCGACAGTGATGAGATCAGCCACAGGGTGATACTGCCTTCTCCGGGGTGCGGTGCCAACGGCTGGGACGGCGTTGGGTTACCGCTGGTTACTTTGTTCCTACGGCGACCACGTCGCCGATGACGATGACGGCCGGGGGCCGTACGTCCTCGGCCCTGGCCGTCTCGGCGACGGTCGCGAGGGTGGCGTCGACACGTCGCTGGGAGGCGGTCGTGCCCTCCTGGACCAGCGCGACGGGGGTCTCGGGGGCCTTCCCATGGGCGACAAGGGTCTGCGCGATCGCACCGATCTTGTCGACGCCCATGAGGACGACCAGCGTGCCGCGGAGCTTGGCGAGGGACGGCCAGTCGACGAGCGAACGCTCGTCGTCCGGGGCGACATGGCCACTGACGACGGTGAACTCGTGGGCCACTCCACGGTGGGTGACCGGGATTCCGGCAGCGCCCGGGACAGAGATCGAGCTGGAGATACCGGGCACGACGGTGCAGGCGATGCCGGCCTCGGCGAGGGCCTGGGCCTCTTCCATGCCGCGGCCGAAGACGAAGGGGTCGCCGCCCTTGAGCCGTACGACCGCCTTGCCGGCCTTGGCGTGCTCGATCAGGGCGTTGTTGATGGCCTCCTGGGCCATGTAACGGCCGTACGGGATCTTCGCGGCGTCGATCACCTCGACGTGCGGCGGGAGTTCGTCGAGGAGGTCACGGGGGCCGAGGCGGTCGGCGATGACGACGTCGGCCTCGGCGAGGAGGCGGCGGCCGCGAACGGTGATCAGGTCGGGATCGCCCGGACCACCGCCGACGAGAGCGACGCCCGGGGTACGGGTGCGGTGATGGGGGGCGGCGAGGGTGCCGTCGCGCAGGCCCTCGACGATGGCGTCGCGCAGGGCGGCGGACCGTCGGGGGTCGCGGCCGGACACCTCAGTGGTGAGGACGGCGACGGTCACGCCTTCGGACCGGCCTGTCGCGGGGGTCCAGGCGGTGGCGGCGCCGGCGTCGTCGGAGCGTACGCACCAGGTGCGGGTGCGCTCGGCCTCGGCGGATGCGGCGTTGTTCGCGTCGGCGTCGGAGGTGGCGACGAGGGCGTACCAGGTGTCGGCGAGGTCGCCGTCCTCGTAGGCGCGCTTGATCCAGCGGATCTCGCCGGCGTCGGCCATCGCCTCGACGGAGGGCGTCGCGGACGGCGACACGAGAACGATGTCGGCACCGGCCGCGATGAGCGCGGGCAGCCGGCGCTGGGCGACCTGGCCGCCGCCGATGACGACGACGCGCCGCCCGGAGAGGCGGAGTCCGACGGGATAGGCGGGATGCGCGGCGCGCGCGGCGTGCTCGGCCATGACGGTACGGACTCCTCGGGCGGGACGTGCGTGGTACGGGTCCGCTGCGGCGCTGAAGCGGCTGGTGGGCGGGTTGTCAGCGCCCGCGGACCAGCTTACGGGGCCGGGGGTGCGGAGGTGGGGCCGGGAGAGTCTCTCCACCCGGCCCCGGCCCCCGCGCCTTCCCGAATCCGGGACAGTCCCCTGGGCAATCGGGCCTCCGCCGGGAGGTCACGCGGGGCCGGGCGCCCACCACTCCCGGCGCCCCGGCCCCTTACCGCGACCGTTACTTCTCCGTCACGCCCGCGGAGTCGAACGTTGCCACCTCATGCATCGCCCTGGCCGCGCTCTGGACCACCGGGAGCGCCAGCAGCGCGCCCGTGCCCTCGCCGAGGCGGAGGTCCAGGTCCACCAGGGGACGCAGACCCAGTTTGTTGAGGGCCGCCACGTGACCCGGCTCCGCACTGCGGTGGCCCGCGATGCAGGCCGCCAGGGCCTCGGGGGCGATCGCACGGGCCACCAGGGCCGCCGCGCCCGCCGAGACTCCGTCCAGCACCACCGGCGTACGCAGCGACGCGCCACCCAGGATGAAGCCGACCAGCGCCGCGTGCTCCAGGCCGCCGACCGCCGACAGCACGCCGATCGGGTCCGCCGGGTCCGGCGCGTGCAGTTCCAGCGCGCGGCGCACGACATCGACCTTGCGGGCGTGCATCTCGTCGTTGATGCCGGTACCGCGGCCCGTGATCTCGCTCGGGTCGATCTCGGTGTACACGGAGATCAGCGCCGCCGAGACCGTCGTGTTGGCGATGCCCATCTCACCGGTGAGCAGCGCCTTGTTCCCCGCGGCCACCAAGTCCCGCGCCGTCTCGATGCCGACCTCGACCGCCGAGAGGACCTCCTCGCGACTCAGCGCGAGACCCGTCGTGAAGTCGGCCGTACCGGGCCTGACCTTGCGCGGCAGCAGACCCGGCGTGGCGGGAAGGTCCCCGGCGACGCCCACGTCGATGACGCAGACCTCGGCCCCGACCTGGTTGGCGAAAGCGTTGCAGACGGCCCCGCCGCCAAGGAAGTTGGCGACCATCTGCGCCGTCACCTCCTGCGGCCAGGCGGTGACCCCCTGCGCGTGGACGCCGTGGTCACCCGCGAAGATCGCGACTGCCGCGGGCTCCGGGATCGGCGGCGGGCACATCCGGGACAGGCCGCTCAGCTGCGCGGAGATGATCTCCAGCATGCCGAGCGCCCCGGCCGGCTTGGTCATCCGCTTCTGTCGCTCCCACGCCTCACCGAGCGCCTTCGCGTCCAGCGGACGGATGTTGGAGACGGTCTCCTGGAGCAGATCGTGCGGCTCCTCGCCGGGCAGGGCGCGGCGGCCGTACGTCTCCTCGTGCACGACCCACGACAGCGGCCGGCGCTTGGACCACCCCGCCTGCATCAGCTCGGGCTCCTCCGGGAACTCGTCGACATAACCGACACAGAGGTAGGCCACGACCTCGAGGTGCTCGGGCAGACCCAGCGCGCGCACCATCTCGCGCTCGTCGAAGAAGCTGACCCAGCCGACGCCGAGGCCTTCGGCCCGGGCGGCGAGCCAGAGGTTCTCGACGGCGAGGGCCGAGGAGTACGGGGCCATCTGCGGCTGGGTGTGCCGACCGAGGGTGTGGCGGCCGCCGCGCGTCGGGTCGGCGGTGACCACGATGTTCACCGGGGTGTCGAGGATGGCCTCGATCTTCAGTTCCTTGAACTGCTTGGCCCGGCCCTTCGGCAGCGACTTGGCGTACGCCTCCCGCTGGCGCTGCGCCAGTTCGTGCATTGTGCGCCGGGTCTCGGCGGAGCGGATGACGACGAAGTCCCAGGGCTGCGAGTGGCCGACGCTGGGGGCCGTGTGCGCGGCCTCGAGGACGCGCAGCAGCACCTCGTGCGGGATGGGGTCGGAACGGAAGCCGTTGCGGATGTCGCGGCGCTCCCGCATCACGCGCAGTACGGCTTCGCGCTCGGCGTCGTCGTAGCCGGGTGCGGGCGCGGGCGCGGGCCGGGCAGCGGCCGCCGCGGGCATCTGCTCGGGCTCGGGCTCAGGTGCGGGCGCGAACTCAGGCGCAGGCGCGGACTCAGACGCGGGCTCAGGTGCGGGCGCGGGCTCCTCGGCCTCGACGACCTCGGCCACGTTCATCGCCTCGATCACCTCGGGAGCCGACTCGGGCTCGGGCTCGACTTCGGGGTCCGGCTGGGCAGCGGTCTCCGCGGACACTTCCTGGGGCATGTCCCAGCCACCGTCACG
This sequence comes from Streptomyces sp. NBC_01750, assembly GCF_035918095.1. Taxonomy (NCBI): domain Bacteria; kingdom Bacillati; phylum Actinomycetota; class Actinomycetes; order Kitasatosporales; family Streptomycetaceae; genus Streptomyces; species Streptomyces sp. NBC_01750. Next base: position 1,677,976 of record NZ_CP109137.1, read on the forward strand.
CGGCGCGGGCACCTTGGCCCCGGCTTCCGGCTCCGGCAGGGACACCGGTTCCGGCTCCACCACGGCTTCCGCTTCCTGCACAGGCACGGGCCCGGCCGCCCGCTCGGGCTCGGGCTCCTGTTGCATCATCTCGACCTGCACCATCTCGGGCTGCACCATCTCCCGCTGCACCGGCACGTCGACCGGCGCCGCCGCCAGGTAGGGCATGGCGGGCAGCGGTCCGTCGACGGGGACGAACTGTCCGGCGGGTGTCGGCTCGGGGGCCGGGGCGGGAACGGCCACGGCCTCGGCGACCACCGGAGCAGGCTCAGGGACGACCGTTTCTGCTGGGACGGCGGTGAACATCTGGGGCTGCGGAGGCTGAGGGTCCCAAGGGGCTCCGGCCTGCGGCGGGATCTCGCCCAGCTGCGGGCCCGGCAGCGTCCCCGCCGACCCGTCGCGCGGGATGTCGAGGTACTCCAGGCCCGTCGCTGGCGACGCGGGGCCGGGCGCGGGCACGGCGTGCGGCGGCGTTGTACCCGCCGGTCCGCGGTCGGCGAGGGAGCGCACCACGCCACCCGTGCTGTCGGGCACCGGCGGGCCCATGTGCAGCGGCCGGCGCGCGGGCGGCGGAGTCGGCGTGGCGGAGGTGGGCGGGATGCGTACGCCATTGAGGTCGACCGAACCGGAGTCACGGCCGCCGGACTCGTGCGCGCCCGGCTCGGACAGCGGCGGGACCTGTGCGGCCGGCGCGAAGGCCTCGGCCGCGGCCGCGGCCGGTTCCTCCGCGAACGCCGGAGCGACCGGCTCGACCGTCGCTGCGGACTCCGGCGCCGCAAATTCCTGAGACACGAACTCCTGGCCCGCGAACTCCTGACCCGCGGACAGCTGCGCCGACGCGGACACCCCGACATGCTGCTCGGAACCCAGGTGCTCGGAAAACTGCTGCTCAAAGACCTGATGCTCGGAAAACTGCCGCCCGGAAGCCATCTGCTCGGGCGTCGGCGCCTGGTCTCTCGACACCGGCACAGCCACAGGCGCGAGCCCACCCGCGGCGTGCGCGGGCGCCGGAGCCATCGGCATCTGCGCGACCGGCGTCTGCGCCACCGGCCCCTGTGCCCCCATGCCCGGCGCCGCGCCCGGCTGCGGGTCGCTCCACGCGCCCTGCGCTCCCGGCATCAGCAGGAGATCATCTTCTTCGGGACCGTTCTCGGAGGGGCCCAGGAAGGTGTACGCGCCAGGAGCGGGGATGCCCGGCTGCTCCACCATGCCTGCGTTCTCCGGCAGCCCCTCGCCCGGGATCTGGCCGGTGTCAGTCATGCGTACCCCTCGCCCATCGCTTGTGCTCCTTCGCCCATCGCCCGGGGCACCCGACCACTGCACACCTGACGCCCGTCAACAAGAACGAGCGTGAGCGCCGCGCGGCACGATCGGCCCACGGACACAAGGCATTCTCGCGGCCGTTCGCCGCCGCGGCAGGGAGATCCGCCACGGTCCGATGTGGGCTGCGCCACGTTGCGCCTCCCCCGGTTCCGACGTACCACATACGGGAGCCAAATGGACCCCTTTTTCCGGACATTGACGAACGAAGCGACGAACGACCGGGTGCGGTACAACAATCGGCCAGCCTACCCCGCGCCGTGCGGCGGCAGGGTCAGGGGGCGCGGTCCGGCTGGCGGCCGGAGAGGAGAAAGACGACGGAACGCTCCCGCTCCGCCCATGCCGCGGTGTCCATTTCGACGGACTGCAGAAGCGCGCATTCGACGACATAGCCGCCGGCCGCCAGTGCCGCGCCGATCGCCTCGGCCTCGTCCCGGGTCGAGGCGTGGGTCACGATGCGCTGCGGCCGCCGGTCGACACAGGCGGTCACCACCGGTACTCCCCCACCCCCGATCCGTACGACATCGGGCTCGGGCAGCCGCTCCAGCACATGCGGCGCACGGCCATGGACGATCTGAAGCTGGACTCCGGAGCGCCGTGCCGTCGCGGCGGTACGGTCGCAGGCGGCCGGGTCGGCATCGACGGCAATCACCGCGGCGCCGAAGCGGGCCGCCTCCGCGGCGAGCGCACCGCCGGCGGAGCCGATGTCCCACACGAGGTCGCCGATACGCGGCCCCAGGCGGGCCAGTTGCGCGGCGCGCAACTGCACCGACTCGCCCTCGCCGAGGGCACCGGCACCGGCACCGGCACCGGGATCCGGCGGCAGCGCCCAGCCGCGTATCGCCGGCGGATAGCCGGGGTCCCGGCCGGCGATCCAGCCGCTGCCCGGCACGGCCGCGCTCGCCGCTCCGCCGATGACGATGACGACATTGGGGTCGCGCCAGACGTGGTCGGCGGCTTTGTCGGAGGTGAGGACGGTGACCTGCTCACGGTCGGTACCGAGTTCCTCGCAGATGACGAAGGTGCGGTGGACGCCTTCCAGGAGCAGGGCGAGTTCCGCGGGCCCGGCGCCCGGGGAGGTGAGGACAGCGACTTTGGAGTGCGCCCGGCACACATTGACGGCGCGGCGCAGCGTACGCCGGTGGGCGACGACGACCTGTGCGTCGTCCCACGGCATTCCGGCCCGGGCGAAGGCGGTGGCGACGGCGGAGACGGCGGGGACGACCTCGACCTCGAGGCCGTGCTCCGGCGCGCGCAGGGTGCGCACGACCCCGAAGAAGCCCGGGTCACCGTCGGCGAGAACGACTGCGCTGCCGCGGTGCCCGGCGATCCGGCGCGCGGCGAGGTCGACGCTGCCGAGCCGGATGCGCTCGGCGTCCCGCGGCACCTCGGGCAGCGCCAGATGGTGCGCGGCTCCGGCCACCAGAGTGGCGGCCGAGAGGGCGGACCCGGCGGCTGCGGTGAGGGGCGAGCCGTCCCAGCCAATCACCGTGACGCGGTCGGCCATCGTCGTCAGTCTCCTGGTGTTGTCGCAGGTCGGGGCAGCCCGCAGGCACGGGCATGGCGAGAGTACCTGGAGCGGGCGGTGATCGGTTCTGGCGGCTGCCGTCAGTTCCAGTCGGTGAAGGAGGCGTAGCCCGCGTCCGCCATCCGGCCCGAGACGCCCTCGATGTCCTCGGGCAGCAGACTCCAGACGATCAGGTCGGTGCGGATGTCGGCCCAGCCGCCGTCCTCGGTCTGTGTACGCGCTATCCAGGCGTTACGCAGCACACCCTCGCTTATGCAGCCGATCTTCTGGGCCACCTGCTGGGACGCGGTGTTGTCGGCGGCTGTGCGCAGCTCGATGCGCTCGAACTTCTGGATCTTGAAGAGCCATTGGGCGACGGCCAGTACCGATTCGGTGGCGTAGCCCTCGCCGCGCGCCCAGGGGGCGGTCACATAGGCGACCTCGGTGGCGAGGGTGCGCCAGTTGGTGTTCTGCAGATGGACCGTTCCGACGAGCCGCTGGGTGAGGAACTCCGTGACGGCCAGGACGATGCCGCGTCCTTCGGTGCGCTCTGCAGGAGCGATCCTGCACACCCATTCCTCGGCGTGCGCCGCCGTGTAGGGCTGCGGAACTGAGGTCCAGGCGGTAACCAGCTCGTCGTTCATCATCTCGGTGTGCGCCGGGATGTCGGCTTCCTCGAAGGGGCGCAGCACCAACCGCTCCGTGCTGATGGACACGTCCGGGAAGGTGGTAGTCATGCGCAGCTCCATGCCGAAGACCGTCGTAAGGGCCGTAGCCGTAAAGGCACAGCATGCAGCATCGGGTGGCGGATGCGCATGGCCGGGTGGTGAGTAGCACGAGGCCCCACGCACCTGTCGGGGTACGTGGGGCCTCGTTCAAAGGGCTTGCGGCGAGCGTTACTTGGCGGCGCCGAAGGCCGGGACGACCGAGCCGGCGTACGTGTCCTCGATGAACTTCTTCACCTGGGGGGAGTTGAGGAGCTCCGCGAGCTTCTGCACCCGGGCGTCCTTCTCATTGCCCTCCTTGACGGCGAGGAAGTTGGCGTAGGGGTTGCCCTGCGCCTTCTCCAGCGCAAGGGAGTCCTTGGCGGGCTTGAGGTCGGCCTCGATGGCGTAGTTGCCGTTGATGACCGCGGCGTCGACGTCGTTCAGGGCGCGGGGCAGCGTGGCGGCCTCGATCTCCTTGAACTCCAGGCCCTTCTTGTCCTGGATGTCGGAGAGCTTGGCGCCGGAACCGACACCGGACTTGAGGGTGATCAGACCGTTGTCCGCGAGGAGCTTGAGCGCGCGGCCCTCGTTGGTGGTGTCGTTCGGTACGGCGACCGTCTGGCCGGACTTGATCTCCTTGAGGTCCTTGACCTTCTTGGAGTAGAGGCCCAGCGGCTCCAGGTGAACATTGACGACCGGAACGATGTGGGTGTTGTTCTTCTTGTTGAAGTCGTCGAGGTACGGCTTGTGCTGGAAGAAGTTGGCGTCGACCTGGCCGCTCTCGGTGGCGGTGTTCGGCAGGACGTAGTCCGTGAACTCCTTGACCTCGAGCTTGAGTCCGGCCTTCTTCGCCAGGTTGTCCTTGACGTAGTTGAGGATATCGGCGTGCGGCGTCGGGGACGCGGCGACGACCAACGCCCTGGACTCGTCGGCCTTGGCGCCGGAGCCGGACTTGGCGGTCGGGTCGGACGCGGTGCCGCAGGCCGTGAGGCCGAGAGCGAGGGCGGCGGTGGCGGCGGCAGCCGCGGTGAGCTTGATGTTCTTACGCACGAAAAGTGCCTCTTTCTGGTGGTGCGGAAACGTCGCCCGGACAAGGAGTGCGGGCTTCTTGGAGTGAGGTCTGGGGGCCTGTCAGGCGGTACGGCCGCGGCGCGCCAGGAGTCTTACGACTCCGTCACCGATGAGCTGTACGACGGTGACGAGGGCGATCAGGATGACGACCGTGATGAGCATGAACTGGGTCTCGAAGCGCTGGAATCCGTAGGTGACGGCCTTGGAGCCCAGACCCTCGCCGCCGACCGCGCCTGCCATCGCCGAGTAGCCGACGAGAACGATCACGGTGGTGGTGACGGCGGAGACGAGCGACGGCAGTGCCTGCGGCAGCAGCACCTTGCGGACGATCGTCCAGATGGATCCGCCCATCGCCTGGACGGCCTCGACCAGGCCGTGATCGACCTCGCGGATCGCCGTCTCGACGAGCCGGGCGAAGAACGGAATGGCGCCGACGGCAAGCGGCACGATCATCGCGGTGGGGCCGATGAAGGTGCCGACGACCAGGGTGGTGAAGGGGATCAGCGCGATCAGCAGGATGATGAACGGCAGCGAGCGGCCGATGTTCACGATCACGCCGACGACCTTGTTCACCGGGGTGCTCTGCAGCAGCCCGCCCTTGTCGGTGAGGACGAGCAGCACACCGAGCGGCAGTCCGCCGGCGACGGTGACGAGGGTGGACCACAGCACCATGTAGAGGGTGTCGAGGGTGCCCTGGCTCAGCAGCGGCTGCATCTCCGACCAGTTCACTTGGCACCTTCCCTGACCAGCGCGGAGGTCTGCGCGGGCAGAGCGACCGACTCGGCGGGTGCGTCGGGGTCGACGACATCGACCTGCAGGCCCTGCTCGCGCAGGAAGCCGACGGGAACGACGTTGTCCTCGTAGCGGCCGGGCAACTCGATGCGCATCCGGCCGATCTGCTTGCCCGCGACGGTGTCCATGGCGGCGCCGAGGATCGAGATGTCGATGTTGTACGTACGCGAGAGCTGGGAGATCACCGGCTGGGTGGCGGCCTCGCCGTGGAAGGTGACGTCGATGACCGTGCTCTCGGGGCCAGAGGCCTCGCCGCCGACCGGGAAGAGCTCCTCGGCCAGCTCGGAGCCGGGCGTTGCGAGCAGTTCACTCACCGTTCCGGATTCGATGATCTTCCCCTTCTTCATCAGGGCGGCCGAGTCGCAGATCGTCTTGACGACGTCCATCTCGTGCGTGATGAGCAGTACGGTCAGTCCGAGCTGCCGGTTGAGGTCGCGCAGCAGCTGCAGGATCGAGCGGGTGGTCTCGGGGTCGAGCGCGCTGGTCGCCTCGTCGGAGAGCAGCACCTGCGGGTCGCCGGCGAGTGCGCGGGCGATGCCGACACGCTGCTTCTGTCCGCCGGAGAGCTGTCCGGGGTACGCCTTCGCCTTGTCGGCGAGGCCCACCAGATCGAGCAGCTCGAGTGCCTTGCGGGAGCGCTCGGCGCCGGAGATCCCGAGGATCTCCAGCGGCAGTTCGATGTTGTCCTTGACGCTGCGCGAGGACAGCAGGTTGAAGTGCTGGAAGACCATGCCGATACGGCTGCGCGCCTCGCGCAGTTCCTTGCCGGCCCGGCGGCCGCGTCCGGCCAGCGCGGTGAGGTCCTGGCCGGCGACGGTCACGGTGCCGGCGGTGGGGCGCTCCAGCAGGTTCACGCAGCGGATGAGCGAAGACTTGCCGGCGCCGCTCTGGCCGATGACTCCGAAGACCTCGCCCTCACGGACGTGCAGGTCGACGCCGTCCAGGGCGGTGACCTCGCGGCCTCGCGAATGGTGAGCCCGGTAAATTTTCGTCAGGCCCGTAGCGGTGATCACAGGGGTTTCCGTCACTGTCGAGTGCGCGGCGCGGTGTCCGCCGGGCACGGGGCATTCGGGTTTGGACAGCCGTGCGCGGTACGGCTGATTCGGCTTGTGGCCGGGGAGCAACGCGTGCGCGGGGCAGCTCGGTCCGATGCGTTCCAGGCGGAAGATCGGATTCGGCGCGGCTGTCGGTCTCGCTTCGGGGCGCGAGGCTCAGGCAGGGGCCCTCAGTTGGCGCACATTCGACACATACAACGAGCACCGGGCGTCGTGATCGCCTCGGTCGCAAGGGTGCGGCTGCTCGTCCTGGTCATGTCGGCAAGTAAAGCAGACATGCCTGCCGAGCGATCCCGGTTGTCCGAATAGCGGACATCCTTGATACAGCATTTGGACTGGCTCATTCCGCCGCGGTGATCTCCACTCCCCCTCCGGTGACCTGCACGGACACGGCCGAGAGGTCACGCACGACGACATCGGCGACGAGCTCGGAACGCTGGTGTGTTGTGGCCAAGCCCACGGTCCGCATACCGGCCGCGCGCCCCGCGGTCAGCCCCGCCGGCGCGTCCTCGAAGACGACGCAGCGCGCCGGATCCAGGCCGAGCCGGCGCGCCCCGAGCAGGTAGGGCTCCGGGTCGGGCTTGCCGCGCTTGATGTCGTCGGCGGCGATCAGGCACTTGGGCCGGATGCCGACCTCTTCGAGCCTGGCCTCGGCAAGCCGCCGGGTCGCGGAGGTGACCACGGCCCAGCGGTCCGCGGGCAGCCGCGCGAGCAGCTCGGCGGTGCCGGGCAGCAGGACGACTCCGCCGACCACGTCCTCGACCTCGAGCTGTTCGATACGGGCCAGGGCCTCGGGCACCATGCCCGCGGGCACCAGATCGGCGGCTATCTCCATGGCGGGGCGGCCGTGGAGTTCGACGCGGGCGAAGTCCTCCGCCGTGATCCCGTACTCCCGCGCCCAGATTGCCCAGCATCGGTCGACGGACTCCATCGAGGAGACGAGCGTCCCGTCGTTGTCGAACAGCAGGGCATCGGCGTGGAGGATCTTCATGGTCGTCGACCATACGGGGCGCACGGGGCCGCGCGCATCGGGCCTTTTGGCCCGTAATACCCTCGGGTCCATGCTTGACGCCCTGACGGTCGCGGTCGCCGTGACCGCGCTCGCCCTCGCCGCCTGGTGCGGTTTCGCCACCTACCGCGACCAGCCCACAAAGGACTGGCACTTCATCGGCATGGCCGTGGTGACGGTGCTGGCGCTCGCGCAACTGGTGGTCGGGATCGTGCAGCTGTCGCGCGGCGAGAAGGCGCAGGAGGGCACCGCGATCTTCATCGCGTATCTGATCGGCTCGTTCGCCGCGGTACCGGCGGCGGGCTTCCTGTCGCTCGCCGAGCGGACCCGCTGGGGCTCGGCGACCGTCGCGGCCGGCGCGGTGGTCCTGGCAGTGCTCGAAGTACGGCTCTACGACATCTGGGGAGGCTGACGATGGCCGAGACCGGCACCGGAGAGCAGCGGACGAGGCAGCGGACCGGACTCGTCCAGGGACCCGGACTTCTGCTGCTCTGGCTGTACGGCGTGATGTCGGTGGGCGCGGTGTCGCGCTCGGTCTACCAGATCCTCACCGACTACGACTCGGCACCGCTCGCCCACACGCTCTCCGCCGTCGCGGCCGTGGTGTACGCGTTCATCACGTACACCCTCGTGCGCGGCGGAGAGACGGCCCGCAGGGCGGCGCTGGTGTGCTGCGCCGCCGAGCTCGTGGGCGTACTGGTCGTCGGGACCTGGACCGTGGTGGAACCGTCCGCCTTCCCGGACTCGACAGTCTGGTCGGCGTACGGCATGGGCTACCTCTTCATCCCGGTCGTGCTGCCGATCACCGGAATGCTCTGGCTGCGCCGGTCCCGTACGGACGCGGCGCAACCCGCCGGCCGGGACGGCCGGGGCGCGTTCCGGAAGTAGCGCCGTCCGACCGAAGGGCGGGGCCTCTATGCCCTGGCGACATAAGCGCGCGCGGCGGACTCCTTCTCCAGCGTGACGACTATGAGCCGCGGGCCGACCTGCTCGCTGGACACCTGCACATAGCCGCGGCTGCGGTACAACCGCAGATTGCCGTCGCTGCGATGGCCGGTGAAGAGCTGGAACCGCCTGGCGGCCGGCTCCCCGGCGAAGCGCTCCTCGATCGCGTCCAGCAGTCGCCCACCCAGACCGTGGCGCTGCATCCGCGGATGGACGATGAGCTTGGCGATACGGGCCGTCCCGCCCTCGTCGACCCTGCCGCGTACGGAAGCCACCACCTCGTCGCCCAGCCGCGCCACCAGGGCGTGGCCCTGCGCTATTTCGGCCCGCAGACTGTCGAGGGACTGGGTGAGCGGCTCGATTCCGTAGTCGCCGTAGAGCTCGGCCTCGCTCTGGTAGCACAGATACTGCAGCTTGAGGATGTGCTCCGCGTCCTGCGCCGCTGCCGCTGAGATGGTCACGCTCATGCCCATGTGTGCATGCCTCCCGCTCACCTGTCCGCCGGTTGTCTACCGCTCCTTTCCCCCGCGTTCAGGAGCGCCAACCTCTGCCGTCAGCATTCTGCGCAGGCATCCCAGGCAGCGGGAACGCATCGGTCCCAGACTGCCTTGTGAGATTCCCAACGTCCCTGCGATTTCCCGGTAGGTCGGGTCGTCCGGGGACAGCATCGCGGTGAGCAGGCGCGGGCAGTTCCCCGGCGTGCGCGCGACGGCGGCCCGCAACGAGAGGCGCCGCTCGGCCCGGAGCGCGGTGCATTCGGGGCTGCCGGCCGGGTCGGCGGAGGGCTCCTGGCCGTACGGGAGTTCACGGGCGGCCGTCCGCCGGGCGCGGCGTGCTTCCGCTCGCACGGCCGATTTGACCCAGCGAGCGGCGTCCGGCGGCGGACCGTCCCCGTCGAGCCGCTCGAGCAGCCGCACCCAGACGGCCTGTTCGAGGTCACCCGCCTCCATCGCGGTGCCCGGCGCCTCGGCCGTGGCCTCGGCGCCCACCAGCGGGCGCAACGCCCGGACCACATGGGCGGGGGTGTCTTCGAGAAGCCTCATGCCCGGCGGGACGTGCCGTCGCACGGCGGCGGTTGCCGTGCGACGGCACAGTCACCCCTTCGAGCGGGCCGGCGGTCGCCTGTGCGTCAGCCGCGGAAGTCGGCGACGGACAGCAGTCCCGTGTCCGAGTTGTCGGTGAAGATCCCGTCGATGCCGGTCTCGAAGTAGACCTTGAAGGCGCCGAATGCGTCGCCGTATGCGTTCGGGTCGGTGCCGCGCCGGAAGTCGGCGGGCAGGAAGGTGTTCTCGTTGCGCATCGTGTACGGGTGCAGGATCAGGTCCTTCGCGTGCGCGTCGCGCACCAGTGACGTCGGCGTGCCCAGCTTGCCGTTCGCGTCCTTCGGGATGACCAGGTCGAGGGTAGGGCCGATGCCCTGCGCGTACGACGCGATCCACTTCAGGCCATCGGGCTTGACGAGATCGGCGACGGTGCGCGGGTCGCCCGCCTGGACGAAGTCCCAGGGGCGGGTGTTCGCGGCCGACAGCAGGACGACGCGCGGCGAGTCGACAAGCCCGGCCAGCCGCTGGATGCTGCTCGGCTCGAACGACTGGAGAAACACGGGGGAGTTGCGGCGGTCGCGTCCGTACCGGCGCAGGAGCCTGGCCAGTCGCTCCTCGAGTCCGAGCCCGAGCCCCCTGAAGTAGGTGGGGTGCTTGGTCTCGACATGGAGCCAGACGGGACGGCCGCGCCGGTGGCCCTCCTTCTCGGCCCAGCGCAGCACCTCCTCGAAGGTGGGTATCGCCCAGCGGCCGTCGTAGAGGGTGTTCTCCTGGCGGTTGGCGGGGATCCGCTCCTTGGCGCGCAGTGTCTTCAGCTCGGCGAGCGTGAAGTCCTCGGTGAACCAGCCGGTGAGGCTGACGCCGTCGACGGACTTGGTGGTCCTGCGGGACGCGAACTCCGGGTGGGCCGCGACATCCGTCGTACCCGTGATGTCGTTCTCGTGACGGCATACGAGGTGGCCGTCCCGGGTCGGCACCAGATCCTGTTCGATGACATGCGCGCCCATGTCGAGGGCCAGCTGGTAGGAGCCGAGAGTGTGTTCGGGGCGGTAGCCACTGGCGCCGCGGTGGGCGATGATCGTCGGGCAGGGCAGGTCCTTGTACGAACCGTGTCCGCTGTTGCGCTCGTCCGCCCGTGCTGCCGTGGAGCCGAGCCCGATGGCGGCCGTGCCGAGCATCGCCGCTCCCACTACGGTCCGACGCCCGGGACCCCTGTCCGCACCCTGTGTCATCGATGTCCTCCGTGTGATGTCCCGCACCTGTCAAGCGACGCCCGATGTTATGCAGCTACGCCTTACATACGGCAGAGCCTGGACGAACGCAGTGGAAACACACGTCAACACTGCGTATCCGATCGATGAACCCGATGTGCGATCAGGTGTGACCCACGAGTATCGTCCTCACCTGCAGAGACTTCGCCGCCGCTACGTCCGCCCCCACGACACCCGCACATGACACGGAGGACCCGTTGTCCCGCTTGTCGCTCATCAAGGCAGTGCTAGGACCGTTCCTGCGCCTGATGTTCCGCCCACGGGTGGAAGGTGCCGGGAACATCCCGGGGACGGGGCCGGTGATCCTCGCCGGAAACCACCTCACGTTCATCGACTCGATGATCCTTCCGCTTGTCTGCGCCCGTCCGGTGTACTTCATCGGCAAGGACGAGTACGTCACGGGCAAGGGCGTCAAGGGTCGGCTGATGGCCTGGTTCTTCACAGGCTGCGGCATGATCCCGGTGGACCGCGACGGTGCCAACGGCGGTGTGGCCGCGCTGATGACCGGCCGCCGGGTGCTGGAGGAGGGCAAGATCTTCGGCATCTACCCGGAGGGCACCCGCTCCCCCGACGGACGGCTCTACCGGGGCCGTACGGGCATCGCGCGGCTCACGCTGATGACCGGCGCGCCCGTGGTTCCGTTCGCGATGATCGGCACCGACAAGCTGCAGCCGGGCGGCGCCGGTCTGCCGCGGCCGGGCCGCGTGACGGTCCGTTTCGGCGAGCCGATGGAGTTCTCGCGGTACGACGGCATGGACCGTGACCGCTATGTGCTGCGCGCGGTGACGGACTCGGTGATGACCGAGGTCATGGAGCTGTCGGGCCAGGAGTACGTGGACATGTACGCAACGAAGGCGAAGGCTGCCTGAGCCGGTGGCTCCGGGGGTAGCGCGAAGTTGAGAGAAGGGCCGGACCCCACGGGGTCCGGCCCTTCTCCCGTTGTCGCTCACCCTTATGGGCGCCGTCCGTCCGACGGAAATTCGAGGACCCTCAGGTGGCCTTGCGGGTGCTCATGAACCGGCGCTCGAGACCTCAAAGGTGCTCGATGCCTTCCTCGAGCTTCTGGCCGCGCAGCATGAACCACGCCGCGACGGCCGTTGCGAAGAGTACGGCCGCGCCGATCGCGGCCGCCGTCTGGAAGCCGTCGGTGAAGGCGTCCTGCGCGGCCGACAGCATCGCCGCGCCCTGATCCTGCGGCAGGTCCTTGGCCGACTCGACCGCGCCGCCGAGTGAGTCGTGCGCCGACGCGGCCGCCTCGGCGGGGATGCCCGGCGGGGCGGTGAAGCCGCGGTAGATGCCGGTCACGATGGATCCGAGCAGGGCGATGCCGAGCGCCGCGCCCAGCTCGTACGCCGTCTCCGACACCGCGGAGGCCGCGCCCGCCTGCTCCTTGGGCACGCTGGAGAGGATGACGTCCGCGGTCACGGTGAAGGCGAGACCCGCTCCGACACCGCCGATGAACAGCGCGATACCGAGCGCCACGACCCCGGTGGACGCGGTGATCGCCGTACAGGCCGCGAGTGCGAGTCCGACCGCCGTCAGTCCGCTGGACACCGCGCTGCGTACGGAGGCTCTGCGGGCGAGATGGCCGGCCAGCAGGCCCGCGCCCACCGCGCCGATCGCGGCGGGCAGTTCGATCAGTCCCGCCTCCAACGGCGAGCGCATCTGCACCAGTTGCAGGAACTGCGAGAGGAAGAAGACCAGGCCGGACAGGCCGAGAATGGTCAGCAGATCGGCGAGGACCGCGCCGGAGAAGCCGCGGTGGTGGAAGAGCCGCATGTCCAGCAGTGGCGAGTCGAGTGTCAGCTGCCGCCGGGCGAACCAGTACAGAGCTGCCAGTCCGATGACGGCGGCTGCCGCGATGTCCAGGCGGAAGCCGTGCACCGCCGTCTCCTTGACGGCGTAGACGATGCTGACCATGCCGATCAGCGAGAGGCCGACGCTGATCAGGTCCCAGGGGCCGGGGTTGGGGTCGCGGGATTCCGGCAGCAGCTTGATGCCGACCAGTACCAGTACCGCCATCACGGGCAGGTTGATCAGGAAGACCGAGCCCCACCAGAAGTTCTCCAGCAGGAAGCCGCCGACGACAGGTCCGACCGCGGCGCCCGCGGAGGCCGCCGCGCCCCAGATGCCGACCGCCAGGCTGCGTTCCTTGGGGTCGTGGAAGATATTGCGGATCAGCGCGAGCGTGGACGGCATCAGGGTGGCGCCCGCGACACCGAGCAGGGCCCGCGCGAGGATCATCATCTCCGGGCTCGTGGCGTAGGCGTTGAGGACGGAGACCGCGCCGAACGCGACCGCACCGATCAGCAGCAGCTTCTTGCGGCCGATACGGTCGCCGAGGCTGCCCATCGAGACGAGCAGTCCGGCGATGATGAACGAGTAGACGTCGCCGATCCAGAGCAGCTGGGTGCCGGTGGGCTGCAGGTCCTCGCTGAGGAACGGCGTCGCGAGGCCGAGCACGGTCGCATCGACCGCGACCAGCAGCACGGCGAGGACGAGGACGGCCAGCGCGAGCCAGCGGCCGGGACTGCGTACCGATCCGCTCTGCGTCGTCTGCCGGTCGGTACTGGTCATTCCCTCACGCTCCGTCGTGCGCCGCCGAGCAGCAACTCGACGATCATGTACTGGAAATCCTTGGCAGCGACCCGCCCCTCCTGCACCGACCAGGCGCCGGAGCCGACGAGCCCGTAGAGGGCTTCGGTCAGCCAGGCGGGCGTGAGGTCGATACGGAACTCGCCCTGTTCCTGCCCCCGCCGGAAGAGCGCGGAGACACGGGCGTCGAGGCGGTTCCAGCCCTCGTTCACCTGGTCGCCCTCGAAGAGCTGGTTCTCGGTGACGAGGAAGGCGAGCAGGGGGGCGGCGGACTCCACTTCGGCGACGAGCCGCCGCAGCGCGTCCTCGGCGGTGCCGTCGTCGAGCCGGGCTGCGTCGAGGGCCGCCTCGAACTCCTGGATGCCGAGGTCTTCGAGGGCCTTGACAAGGGAGTGCCGCCCGGCGAAGTGCCGGTGCAGGGTGGCGCGTCCGATACCCGCGGCCCGGGCCACCTCGTCCATGGTGGCGGTCGCTTTACGGGAGAGCAGGGCGGCGGCGGTACGCAGAACCTGTTCGCGGTCGACTGTCATGAGACAACCATAACCCACATGAGACATGAATGTCTCATTAGATGTTCGAGCTGTCGGCGCCGGCCGAGCGGTACGAACCCGTCCGGGCCACCACCTGAAAGGGCGAGGCGAACCAGGGCGGCCTCACCTCGGCCTGCCCGCACTGCCGTACAGCGACTGGCCCGAGACGCACGGAAAGGCCCCTCGCGGGACCTTCCGGAAGACGCAGTGCTTCCTGGTGACGACCTCCTGGAACGCGCGGTGGAGCGGCCGTTCGCCCGGATCGACGACGACATCGCGGCCAGGGACCACGAGTGGGTGGAACAACAGCAGCGGCCGCCGCCCTGTTGCTGCGCGACGATGAGAGGGTCGGACGGCTCCGGCCCGGACTTCGACGCGCTCGCCAACTGGGCGGCGGCGCTGTGGCGATGCCTACTTCTTCGCCGTGGCCCAGGCGTGCTGCACGGCCAGGTCGGCCTTGACCTCGGCCAGTTGGACGGCGACGGCCGACGGGGCCGTACCGCCTCGGCCGCTCCGGGAAGCCAGCGCGCCGTGGACATTCAGGACCGTGCGCACCTCGGGCGTGAGGTGCTCGGAGATCTCCGCGAACTGGGCGTCGGTGAGCTGGTCCAGTTCGATGCCGTGCGCCTCACACTCCTTGACGCACTCGCCGGCGACCTCGTGCGCCACTCGGAACGGCACGCCCTGCTTCACCAGCCACTCCGCGATGTCCGTCGCGAGCGAGAAACCGGCCGGGGCCAGCTCCTCCATCCGCTCCCGGTTGACCGTCAGTGTCGCCATCATCCCGGTGAAGGCCGGGAGCAGGACCTCGAGCTGGTCGCAGGAGTCGAAGACCGGCTCCTTGTCCTCCTGGAGGTCGCGGTTGTACGCGAGCGGCAGCGCCTTCAGCGTCGCCAGCAGACCGGTCAGATTGCCGATGAGCCGGCCGGACTTGCCGCGCGCCAGCTCCGCGATGTCGGGGTTCTTCTTCTGCGGCATGATCGACGACCCGGTCGAGAAGGCGTCGTGCAGGGTGACGAAGGAGAACTCCTTCGTGTTCCAGATGATGACCTCTTCCGCGATCCGGGAGAGGTTCACGCCGATCATCGCGGTGATGAAGGCGAACTCCGCGACGAAGTCACGGGAGGCCGTGCCGTCGATGGAGTTGCCCGCGCTGCCGTGCTCGAATCCGAGGTCCGCGGCGACCGCCTCCGGGTCGAGGCCCAGCGACGATCCGGCCAGGGCGCCCGATCCGTACGGGGAGACCGCCGTGCGCTCGTCCCACTGCCGCAACCGCTCCGCGTCCCGGGAGAGGGACTGGACATGGGCGAGGACATGGTGGGCGAAGAGCACGGGCTGGGCGTGCTGGAGGTGTGTACGGCCGGGCATGGCGACGTCCGGGTGCGCCTCGGCAAGGCCGACCAGCGCGTCCTGGAGTTCGGCGATCAGGCCGCCGATGATCCGGGCGTGGTCCCGCAGATACATCCGGAAGAGCGTCGCGACCTGGTCGTTCCTGGACCGCCCCGCCCGCAGCTTGCCGCCGAGGTCCGGGCCGAGGCGCTCCAGCAGACCGCGCTCCAGCGCGGTGTGTACGTCCTCGTCGGCGATCGTGCCGACGAAGGAGCCGTCGGCGACATCGGCTTCGAGCCGGCCGAGGCCGGCCAGCATCCGCGTCAGCTCGTCCTCGGTGAGCAGGCCGGCCACGTGAAGCACCCGCGCGTGGGCGCGGGAGCCGGCGATGTCGTACGGCGCGAGCCGCCAGTCGAAGTGGACCGACGCCGACAACTTGGCCAGCGCCTCGGCCGGACCGTCGGCGAAACGGCCGCCCCAGAGCCGTACGTCACCGTTGTTGCTGCTCACAGCTGAAGCTCCTCAGGAGGGTGGATGTGCGCCCCCGGGGCCCCTGCGGGCCTGGGGGGGACCACCACCCCGCCGTAGAGGAACGGGGAGGCGGCTCTCGTACGCCTATCGAATCAGGCGAGGTCGCGCCGCGCCGCGATCTTCGACGACAGGCCGAAGATCTCGATGAAGCCCTGCGCCTTCGACTGGTCGAACGTGTCGCCCGAGTCGTACGTCGCCAGGTTGAAGTCGTACAGCGACTCCTCGGACTTCCGGCCGGTGACGACGGCGCGTCCGCCCTGCAGGGTCATCCGGATGTCACCGGTGACGTGCTGGTTGGCCTCGTTGATGAAGCCGTCCAGGGCTCGCTTGAGGGGGGAGAACCACAGGCCGTCGTAGACCATCTCGCCCCAGCGCTGCTCGACCTGCCGCTTGTAGCGGGCCAGCTCGCGCTCGACCGTGACGTTCTCCAGTTCCTGGTGGGCGGTGATCAGCGCGATCGCGCCCGGAGCCTCGTACACCTCACGGGACTTGATGCCGACAAGACGGTCCTCGACCATGTCGATCCGGCCGATGCCCTGCGCGCCGGCCCGCTCGTTGAGCTGCTGGATCGCCTGCAGGACGGTGACGGGCTTGCCGTCGATGGCGACCGGGACGCCCTCCTTGAAGGAGATGACGACCTCGTCGGCCTCGCGCTGCACGGCCGGGTTCGAGGTGTACTCGTAGATGTCCTCGATCGGCCCGTTCCAGATGTCCTCCAGGAAGCCGGTCTCGACGGCCCGCCCGAAGACGTTCTGGTCGATGGAGTACGGCGACTTCTTGGTGGTCGCGATCGGGAGCTGCTTCTCCTCGCAGAAGGCGATCGCCTTGTCCCGGGTCATGGCGTAGTCACGGACCGGCGCGATGCACTTCAGATCGGGGCCGAGCGCGGAGATACCGGCCTCGAACCGCACCTGGTCATTGCCCTTGCCGGTGCAGCCGTGGGCGACGATGCCCGCATTGTGCTTCTTGGCGGCGGCGACGAGGTGCTTGACGATCGTCGGCCGGGAGAGGGCTGAGACCAGCGGGTAGCGGTCCATGTAGAGGGCGTTGGCCTTGATCGCCGGGAGGCAGTACTCGTCGGCGAACTCATCCTTGGCGTCGGCGACCTCGGCCTCGACAGCACCGCAGGCGAGCGCGCGCTTGCGGATGACGTCCAGGTCCTCGCCGCCCTGGCCGACGTCCACGGCAACGGCGATGACCTCGGCGCCCGTCTCCTCGGCGATCCAGCCGATGGCGACGGAGGTGTCCAGACCGCCCGAATAGGCGAGTACGACGCGCTCGGTCACTGGTTTCTCCTTACGATGCATTCGGTGATGGGTATAACTATGCAGTCCTCCGTATGTTTTGTCAACGCGGTCCGTACGGAGCACGGCGGGTGATCGATCACCGCGGATAATCCCCGTATGGGACAGCGCTACGAACGAATAGAAGGCCGTATCCGCAGCTTCATCGAGCAACAGCCCGTCTTCTTCACCGCCACCGCCCCACTCGGCGGCGAGGGGCATATCAACCTCTCCCCCAAGGGCCGCAGCGGCACGCTCGTCGTCATCGACGAGCTGACCCTCGCCTATCTCGACTTCGGCGGCAGCGGCGCAGAGACCATCGCCCACCTCCGCGAGGAAGGGAACGGACGCATCACGCTGATGTGGTGCGCATTCACCGGCCCGCCCAAAGTGCTGCGGGTGCACGGCACCGGTGCGGCGATCTTCCGGGACGACCCGCGCTGGAGCGATCTCATCCCGCGCTTCGAGCGGGTCGACGGGCCGAGCGCCCGCGCGATCATCGTCATCCACGCGCAGCGGATCAGCGACGCCTGCGGTTTCGCCGTGCCCTTCATGGAGTACCGGGAGGAGCGCACGCAGCACGCGGAGCACTTCGGCCGTAAGTCGGACGAGGAGTTCGCCGCGTACTGCGAGAAGAAGGACCACGTCGGGGTGAGCCTGGACGGGCTGCCGGCGCTGCCGCTCCCCCTCCCCGCGCGCACGGACTGACCCCGGGGAGTGACCGGGTGCACGTACGGCGCAGTCCGGGCGGCGCACCCCCCGGGCCGCGCGTACGGTCATGAACCATGCGCCCAGGACTCGCGCTCGGCTCCGTTCTGCTGCTGCTCGCCGCCGGTACGGTCGCGACCGTACCCGGCCGCGCGGTCACCCTCCCCGAGCGGATGGCCGACACCGGCGGCGGCACCCAGCTGATCACCGCCGAGGCCCCGGGCACCGGTTCCACCACGGGCAGTGTCACCTGGTGGGACCGGCGCCGCGACGGGCGGTGGGTGGCGGCGGGCTCGGCGGCGGCCCGGTTCGGCGCGAACGGCCTGGCCGAGGGCGGCAGCCGGAAGCAGGGCACCCTGACCACTCCGACCGGGCTGTACGGCCTGCCGTACGCGTTCGGGACCAGGGACGCTGCCGCCTGGACCGACTACCCGTACCGCCGGGTGACGGAGACGTCCTGGTGGTGCCAGGACAACGGATCCGACGCGTACAACCGCTGGGTGGAGGGGCTGCCCGCCGACTGCCGGGCGGCCGAGTCCGAACACCTGGTCACGTACGCGACGCAGTACGCCCGGGCCCTGGTCGTCGGCTTCAACTACGACCGTCCGGTGCGCGGTCGGGGCGCCGGGATCTTCCTGCATGTCAACGGGCGTGGCGCGACAGCCGGTTGTGTGTCGGTGCCGGACGCCGCGATGCGCCGGATCCTGGCCTGGGTCCAGCCCGGCCGCCGGCCGCATATCGCGATCGGAACAGCCTCCGGCCCCACGGCCGTCACGCGCTACTGACCGGGCCGGCAGGCTCACAAATTGCGCAAGCGTCCCTCGAATTGAACTCCGCGCGCCTCGCATGCGTATTCCCGTACGCGAAAGAGGTACAGCCGAGGAGCAGTCGTGGCGATGTTGCAGAGCGGTCGGGCCGCGAGGCGCCAGACCATGCGGGCGATCAGCCCCCGGCGTGACCCGGCGGTGGCGCTGCTGGCCGTCACCTGGGCCGGGGCGGTGGCCGTGCTGTCCCTGTGGTGGCAGAACACGGCGGTGGTGCACATGAGCACCGCCGAGTGGCTGATCGGTGCCGGCAGGATCACCGGTCTGCTGGGCGGATACACGATCGCGCTGGTGGTGCTGCTGATGGCACGCGTTCCGGCGCTGGAACGGCGGGTGGGTTCCGACCGGGTGACCCGCTGGCACGCGATGAGCGGCCGCTACGCGATCAGTCTGATCGTCACGCATGTCGTGCTGACCGTCTGGGGGTACGCCGTCCAGGCCCGCACCGGCCTCGTGGAGCAGACCGTCACCGTCGTCGTCGACTTCCCCGAAATGATCAAGGCGGCGATCGGCACCGGGCTCCTGCTGCTCATCGGCTTCGTCTCGGCCGGGGCGGTACGCCGGCGGATGGCGTACGAGACGTGGTACTACCTGCACCTCCTCACCTATGTCGCGGTGTATCTGACCTTCTGGCACCAGCTGGCGACAGGTGCCGAGTTCGTGGCGAACCCGGCGGTGCGCACCGTCTGGTACGTGCTGTACGGAACGGTCGGCGCGCTGCTGCTCTGGTACCGCGTCCTGTCCCCCGTCCGGCTCAATCTCTGGCACCGGATGCGGGTCGAGTCGACTGTGGACGAGGCACCGGGTGTGGTCTCCGTGCTGATCACCGGGCGACGGCTGCACCGGCTCGGCGCCGAGGCGGGCCAGTTCTTCCGCTGGCGGTTCCTCACCAAGGGGCTGCGCTGGAGCGCCAATCCGTACTCGCTCTCCGCCGCGCCCCGCCCCACTCTGATGCGTATCACCGTCAAGGCGGTCGGCAGACACAGCACGGCCCTGTCCCGCCTGGAGCCGGGGACACGGGTCTGGGCGGAGGGCCCGTACGGAGCCATGACCGCCGGGCGCCGGAGCCGCAACAAAGTGCTGCTGATCGCGGGCGGCGCCGGGATCACCCCGCTGAGGGCGCTGTTCGAGACGCTGCCGGGCGGACCGGGCGACCTGACACTGCTCTACCGGGCCAGCAACAAGCAGGACCTGGCGCTCTGGAGCGAGCTGCAGCAGATCGCCGAGCGCCGGGACGCACAGCTGATGTACGCGGTGAACGGTCCCGACGGCGCACGGCCCGAGATCACCGCCGAGCGGCTGGCGGAGGTGCTGCCCGACATCGACGAGCACGACGTCTATCTCTGCGGGCCGCCCGGTCTCGCCGAGGAGTCCTACCAGGCACTGCGTGAAGCAGGAGTGCCGTCCCGCCGGATCCACCACGAGTCCTTCGAGATGTGAGGCCTTCCTTGAAGAGGAAACATCCGCTTCGCCGGATCATGATCGGCGCCGCCGCCACCGTGTCGGGTGTCGTCCTGCTGCTCGCGCTGAAGCAACCGGGCAACACCGTGGCCGGGGCGTCGCAGGCCGGCTCTCAGGTACCCCCCACCGGCTCGGCCTCCGCCGGGAACGGGGCCGGGGCCGCGGGGGGCAGGACGGTGCTCGGTGATGTCGCGGGCACGCAGTACGGCGACGTCCAGGTCCAGCTCACCCTCAGCGGCGGCAGAATCACCGGGGCGCAGGCGGTGAAGGCGCCCAGCGCCGACCCCAGGAGCCGGCAGATCGCCGCCGGAGCGATCCCCAAGCTCAACCAGGCCGTGATGACGGCGCAGAGCGCGCAGATCGACGCGGTTTCCGGGGCCAGCTACACCAGCGAGGGCTACATCAAGTCCCTGCAGAGCGCACTCGACAAGGCCGGGACCGCGGGGGCGGTGGGCTCCGGTGCCGGGGACTCCGGTAGCGACGGGTCCGGCGCGCAGGCCGGGGCAGGGACGCAGCCCGGAGGGAGCCCGGGTTCCGCTGCGTCCTCGGGCTCGGGTTCCGGTTCCGGTTCCGGTTCCGGCGTCGCCCCGGCGGCGAAGACCGTCCTCGGCGACGTGGCCGATACCCAGTACGGCCCGGTGCAGGTCCGGATCACGGTCAGCGGCGGCAAGGTCACCGCGGCCGACGCCGTCAAGGCACCTTCCACCGACGCCAACAGCCGACGGATCGCCGCCGACGCCGTGCCCAAATTGAACCAGGCAGCGGTCACGGCACAGAGCGCACAGATCGACGCCGTTTCCGGCGCCAGCTACACCAGCGAGGGCTACATCAAGTCCCTGCAGAGCGCACTCGACAAAGCGGGTCTGTGATGCCCGGCCGCCAAGAACGCCTGCGCCATGTCGAGCACTCCATGGGCACGGTCTTCTCGTTCGACATCCGTGTCGCCGACAGCAGCGGCTCTCCCAGAGTGCGCGCCGGACTCGCCGCCGCCGTGGCCGGTCTGCACCGTGTGGACGAGATCTTCTCGACGTACCGTCAGGGCAGCCAGCTCAGCCGACTCGCCCGCGGCGAACTCTCACTCGGAGAGTGCGTCACCGAGGTCGCCGAAGTGCTCGATCTGTGCGTGGACGCGGAGCGGGAGAGCGACGGCTGGTTCACCGCCCACTACGCCGGAGAGCTGGATCCGACAGGTCTGGTCAAGGGCTGGGCGGTGGAGTGCGCGGTCCGCATGCTCGCCTCGTCGGGTGCGGATTCGGTCTGCCTCAACGGAGGCGGCGACATCCAGTTGCACGGCGGCCCCTGGCGGGTGGGCGTCAGTGACCCACTGCACCCGGGCGAGCTCGTCACGGTGATCGAGGCCGACGAGCGCCTCGCCGTCGCCACATCGGGCCCGGCCGAGCGCGGCTGCCACATTCTCGACCCGCACACCCGTCGGTCACCCACCGAGGTCACGGCGTCGATGACCGTCGTCTGCCCGGGGCTGACCCACGCCGACGCGCGGGCGACCGCCGCGTACGCCATGGGCGGGCGGGCCCGCGACTGGCTGGAAGAGCTGCCCGATACCGAGGGCTTTGCGGTCAACGCCGACGGCAGCACCTGGCAGACCAGCGGATTCGCCCGCCACACGGCGAAGTTGACCGCCTGACGACGGGACGTCGGCGGTCGGCCGGACCGCCGGCGGCCTCAGCGGTCGTTCTGGGCCAGGCGCAGCAGATGGTCCGCGAGCGCCTGACCGCCCGCCGGGTCGCGGCTGATCAGCATCAGTGTGTCGTCGCCCGCGATCGTGCCCAGGATGTCGTGCAGTTCGGCCTGGTCGATGGCCGAGGCGAGGAACTGGGCAGCGCCCGGAGGCGTACGCAGCACCACGAGGTTGGCGGAGGCCTCGGCGGAAATGAGCAGTTCGGCCGAGAGGCGCCGCATGCGCTCCTCCTTGGCCGACTCGCCGAGCGGCGCCTGCGGGGTGCGGAAGCCGCCCTCGCTGGGCACCGCGTAGATCAGCTCACCGCCGGTGTTGCGGAGCTTCACCGCGCCGAGCTCGTCGAGGTCGCGGGAGAGTGTCGCCTGGGTGACGCTCAGTCCGTTGTCCGCGAGGAGCTTCGCCAGCTGGCTCTGCGAGCGCACCGGCTGCCGGTTGAGGATGTCCACGATCCGGCGGTGGCGGGCCGTGCGGGTCTGCGGTACGGCGGGCCCGCCGTGCTCGGTGTCCTGCGCCTCGGTCATCGTCGTCGTCTCATTCCCCGGATCGTCCTTCCCCGTACACACCGTCGAGGATGCCCGGAAGCGCCTGGATGAACGCGTCCACTTCCGCGTCACCGATGATCAGCGGCGGCATGAGCCGTACGACATCGGGGGCGGGAGCGTTCACCAGGAATCCGGCATCCTGAGCCGCCTGCTGCACCTTCGGTGCGAGGGACTCGGTGAGCACGATACCCAGCAGCAGGCCCGCACCACGGACATGGGAGACCAGCGGGTGCCTGTGCTTGCCGCCGGCGCCCTCGATTCCGTCGCGCAGTTTCTCGCCGAGGCGCTTCACCGCGTCGAGGACTCCGTCGGCCGCGAGGGTGTCGAGCACGGCGAGTCCGGCCGCGCAGGCGACCGGGTTGCCGCCGAACGTCGTGCCGTGCTGGCCGGGCCGGAGCAGATCCGCGGCCGGGCCGAAGGCGACGGTCGCACCGATCGGGAGCCCGCCGCCGAGACCCTTGGCCAGCGTGACGACATCGGGCTCCACGCCCTGGTGCGCCTGGTACTCGAACCAGTGGCCGGTCCGCCCGATACCCGTCTGCACCTCGTCGAGGACGAGCAGCGTGCCGGTGGCCCGGGTGATTTCCCGGGCGGCCTCCAGATAGCCCTTGGGCGGGACGACCACGCCGTTCTCGCCCTGGATCGGCTCGATGACGACCAGCGCGGTCTCTTCGGTGACCGCGGCCCGCAGCGCCTCGGCATCGCCGTACGGAACGTGTGTGACGTCTCCCGGCAGTGGCAGGAACGGCTCCCGCTTGCCCGGCTGGCCGGTCAGGGCGAGGGAGCCCATCGTGCGGCCGTGGAAGCCGCCGTCGGTGGCGACCATGTGCGTACGCCCCGTCAGCCGGCCGATCTTGAAGGCGGCTTCGTTGGCCTCCGCGCCCGAGTTGCAGAAGAAGACGCGGCCGGGGCGGCCGAAGAGCTGGATCAGCCGCTCGGCGAGTGCGACGGGAGGCTCGGCGACATAGAGGTTGGAGACATGGCCGAGGGAGGCGATCTGCCGGGAGACGGCCTCGACGACGGCGGGGTGGGCGTGGCCGAGCGCGTTCACGGCGATGCCGCCCACGAAGTCGGTGTACTCGGTGCCGTCCGCGTCCCAGACCTTCGCTCCCCGGCCGCGGACGAGGGACAGCTTCGGCGTGCCGTAGTTGTCCGTCATCACGCCCTGCCAGCGTTGCGTGAGCTCCTCGTTGCTCATGACTCCCCCTCCAGCGGTGCCTGTCCGTCGGGCACGACCATCGTGCCGATGCCCTCGTCGGTGAAGATCTCCAGCAGGATCGAGTGCTGGACCCGGCCGTCGATCACGCGCGCGGTGTTGACCCCGTTGCGCACGGCGTGCAGACAGCCCTCCATCTTGGGGACCATGCCGCTGGAGAGGTCGGGCAGCAGCTTCTCCAGCTGGGTGGCGGTGAGCCGGCTGATCACTTCGTCGCTGTTCGGCCAGTCCTCGTAGAGGCCCTCGACATCGGTGAGGACCATCAGCGTCTCGGCCCCGAGCGCGGCGGCGAGCGCGGCCGCGGCGGTGTCGGCGTTGACGTTGTAGACATGGTTGTCGTCGGCGGAGCGCGCGATGGAGGAGATGACCGGGATACGGCCATCCTCCAGGAGCGCCTCGATGGCACCCGTGTCGATCTTGGTGATCTCACCGACCCGGCCGATGTCCACCAACTCGCCGTCGATCTGCGGCTGGTGCTTGGTGGCGGTGATGGTGTGGGCGTCCTCGCCGGTCATGCCGACGGCGAGCGGTCCGTGCTGGTTGAGCAGCCCGACGAGCTCACGCTGGACCTGTCCGGCCAGCACCATCCGTACGACGTCCATGGCCTCGGGGGTGGTGACCCTGAGGCCCGCCTTGAACTCGCTGACCAGGCCGTGCCTGTCGAGCTGGGCGCTGATCTGCGGGCCGCCGCCGTGGACCACGACCGGCTTGAGGCCCGCTTGCCGCAGGAAGACGACATCCTGCGCGAAGGCCGCCTTCAGGTCCTCGTCGATCATGGCGTTGCCGCCGAACTTGATGACGACGGTCTTTCCGTTGTGCCGGGTCAGCCAGGGCAGCGCCTCGATGAGGATCTGGGCCTTCGGCAGCGCGGTGTGCTTACGGGTACTCATGAGGAGTACGCGCTGTTCTCGTGGACGTAGTCGGCGGTGAGGTCGTTCGCCCAGATCACGGCGGACTCGGACCCGGCCGAGAGGTCAGCGGTGATCTTCACCTCGCGGTAGCGCATGTCGACCAGGTCCCGGTCCTCGCCGACGCTGCCGTTCTTGCAGACCCAGACGTCGTTGATGGCGACGTTCAGCCGGTCGGGCTCGAAGGCGGCCTGCGTGGTGCCGATGGCGGAGAGCACCCGGCCCCAGTTGGGGTCCTCGCCGTGGATGGCGCACTTGAGGAGGTTGTTACGGGCGATGGAGCGGCCCACCTCGACGGCGTCGTCCTCGGTCGCGGCGTTGATCACCTCGATACGGATGTCCTTGCTGGCTCCCTCGGCGTCACCGATCAGCTGACGGGCGAGATCGTCGCAGACGGTCCGAACGGCATCGGCGAACTCGTCGTACCGGGGCGTGAACCCACTGGCTCCGGAGGCGAGCAGCAGCACCGTGTCGTTGGTGGACATACAGCCGTCGGAGTCGATCCGGTCGAACGTCTGCCGGGTGGCTTCGCGCAGCGCCTTGTCGAGCGTTCCGGCCTCGAGGTCGGCGTCGGTGGTGAGGACGACGAGCATGGTGGCGAGGCCCGGCGCGAGCATGCCGGCGCCCTTGGCCATTCCGCCGACGGTCCAGCCGTCCTTGGTGACCACAGCCGTCTTGTGGACGGTGTCGGTGGTCTTGATGGCGATGGCCGCCTTCTCGCCGCCGTGCGGGGAGAGCTCGGTGGCAGCCTTCTCGACGCCGGCGAGGATCTCGTCCATCGGCAACAGCAGACCGATCAGACCCGTGGAGGCGACGGCGACCTCGCCGGCGCTCTGCCCCAGCACCTCGGCGGCCTTCTCGGCGGTCGCGTGGGTGTCCTGGAAGCCCTGCGGGCCCGTACAGGCGTTGGCGCCACCGGAGTTGAGAACGACGGCGGTGACTTCACCGCCGCGGAGGACCTGCTCGGACCAGAGGACGGGCGCGGCCTTGACGCGGTTGGAGGTGAAGACGCCCGCGGCGGCGCGGCGCGGACCGTTGTTGACCACGAGGGCCAGGTCCGGGTTGCCGTTCTCCTTGATCCCGGCGGCGATGCCCGCCGCCGTGAATCCCTTGGCTGCCGTGACGCTCACTGCATCTCCTTGTTCGCTTCTCCGCCCGTGGTCCCGCCCGCCGGAGGCGGGGCGGGCAGCGGTGCGGCTTTCGTCGTTGTCAGCAGCCCGGCGGCTGCGCGTGCTCCCCCAGCGACCGCTGGGCGGTGCCCCCAGCTCATGGAGCGACTCCGATCGTGGAAAGTCCGGTGTCCTCGGGGAGCCCGAGGGCGAGGTTCATGCTCTGTACCGCGCCGCCCGCGGTGCCCTTGGTGAGGTTGTCGATGGCGCTGATCGCGATGATGCGCCCGGCGGCCTCGTCGTACGCGACCTGGATCTGGACGGCGTTCGACCCGTAGACGGAAGCGGTGGCGGGCCACTGGCCCTCGGGAAGCAGGTGAACGAACGGCTCGTCCTGAAGCGCCTTCTCGTACGCGGTCCGTACACCCTGAGCCGTCGTGCCCGCTTTCGCCTTCGCGCTGCACGTGGCGAGGATGCCGCGGGCCATGGGCGCGAGCGTGGGCGTGAAGGAGACGGTGACCCGCTCGCCGGCCGCGGCGCTCAGGTTCTGGATCATCTCGGGGGTGTGGCGGTGGCTGCCGCCTACGCCGTACGGGCTCATCGAGCCCATCACCTCGGAGCCGAGCAGATGCGGCTTGGGTGCCTTGCCCGCGCCGGAGGCGCCGGAGGCCGCGGTGATGACCGCCTCGGGCTCGGCGAGCGAGGCCGCGTACGCCGGGAAAAGGGCGAGCGAGACGGCGGTGGGATAGCAGCCGGGGACGGCGATGCGCTTGGCCCCTTGCAGCGCGGCGCGGGCTCCGGGCAGCTCGGGGAGACCGTAGGGCCAGGTCCCGGCGTGCGGCGAGCCGTAGAACGTCTCCCAGTCGGCCGCGTCCTCCAACCGGAAGTCGGCGCCCATGTCGACGACGAGGACCTCGTCGCCGAGCTGCTCGGCAACGGCGGCGGACTGACCGTGCGGGAGGGCGAGAAAGACGACCTCGTGCCCGGTGAGCACCTCGGCGACGGTCGGTTCGAGCACCCGCCCGGCGAGCGGGAGCAGATGCGGCTGCAGGCCGCCGAGCTTCTGGCCCGCGTTGGAGTTACCGGTGAGGGCGCCGATCTCGATTTCGGGGTGGGCGAGGAGCAGCCGGAGAAGCTCTCCGCCCGCGTATCCACTCGCTCCTGCCACTGCCGCACGTACCGCCATCGAGCCCTCCTCGTCGATGGCATGACTATACGCATCTCTGCAGATTTATGCAATCAGCGCTGCCGCGCCGTGGATCTTCGCGTGGCCGAGCGCTCCCAGTGATCACTGCCCCGTGCGCCACCGGCCGGGTCGGGAGGACCGCCTCGAGATCAGGAACTGCGGCAGCGCCGCCGAACCCCGAGGGCTTCACCGCAGACCGATCTCATGGGTGCGCAATCCCGCAACCGTGCCATATGCGAAGGAAACGTGGCATGCCCCATGAGAATCGGACACCTGTCATGAGATACCTGGGTGGGTGGCCGCCGGGGCCCGGTGAAAGGTGAGGTGGCCGAGGTGGCTGAGGCTTCGAAGGTCGCGCAGGCCGACGAGAGTTCCGTCGAGCTCGGGGGCTACCAGCAGGAGCTGAAACGGACGCTCGGCTCCTTTCAGGTGTTCGCGATCTCGTTCGCGTTCATCTCGGTGGCGGTTGGCATCTTCGCGACGTACGACGACGTGCTGCAGAACGCGGGGCCGGTCGGGCTTTGGCTGTGGCCCATCGCGGCGGTGGGGCAGGTCCTGGTGGCCTTGGTGGTCGCGCAGCTCGCGGCCCGCATCGCGCTCAGCGGCTCGTCCTACCAATGGGCCTCGCGGCTGGCCAACCCGAAGGTCGGCTGGGGGTTCGGTTGGCTGACCTTCTGCTACCTGGCGATCGCGGTCGTGGCGATCGACAATGCACTCGCGAGTCAGGCCATCATGCCGCTCGCCGGCATGCAGCCGGACGAGGGTACGGCGCGCCTGATCACGCTCGTGGTGCTGCTCATCCAGACCTTGCTCGCAGTGGCCTCGACACGCATCGTCAGCATGATCAACGCGAGCGCGGTGGGGCTCGAGCTGGCGCTCGTCGTGGTGGTGGCCATCGCCCTCGTCATCGCTGTGGCGGTCACGGGCCACGGCGCAGCCGACAACCTCACCTCGCGCGGTGTCACCGAGAACGCCCAGGACTATTTCACCGTGGGCGGCGGGTTGATGCTCGCGATGATCATGGGCCTGGCTACGCTCGTCGGCTTCGATGCCGCGGCCAACCTGGCCGAGGAGGCCAAGGATCCCTATCGCAGCGTCCCGCGCGCGATCGTGGGATCGGTCGTGGCCGCCGGTCTGCTGGGGATGCTGTTCCTGATCTCGCTCACCGTCGCGATCGAAGACATTCCGCGGATCACCGCCAGCGGCTCGCCGGTCGCGGCGATCATGCACGATCAGTTCGGTCCGGTGATGGAGAGAGTGCTACTGGTTGCGATCGCGTTCGCGTTCTTCGGCGCCGGGATGGTGGTGATGACCGCGTGCTCGCGGATCGTTTTCGCGATGTCGCGCGACTCACGCTTCCCTGCCCACCGGCTGATGCGACGGGTCAACCCACGCACGCATACGCCGGTCCCGGCGACGATCCTGATCTTCGTCGTGGGAGTCGTCCTGATGGTCGCGTTGCCGGGTGCCGCACTGCTGAAGCTGATCACGGCGTCGACGATCCTCCCGGCGATCATCTACGGCGCGACGATTGTCCTCTACCTGGCGGTGCGCCGACGGCTGGACCGCAAAAAGGGCGCGTTCGACCTCGGGCGCTTCGAGTTGCCGGTCGCGATCTGCGCGCTGGTGTGGTCGGTCGTCTCACTGTTTGTGCTGGTGGCGCCGGCGGAGGCGCTCGTCCCGGTCCTGATCGTGGTCGGTTTGCTTCTTGCGGGCGGGCTTTTCTTCCTCGGCCTGCTGATCTTCGACCGTGGGGCGCTGGAGACCGAGCCCGGAGACGTGAGCGTCTTCAGGCACTGAGCTTTCCAGCGTTGCCGCTCCAGGGGTGAGGACGGCATTGGCTGCTGAGAGGTGCGGCGGTTGGGGCTGCGCGGACATGGCGGAAGATCGGCCATGCCTCAGCCGGGCCAACTATCGTTCCTGGGCTGCACCGGGCGCCCCTCGGGGCGACGGCCCCGGTCGGACCGACGCCTCCCCCAACGGTTCATCGGTGACATCGCCGTTCGCCGCTACTTACCGGTGCGAACCTTCCTGAGTGCCGCGCCCGGCCATTCGCTCCGGAGCAGCCCGAACAGCACTCTGTCGTACCGCTCTCCTGCCACCAGGACCGCGTCCCGGCGTCGGCCCTCCTCGCGGAAGCCGGCATGGGCAAAGGCACGCAGGGCGCGTTCATTGCCGCTCCAGGTGTCGAGCTCGATCCGGTGCAGCCCGAGAGTTCCGAACAAGTGGTTCACCAACAGCCGCAGTGCGTCCGAGCCGTGGCCCTTGCCCCAACGGTCACGCTCTCCGATGGTCAACCCGACCGTGGCCACCCGGGCGAACGGGTCCAGGTCGCGGTAGTCGGCCATGCCGATCGGTGTCCCGTCGGTCAGGTCCTCGATCGTGAAGACGGCCGACTCCCGCGGGTTCAGCCCCAGCATCACGTCAAATCCGAGCCCCACGGCCTCGGCCGTGACCGGCCCGAAAGCCGGATCTCCCGCGGCGGCCCAGTGGGCCACCTCCATGTCGTTACGCCATCGCACATGATGTTCCAGGTCCTGCGCGCGCAGTGCGCGCAGCCTCACCAGTTCGCCATTGATCATGAACAGATAGTAGGCGCGGCCGTAAGCCGTCGACCGGCTGCGAGGCGGTGCAGCTGTAGTGGGCCACGGGGACCGTGCTTGGGCAGCTAGCGTGCCGGGGTGCATATCCTCGATGACCCCAGCCTGTCGCCCCGCGTCCTGGCTCTCCTGACCCGGGCGCGACGTGATCCCGCGATGACCGCCGGCCGAATAGATGACCGCCGGCCGAATACGGGAACTCGCGCGCGCGGAAACCGCAGTAGGCGGTGCGACGGCAGTGCCCGAGGAGGCCATTGAGACAATGATCCGCTTCGAGGAGCGCTACGGCGGCCTCTGGTATCCGCTGCTCGGCTCCAACGGCATAGAACATGGACTGCACGGAGAAGCCACGGTCCACCCCAGCACAGATGGCTGGGCCTACCGCGCCATCGTGGACGGCGACCAGACGTGGGCCGTCGACGTCCTCCTCGACGAGCGCACCGTGATGACTCTTGCGGGACGGCCCAGGATCATCAACAGCAGCATCGCACAACGCCTGGAAGCCCACGCCCGGTTGGTGCTGGTCCGGAGATGGCCCCACGCGACCCTGCGCCTGACCACCGAACCGGGGCAGGAACCGGCCGTCGCGGAAGAGGGCCTGCCCGCCCTCGACTTCGAGGCAACCGGGCCGGCTGACAAATGGTGGCGCAACGATGAGACCGCCATTCACCTCGAACTCCACACGTGGTGGCGTGGTAAGGACACCTGGGCCGCACGCTGCTTCTCCAAGCGGGCCGAGAACCTGGCGGCCGCGGTCGAGTCGGTACGGCACTCGGTGACGGGCAGCGAGTGGAGGGATGAGGACTGGTGCGCATTGTGCGCCCAATTCAGAGAGTCGGCAGAGCCCTGCTTTCCTGGGTCGTGACCACGGGTCATCGCCGGCGGCCCAGCAGGAACCGCTGCTGTGAACGGCCCAGCGGCAGGCCCGCACCCGGGGATCGGGCGCCGGTGTGACGGGTACCGCTACCTCGCTGCCGAGGCCGCTGCGCGCCGGCGCCGACTCCAGGAGTACGAGGACTGGCGCGGCGAACCGGCCCGCAACAAGAGCCGGCCGCGACGAACGTGGAACGTTGCCCGGAACCACTGACGCGCGACCCCGGGGCTATGGCCGGCGGCGAGGCTTGCCGCGCTTGCCTGCTTTGGGGCCGCCGGAACCGCTCCGTGGGTTCTTGCCGGCCGCCTTGCCGGTTGCCGGCTTCCGCTGTGCGCCGCCTGCATCGGGGCGCTTGCGCTTCGGCTGTGGCGGGGTTGGGGGGCGACCCCGCGAGCTGTTGACGGTCCGCCCGCGGACAATCCCGATGAACTGCTCCACCAGTTCGGTGGTTTCGTCCTCCGGCCACGACAGTGCGATGCGCGACTCGGGGGCGTCCGAGACCGGCCGATACGTGAGGTCCTTGCGGTGGTGCAGGCGGGCGAGTGACTGCGGGACGACAAGCAGTCCCACTCCCGCTGCCACCAGCTCGACGGCATCCGCCGTCGTGGCCGGGCGCTCGTTCGCGGGCCGTCCCGGCAGGGGCTCCCAGTCGAGGGTGTCGTCGAGGGGATGCAGCACGATGTCGTCGGCCAGATCCTCGGCGGACACCTCGTCGGCCGCGGCCACGAGGTGATCCTTCGGGACCACGACGACCGTCGTCTCGGTGTAGAGGGGGATCGCGCTGAGATCCGTCCGATCGATCGGCAACCGCAGGAAACCCGCATCGGCGCCACCGCCCCGCAGCACGTCGGATGCTTCGGCGGCGGATACCGGGATGAGGGTCAGCGGTACGTCGGGCAGGCGCTCGTTCCAGATCCGCACCCACTTGGAGGGCGTCACTCCCGGGACATACGCGAGCCGGAACGAAGGGGATACTTCCGAGCCTGTCACTGCGCCAGGCTACCGGTCGTGGTCGGAGGTAGCGCACATGCTCGATACTCTTGACACCATGACGTCGCACCAGACCACCCAGACGATGAAGCCCGCAACGGCGGCGAAGAAGCTGGGTGTGTACCTCGAGGCCACCCCCGCCGAGTTCCAGGAAGGTGTCGTCTCGCGTGCCGAGCTGAGTGTCCTGCAGGCCGATCCGCCCCAGTGGCTGCTGGAGCTGCGACGCAACGGCCCGCATCCCCGGCCCGTGGTCGCGGCGAAGCTGGGCATCTCCATCTCGGGTCTCGCGCGCGGCGGAGTCACAGACGCCCTCACCACCGAGCAGATCGACGCGTTGAAGGCCGAAAGTCCCGAGTGGCTGCAGAAGGAACGCGCCACCCAGGCCGAGGTCCGGAAAGAAGCGGTACGCATCAAGGAGAAAAACGCGGAGCGAGGCGACGAACCCCGCCGACCGCGTTCCTGATCGCTTCCCCCAGCGATGCCGACTCGTCGGCTGAGGCAGCCCGGACCGCCTCGCTCACGCCGTCGACGTCACGTTCAAGGACCCGCACGCCGAGCAGCGCGGCCGGGCGTCGGTTCACTCACGTCGCCGGACCGCCGACAGTGCCGTCACTCACTCCCTACCGGTGAAATGGTGGTCGACGCTGCTGTGGGCGTCTGCGTGGCCGCCGGGGCCGCCGTTCTCCGGCGCCTCACCGGACTGCTCCTGCTCCTGGGTGCCTGCGGACGTCCCCTGGTGGGGGCGTTCTTCCCACCCCGAGACCGAGGTGTCGATCCGGCCGGAAGCCGTTCGTATAGAGGGTGAGAGCCGGCACGGCGCCGGCCACGAACTCCAAGGGGAGACGCCATGAAGCACTACCTGCTCAGCGTGATCCAGCCGTCGTCCGCAGAGAAGCCCGCGCCCGAGGTGCTGGCAGAGATCAGGCGCGACCTCGACGTCTTCCATCAGGAGCTGAAGGCCGCCGGCGCCTGGGTCTTCGCCGGAGGGCTGCACGGCCCGAGCACAGCCACAGTGGTCCGGGTCAAGGACGGGGACGCCCTCATGACCGACGGCCCGTTCGCCGAAGGCAAGGAGCACCTCGGCGGGCTGTGCATCGTCAAGGCGCCCGATCTGGACTCCGCGCTCGAATGGGGCCGCAAGGCCGCCCGAGCGACCACGCTGCCGATCGAGGTACGGCCGTTCCTGGGCGACGTCGCGGAGTGAGGTCCGGTATGCCCGGCAGCACCGTCGCGGAGGTCGAGCGCGTGTTCCGTGCGGAGTACGGGCGCGCGGTAGCCGTCCTGGTCCGCCGCTTCGGCGACATCGAGATCGCCGAGGAGGCGGTCCAGGACGCGTTCGTCGCGGCGGTGGAGCGCTGGCCGGCCACCGGAGTGCCGCCGAGCCCGGCCGGCTGGATCATCACCACGGCCCGCAACCGGGTGATCGACCGCCTCCGCCGGGAAGCGTCCCGCGAGGACCGGTACGCCCAGGCCGCTCTGCTGCACGCCGCCGGCGAACCGGCCGAGGAGGATCCTGTGCACGACGACCGGCTGCGCCTGATCTTCACCTGCTGCCACCCCGCACTCGCCCCTGCCTCCCAGGTCGCTCTGACGCTGCGGCTGCTGGGCGGGCTCACCACCGCGGAGATCGCGGGCGCGTTCCTGGTGACCGAGCCGGCGATGGCGCAGCGGCTCGTCCGGGCCAAGGGCAAGATCCGCGACGCGCGGATCCCCTACCGGGTCCCGAAGGACGCCGATCTCCCGGACCGGCTCAAGCCGGTGCTGGCCGTCGTCTACCTCATTTTCAACGAGGGTTACACAGCCAGCTCGGGCGAGCGGCTGATGCGGGAGGACCTCTGCGCGGAGGCTGTCCGGCTCGGGCGCCTCCTGGCCGACCTCATGCCCGACGAGCCCGAGGTCAAAGGCCTGCTCGCGCTCATGCTGCTCACCGAGTCGCGCCGGGCCGCCCGCACCACGCGGGACGGCGGCCTGGTGCTGCTGGCCGACCAGGACCGCGGTCTGTGGGACCACGATCTCGTCGCCGAGGGCCAGGCCCTTGTCCGGCAGTGTCTGAGGCGCGGTCGGCCCGGCCCGTACCAGATCCAGGCGGCGATCAACGCCGTACACAGCGACGCACCGGCGGCGGCCGCCACGGACTGGTCGCAGATCCTGCGGCTGTACGACCAGCTGCTCGCGCTCGCCCCCAGCCCGGTCGTGGCCCTCAACCGCGCCGTCGCGGTGGCGGAGGTCGAAGGCCCGGGGGCGGGACTCGCCCTTGTCGACAGCCTCGATCTCGGAGGTTTCCATCTCTTCCACGCCGTCCGGGCCGATCTGCTGCGGCGGCTGGGTCGCGACAGCGAGGCGGCGCTCGCGTACGAGGCGGCGATCGCCCGCACCGAGAACGCGGCCGAGCGTGACTTCCTGCGGCGCGGTCTCCAGTCCCTGAACCGCGCCTGACCGCCCGGCCGCGCTCGACAAATGCCCCGAAACCGGACGACGCCGCGGTGCCTGCGGGGTCATGGGGCCGCCTCCAGGCGCAGGCTCCAGCGGCCCGCCAGGCCGGTCAGGGTGACGGTCGACAGCGGACGGACGTCCACATTCCAGTACGTGGAGGGCGGCGCCTTCAGCGCGTACACCAGCGCCGCCCGTACGACGGCCGGCTCGGCGACAGCGACGATGGCGCCCACGTCCTCGGCAGGCCGGGTGTCCAGCCAGCTGCCTATCCGCGAGATGAACGCGATCAGCGGCTCACCGCCGTGCGGCGCGGAGCGCGGGTCGGCGAGCCAGGCGTTCACGGCCTCCGGCTCCCTGGCGGTCACCTCCGCGAATGTGTAACCGCGCCAGCGGCCCATGTCGCAGTCGCGCAGTGCCGGCTGGACGAGCGGCGCAAAGCCGAAGGCCTCGCCGGTCGCACGGCTGCGGGCGGTCGGCGAGCAGTAGCGCAGCTCGGCGACGTTCAGCGGCACGAGAGCGTGCGCGGCGAGCTGCATCTCGTGCCAGCCGGCCTGGTCGAGCGGCCGGTCGTCGTCGA
This sequence comes from Streptomyces sp. NBC_01750, assembly GCF_035918095.1. NCBI lineage: Bacteria > Bacillati > Actinomycetota > Actinomycetes > Kitasatosporales > Streptomycetaceae > Streptomyces > Streptomyces sp. NBC_01750. Next base: position 1,712,130 of record NZ_CP109137.1, read on the forward strand.
AGCGCTCGGCGAGCAGGGCGGAGCTGCGGGCGGCAGCGACCAACGTGATCCGGACACTCATGGCGTGATCGTGGTTGCGAAAGCCGCGCAGGTCAAGAGGTCACTGAAGGCCGAGCGCCATCCACTTCCCGAGGCGCTCGAGGGTCTGGAAGCCGATCTTCTCGTAGACGCCGTGGGCATCCTCGGTGGCGAGAAGGATGCGGCGCAGCCCGCAGGGGACGAGGTGATCACGGACGGCGGCGACCAGCGCGGTGCCCAGCCCCTCGCCGCGGACGCCCCGGTCGACGTACACATCGCAGAGCCAGGCGAAGGTGGCGTGGTCGGTGACGATACGGGCGTACGCGACGAGCTCACCCGAAGTCGTGTCGTACGCCCCGAAGTTCAGCGAACCGGCGATGGCCAGGTCCTGCTTCTCACGGCTGCGGCCCAGCGCCCAGTAGGCATCGGTGGAGAGCCAGTGGTGGATGCGGGCGGCGTCCAGGCGGGCGGGGTCAGTGGAGATCGTGTACATGCCGAAGGCCGTGTCGTTCATAGGGGGAGGCTCGCAGGCCCGGGCCGTTGGGTCGAGCCGTTTTTGCGGGCGCGGCAGGGGCGTTGTCAGTGGCGGCTGCGATGCTCGGATCATGACTGGGACGACCGCTGCCGACTATCTGTGGTTCGGCGAAGACTTCGACGACCTGGCCGAGGCGTACTGCGTCACGCTGGTGCGCGGACTCTCGCCGCGGACGCTGCTCGCGCGCCTCGGGGCCGAGGACGAGGTGCGGGTCACTGGGGTCCAGGCTCTGATCGAGCCCGCGTACGACGCCTGCGACACGCACGACGGCGACCGGTTGTTCGTGGGGGTGACCGCCGTCGGCGACTGGGCGCTGATGGTCGAGCCGAACGGCTGGCTGGGGGTCACCGATGAGGCGGTGGCACCGATATCGCGCGGGACGACGGTCGTCCCGCACTTCCGGAACATCAACGCCGTCGACCACTTCAACTGGTTCGAGGACGGCGAACTGCGCCTCCACTTCGAGCCGCTGTTCCCCTACGGTCGCGACGGCAGCGACCCCGACGGCCTCGTCGACACCATGCGGAAGGTGGGCTTCGACCTCAGCGAGGGAGGCGGCCGCGACTACGCGTTGCACACGGAGGCCACGTTCGCGCCGGCCGAGCGGATCACGGGGGTGCTGCTGACGCCGGAGCTTCTTCGGACTTCGGAGTTCGTGTGCGGGACGGTGCCGATACCGGACCACTGACGGTCGCTCAGCCCCGCCCCGGCACCAGTACCTCGTCGCACGCGGTCCGCAGCCGCCGGACGCCCTCGGCGATCTCGGCCGGGCCCGCCACGCCCGCGAAGCTCAACCGCACGTGTCCCGCAGGGGGTTCGGCGCAGAAGTAGGGGCGGCCGGGTGCGAGGGCGACGCCCGCGCGCAGGGCCGCTGAGAGCAGCGCCGCCTCGTCCGCCCCGTCGGGAAGCCGCAGCCAGAGGTGGTAGCCGCCGGACGGGATGTGCGGCAGGGCCAGTTCGGGCAGATCCCGCAGCAGCGCGGCGGTCATGGTGTCCCTGCGGGCTTTCAACTCCGCGGCCACCGTGCGCAGATGACGGTTCCACGCGGGTGCGCCGACCAGTTCCAGGGCTGCTTCCTGGAGCGGGCGGGGTACGAAGAAGTTGTCGACGACATGGATGGCACGCAGCCGTTCCAGGACGGGGCCGCGGGCAGCCAGCATCCCCACCCGCAGGCTCGGCGAGGTCGCCTTGGTGAGCGAGCTCACATGGACGACGACGCCGTCGTGATCGTCCGCGGCGAGCGGCCTGGGCAGCGGGCCGGCGTCCTGGTGGACCAGGCGGCGCGCGAAGTCGTCCTCGACGACGAAGGCGCCCGCCGCGCGCGCGATGCGGAGCACTTCGGGGCGGCGCTCGGGCGAGAGCACCGCTCCGGTCGGGTTCTGAAAGAGCGGCTGGCACACAAAGACCCGGGCACCGGTGGCCTGGAAGGCCGCGGCGAGCAGTTCCGTGCGTACGCCCCGGGCGTCCACCGGGACCGGCACGGGCCGCAGCCCGGCGGCGCGGGCGATCGCCAGCATGCCCGGGTAGGTGGGGGACTCGACGAGAACGGGGGCTCCGGGCGGGGCGAGCGCGCGCAGGGCCGTGGTCAGTGCGGACTGGCCACCCGCCGTGATCAGTACGTCGGCGGCTCCTGAGGTGTCGCCGAGACCGCGGGCGAACCACTCGCGCAGTTCGGGCAGTCCGTCGATGGGCGGCCTGCCCCAGGCCCCGGGGCGCCGCCCGGCCCGCGCCAGGGCGGCGGCCATCGCCTGCTCCGGCTGGAGGCTGGAATGCAGATAGCCGCCGTTGAACTCCACGACACCGGGCGCCGGCGCGGCAAGGGTGGCCAGGACGCCGGAGGCGTCGACGGCTCGCGGCACCGGCTCGGTGGCCCCGTCGGCGCTGAGGGCGACCTCCTGCCAGGAGGTGTCCCGGGGCGGCGGGGTGCCCGTGCGGGGCTCCGCACGGAAAGCCCCGGCGCCGGGCCGGGTGACGACCAGGCCCTCGGCGGCGAGCTGGGCGAGTGCGCGCGACACAGTCACCGGAGAGACCCGGTAGCGCTCCACGAGCGCTCGGCTCGATGGCAGCTTCCCACCAGGTGAGTAGCGGTCGAGCTCACGCTTCAGCGTATTCGCCAATTCGACTACACTGCTACGCTCATTCATGACAGCACAGGATAGCGCTACTCCGACCACTCCGATAGCGGTCAGCAGCGGCACCCTTCTCGCCGCGCTGGGCGTCCTCGCCTTCTCGCTCACCTTTCCGTCCACCGCCTGGGGCCTGGAGAGCTTCGGCCCCTGGTCCCTCGTCGCTGTACGCAGCGTGCTCGCCGCAATCGTCGCGGGAGGTTTTCTGCGGGCGATGCGTGTGCCGCTCCCCGACCGCCGCCACTGGGCGGGGCTGGCGGTGGTGGCCGGCGGTGTGGTCGTGGGCTTCCCGCTGCTGACCACGCTCGCCCTGCAGACCGCCACCACCTCGCACGCCGCCGTGGTGGTGGGACTGCTGCCGCTGACCACCGCGGCCTTCGCGGCCGTGCGCACCGGCCGCCGCCCCTCCCGCACCTTCTGGCTTGCGGCGCTCGCCGGGGCCGCCGTGGTCATCGCGTTCACCGTGCAGCAGAGCGGTGGCGCGCTCAGGACCGGCGATCTGTACCTCTTCGGCGCCCTGCTGGTCTGCGCAGCCGGTTACACCGAGGGCGGCCGCCTGGCCCGGGAGCTGCCGGGCTGGCAGGTGATCGGATGGGCGCTGATGCTCTGCCTGCCGCTGACGCTCACCGGATCGGCCGTCGCCCTGGCCTTCGAACCGGTGCGGCTGACGGCCCACGGCGTGATCGGGCTGCTCTGGGTCGCCGCCGGTTCGACGTTCTTCGGCCTGTACGTCTGGTACCGGGGCATGGCCTCGATCGGTATCGCCAAGGCAAGCCAGCTCCAGCTCGCGCAACCGCTTCTCACGCTGGTCTGGTCGGTGTCCCTGCTGGACGAGCGGCTCTCGCCCGCCGCCCCGGTGGCCGCGGTCGCCGTCCTGGTCTGCATCGCGGTCACCCAGCGCGCCCGCAGCTGAGAGGGTGCAACTCTCGCCCCCGGTCGTAAACTCGAAGCACCGGAAACACCGCCTTCGAGGAGGTCACTCCCGATGCAAGCGAACGTGGGCGACACCCTGCTGATGCACGGCAGGACCGTGGGTCAGCACGACAAGCACGCCGAAGTGGTCGAGGTGCTGGGGGCCAAAGGCACTCCGCCGTACCGCGTCCGTTTCGACGACGGGCACGAGGCGCTGATGTCCCCTGGCCCCGACACCGTTGTGCGCCACCACAAGGAGGCCTGACTCAGGCCGGCGGCCGCACCCTGGTCGGATAGTGATCGGCCACCACTCTGGCCATCGCACCGATCGAATCCGTCATGACCTCTTTCGCCGAGAAGAAGCAGTGGCCGCGGACCTCGGCGTATTGGCACGCCAGCGTGAGGTGGCGGGAGAGTTCGGCGGGGTCCTGCCAGGGCGCGGGCTGAGCGGGATCGCCCGCCTTGTAGAGGGCCTCACCGGCGTAGAGATGGACGCCCGTGCCCTGTACGACGCTGTTCCACCAGGGCAGCAGCTTGGCGTAGTCGGCGACGGCGAAGCCGATGTTCCAGTAGATCTGGGGGACGATGTAGTCGATCCAGCCCTGCTTCACCCATGTGCGGGTGTCGGCGTGCAGATCGTCGTAGGTCTGCACGCCGGCCCGGGTGTCGGAGCCGAGCGGGTCGGTCGCGGCGTTGCGCCATACGCCGAAGGGGCTGATGCCGAAGCGGACGTTCTTCTTGGCCTTCTTGACCCCTTGGGCCATCTCGCGGACCAGCCGGTCGATGTTGTCGCGACGCCAGGCGGCCTTGTCCGGAAAGCCGGCACCGTAGCGGGCGTAGGTGGCGTCGTCGTCGAAGACCTGGCCGGCGACCGGATACGGATAGAAGTAGTCGTCGAAGTGGACGGCGTCGATGTCGTAACGGCGGACGGCGTCCATCATCGCGCGCTGGACGAAAGTGCGGACCTCCGGGATGCCGGGGTTGTAGTAGAGCTTCCCGCCGTACGGAAGGACCCAGTCGGGGTGCACCCGGGCCGGGTGGTTCTCGACAAGCCTGGACGGATCGGTGTGATTCGCGACGCGGTACGGGTTGAACCAGGCGTGCAGCTCCAGACCGCGCCGGTGGGCTTCGCGCACGGCAGTGCCGAGCGGGTCCCAGCCGGGGTGCTGTCCCTGGACGCCGGTCAGGTACTGGGCCCAGGGCTCGTACGGTGAGGGCCACAGGGCGTCAGCGGTCGGCCTGACCTGGAAGACCACGACATTCAGCCGACGGGCCACGGCGGAGTCGAGGTGGGCGAGGAGTTCGGCGCGCTGCTCGGCTGCGGTGAGGCCCGGCCGGGAAGGCCAGTCGCGGTTGGCGACGCTCGCGAGCCACATGCCGCGGAACTCCCGGCTCGACCCGTGCCGTCGCCGGCCCCGGCCGGAGGCCGGCGCGGCTGCCGCGTCCCCGGCCGCCGTCAGCGCGGCCAGCGCTCCGACCGCCGCCACGACGATCCCTCTTCTACCGATCTGCCCCATTTTTCGCCCCCTGCGTCATCGGTGCCGACCGCCGTATCCGCACAGCATGCCCGCCCCTGACGGTCATGCACACCCGCATCCGGAGTAACGTCGTGGGGTCGAGGCGGTCGCCGGAATCACACGGCGGACCTGTCCCCCGGCCACCGGCCGGGAAGACCCCCGGACACAAGATCAGCGAAAGGCACGAGGTGACGGACTCAATGGCCGACATTGCACGCGTCGGAGTGGTGGGTTGCGGCCAGATGGGCGCGGGCATCGCGGAGGTGTGCGCCCGCAGCGGCCTCGAGGTGAAGGTCGCCGAGACCACGGGCGAGGCTCTGGAGATCGGTCGTACCCGGCTCTACAACTCTCTCTCGAAGGCCGCCGAACGCGGCAAGATCACCGAGGAGGAGCGCGACACGACGCTGGAGCGCCTCAGCTTCACCACCGACCTCGGAGAGTTCGCCGACCGCGATCTCGTCATCGAGGCCGTCGTGGAGAACGAGCAGGTCAAGACCGAGATCTTCCAGGTGCTCGACCAGGTGGTGACCCGCCAGGACGCGATCCTCGCCTCCAACACCTCGTCCATCCCGCTGGTGAAGCTCGCCGTCGCGACCTCTCGTCCGGACCAGGTCATCGGCATCCACTTCTTCAACCCGGCTCCGGTGCAGAAGCTCGTCGAGCTGATCCCGGCACTGACCACCTCCGAGGAGACGATCAAGCGCTCCGAGGCCGTCGTCCAGAACGTGCTGGACAAGCACGCGATCCGCGCCCAGGACCGCTCGGGCTTCGTCGTGAACGCCCTCCTCATCCCGTATCTGCTCTCCGCGATCCGGATGTTCGAGTCGGGCATCGCGAGCCGCGAGGACATCGACAACGGCATGGAGCTCGGCTGCGCCCACCCGATGGGCCCGCTGAAGCTCTCCGACCTGATCGGTCTGGACACCGTCGCCTCGGTGGCGGACTCGATGTACGCCGAGTACAAGGAGCCGCTGTACGCCGCTCCCCCGCTGCTGCAGCGGATGGTGGACGCGGGGCGGCTCGGCCGCAAGACGGGCTCGGGCTTCTACCCGTACTCATGACGGGACTGGCCCCGCCACACGCGTGATGGGGTCGAACTCCTGATTCACACGGAGTGTGCGGGGCGTGCCCGCATATGCCGTGCGCACACGCTCCCGCCCTCCGACCAGGGAGAGTTGACTCGGTTCCGCTCAGTCAAGGGTCCGCTGCACAACTTTCCCGTAGAGGAGCCGTTCCGTGACCAACGACCCTGATCATTTAGTGGTCGTCGAAGAGTTCGCCGAGATACGCCGCAGCCTCGACGTCGGCCTCGCCCGGATAGACGGACATCTGGCGCTGCTCGCGCAGCGCAACGGCCAGATCGACCGGGAGCTTACCGATCTGGCCGCGCGCGTCGGGGCACTCGAGCACGCCAGGTGGCCGTTGCCCGCCGTTGCCGCGCTGACCGCGCTCGGAGCGCTGGCGGTAACGGTGTGGCAGGCCATGGGCCGGTAGCCGCCGGGCGTCAGCCCAGCCGCAGATGGTGAAGCATCAGCAGCCCGGCCGCCATATTGGCGGCCGGGACCTCACCGCGGGCGATCATGTCGGGCACCAGCTTCAGCGGTATCCACTCGCGGCGCGAGGACTCGAAGTCGTCCTCCGGATGCCCGATGTACGTCGCGTCCTCGGACCAGTAGAGATGATGCCGGGCGTCGGTGAGGCCGTTGGACGGTTCGACGGTCAGGAGGTGCTGGAGAGGACCCGGACGCCAGCCGGTCTCCTCCTCCATCTCCCTGGCGGCCGCGGCCGCGATGTCCTCGCCGTCCTCGACGACGCCGGCGGCGAGCTCCCAGCCCCAGCTGTTGGTGATGAAGCGGTGCCGCCAGAGCATCAGCACCTCGTTGGCCCTGTTGACCGCGGTCGCGACGGCGACCGGGCGGAGCCGGATGAGGAAGTGGTCCAGGTGCCGGCCGTCGGGGAGCTCGACATCGGCCAGGTTGACCCTGAACCAACGGTTTTCATACACAGTTTGTTCGCTTAATTTCGTCCACTGCACTTTTCTGCCACCTTCCGACAAGTAGATGGCAATATCGCAGCAGGAGCTCGGTCACAGGGGAACGCGCAGTGCCCCGTCGATGAGTTCGGCGGCCTCGTCGGCGTTGGTGCAACCGCTCGCCACGAGATGCTCGCGTACCGCCCGCAGCCGGTCCCGGAGCCGCTGCGACTCCATCCCCTTGGCCCGTTCCACCATCTCCGCCGCCGTCTGCGCCGCCCGGTCCACCTCGCCCTGACGCAGTTCGATCTGGCTGAGCATGGCGAGCCGGTGCACCCGGCCGCGGTCGTGCGCCGGAGTGCCGACGGCCGCCGCGGCATGCTCCCGTGCCGCCGTCAGATCCCCCAGGCTGAGCAGGGCCTCCGCCACCTGGACATTCACCAGGCCCGGCTGGACATAACCGGTCTCGTCCGGCTCGCACCCCGGACGGATCCGCTCCGCCTCCAGTTCCGCGCGCCGGATGCACCGCAAGGCGCTGCGGCCGTCGCCGAGATGGGCGTACGCCTTCGCCTGCATCGCGTACAGATCGGCGGCCAGCGCCGGAGTGAGCTGCGCTCCCGCGGCACGCAGCGCCGCCTCCGCGAAGGCCACCGCCTGCCGGTGATCCGCCATGAACAGCGACTGGTTGACCAGGAGCGCGATCACATATGCGCCAAGTCCCCGGTCCCCGCTGGCCTTTGCCAGCCGCAGCGCCTGGTGGAAGTAGCGCTGGGCGAGGCCGTGCGCGTTGGAGTCGTAGGCGCAGATACCGGCGACGGACACCAGACCGCCCGTCGCGCGGTGCAGTTGGCGGCCGAGTGCGTCGCTGTAGCCACCGCGGAGCAGCGGCGCGGTCTCGGCGTTGAGGAAGCCGACGATGCGGGCGCGGGTGGCGATACCGCCCGCTTTCCGGTACATCAGCTCGTAGTGCGCACGGGCGGCGCGCAGCATCTTTATGTCGGCCATGCTGACGCGCGTCTGTCCCGAGCGCGAGACATCCGAGTCCTCCGGCGGGTTCTCCCACTCCCATACGGGCATGACGGCGGGGGTGCCGGTGACCGCGGGGGCCTCGATGATGTGCCGCCGCTGCTGTTCGTCGGAGCGCCACATCGCGGTGGCCCGCTCCACGAAACCGGAGAGCGGCGAGCCGAGTTGTGTCACGGACTCGCCCGGCACTCCGAGGCCGATGTCGCCGAGGACTATCGCCCGGTGCAGCCGGCCGACGAGTACCTCGCAGATCAGGTCGGGCACCTGGCCGCGCGGGCGCTGGCCCTTCAACCAGCGCGCTACGGCCGTGTGTTCGTAGCGCAGTTCCAGACCTCTTGCCCGGCCGGCCTGGTTGACCCTGGCGGCGAGGCCCGCGTTGGAGATGCCCGCCTCGTCGAGCAGGGCGTCGAGCAGGGTATTGGGCTGCATGTGCCCCTCCGGTGGCTCGGTGGGCTCAGCGTAGTGGAGGGCGATTCGCACGGGGTGTGAACCAAGTGCCCTCATCTGTGCCCCGCGCGCTCTGCCGCCACGCCGGCCGCGCCTGTTGACTGGGGTGCCTCTCACAGAGGCGGCCGGGCCGTCGGCTCCCCCTCGTACAGTGCGACGGCCCCAGATTGCGTCGTCTGCCCTGCTGATCTGCCCGACACTCCGCGGCAGGGCGGGCGGCGCCGGCCGCACGGCAATCCCTTGGTTGCTGATCGCTGCACATGTCCGCGGATGGCTAGCGATTGGAGGGTTCCGGCCGGGTACGGCGCAGGGCGGCATCTCCGGACTGCGCCGGTACCCGCGCGCGGTCGTTACGCAGCACCAGCAGTGCCACATCGTCTGCGAGACGACCGCCGGTGTGACGCAGCAACTGCGAGCGAACGGTGGCGATCACGGCAGCGGGCGAAACCGGCGAGCCGAGCGCGGCCTCGGCGAGCACGGCTTCCAGACCGAAGAACGTCCCCGACGCGTCACGGGCGTCCGCAGCCCCGTCCGTGTGCAGGAACAGCGCCTCCCCGGAACGCAGCCGGGCGCACCGGTGGAGGGGCAGCTCGGCCGGGAGCGGGAACAGACCGAGCGGTGGCAGCGGGTCCGCGCAGGCCAGCGGTTCGGCCCGGCGGCAGAGCCGGTACGGCCATGGATGACCGCAGTTGAGCGCCAGTACGCCGCCGTCCTGCCCGATCTCCAGCAGCAGTACGGTGACGAAGTCCTCCGCCGCCGGACAGTCCGGCTCTCCCCCGCCGGCCGCCGGATGCTCCTCCCGCGCCCGCTCCCGCAGATGCCGCTGGATCGACCGGTCCAACCTCCGCAGTACACCGTCCAGTTCGGGCTCGTCGTACGCGGCCTCCCGGAAGCTGCCGAGAACCGCGGCGGCCGCCCCTATCGCGGGCAGCCCGTGCCCGCGGGCGTCGCCGATGACAATCCGCACGCCGTACGGGGTGGCCACGGCCTCGTACAGATCACCGCCGACCGCGGCGCCACGGCTTACCGAGAGCTGGCTCGCGGCGAGGGTGAGTCCGTCGAGACGGTCCGGCAGCGGCCGCAGCAGCACCCGATGGGCGGCGTAGGCGATTTCGCTCATCCGTCTGAGCTCACGGTTCAGCCCGTGCCGGACACCGAGGACAAGACCGGTGCCGACCGAGAAGAGAACGACCCCGGTTGCCACCCGCTGCCCGAGGCTCTCCGGCTGGGGGGACGGACAGGCGATCTTCCAGGTGAGCGCGGCGGAGCCGCATACGGCGGGAAGGACCAGAGGAAGCAGTCGCCCTACCCGCGAATGGTCGGCGCGCACGGACCTCACCCACCGCGAGGCCGGAAAGGGACCTCCGCCGGACCTGCTGATACGGATCATGCGGTGGTCCCCTCGTAGGCCCTGTCCGGCACGCAGGCAGGCCCCCACGGCCAGGACGATTCTTTCGATCGACCTGGCCCGGAAGGGACAACGCCCCACGTTCTCACCCAAATGAGTGAGGGACGCGCCCGGTGTCCGGGCGCGCCCCTCAACAGGCCGGGAGCGGTCAGGCTCCGCGCAGTACCGCCCCGGTGCGCTCTGCGGCGAGCGCCACCGCCGCGTCGCGGGCGGCCGAGGCTTCCTCGACCGTCAGCGTCCGGTCGGAGGCACGGAACCGCAGCGCGTACGCCAGCGACTTCTTGCCATCGCCGATCTGCGACCCGACAAATACATCGAACAGCCGGATGGACTCCAGCAGTTCACCCGCCCCCTCGGTCAGCACCTTCTCGACCTCCGCGGCCGGCACCCGCTCGTCGACCACGAGCGCGACGTCCTGGGTCGCCACCGGGAAGGTGGAGATCCGCGGCGCCTGAAGCGCGCCCTGCGAGGCCTGCTCCAGCACGTCCAGGTTCAGCTCCATCGCGCAGCTGCGTGCGGGCAGATGCAGTGCCTTCACCACGCGCGGGTGCAGTTCACCGGCGTATCCGACGGTCTGCTCCGCTCCGTCGATCACCACGGCGAGCTCGGCGCACCGGCCCGGGTGCCACGGTCCGTACTGGCCCTGGCGGACGATCAGTTCGGCCCCGGCCTCGCCGGCGACCGTGCGGGCGGATTCGACCGCGTCCGCCCAGTCGGCCGGCCGGCCCTTGCCCCACCAGCCGGCCTGCTCACGCGCACCGGCGAGCACGACCGCGACATGGCGTGGCTGCACCGGCAGCACCCCGGTCAGTCCGGCGATCTCCTCGTCGGTCGGACGGCGGTGGACGGGCAGCCGTACCGCGATGCCCTCCTGCGTGGGAGCCTGGAAGACCAGGCCGGTCTCGAAGAGGGCCAGGTCGTGGCTGCCGCGGCCGTCATTGCGGCGCAGCGCGCCGAGCAGTCCCGGCAGCAGCGTGGTGCGCAGCGCGGGCTCCTCGTCGGAGAGCGGGTTGACCAGCTTGACCAGCCGGCGGCTGGTGTCGTCCGCCGGGATCGCGAGCTGATCGAGGATCTGCTCCCCGATGAACGGGTAGTTCAGCGCCTCGACATAGCCGGCGCCGGCCAGCGCGCGGCCGACGCGGCGGTACAGCCGCTGCCGTGGGGTGAGCCCACGGCCGGGCGGCGGTGTGGGCAGCGTCGACGGCAGGTTCTGGTAGCCCTCGAGCCGGATGACCTCTTCGGCGAGGTCGTTCGGCTCGCTCAGGTCGGGACGCCAGGACGGGACGGCGACGACCAGTTCGTCCTGCCCGTAGACGTCCGCGCCGACCTCCTGGAGGCGGCGTACGACGGTCTCGCGTCCGTAGTCGACGCCCGCGACGCGGTCCGGGTGGTCCGCCGGCATCGAGATCGTACGAGGCGCGGACGGCGCGACGATCTCGGTGACGCCTGCCTCGGCGGTACCACCGGCGAGCAGCACCAGCAGGTCGACGGTCCGCTGCGCGGCGGCGGCCGCGGCCTGCGGGTCGACGCCCCGCTCGAAGCGCTTGGACGCCTCGGAGGCCAGCTTGTGGCGGCGCGCGGTACGGGCGATGGTGATCGCGTCGAAGTGCGCGGCCTCGATGACGACCTCGGTGGTGCCCCGGACCTGACCGGTCTCGGGGTCGGCCGCAGCGTCGGCGATCTCGGTGTTGGCGCCGCCCATGACACCCGCGAGGCCGATCGGCCCGCGGTTGTCGGTGATGACCAGGTCTTCGGAGTCCAGGACGCGCGTGACGCCGTCGAGGGTGGTGAGCTTCTCGCCGTGCTCGGCGCGACGCACTCCGATCGGTCCGTCGAGACGGGAGCGGTCGTAGGCGTGCAGCGGCTGGCCGAGCTCGAGCATCACGTAGTTGGTGACGTCGACAGCGAGCGAGATCGGGCGCATCCCGGCTTTCTGCAACCGGCGCTGCAGCCAGATCGGGGAGCGGCCCTCGGGCTCCAGGCCGACGACGGTACGCGCGGTGAAGCGGTCGCAGCCCTTCGGGTCGGAGACCTTCACCACGTGGCCGAAGGAGTTCGGGGCGGGGACGTCGAGCAGCGCCGGGTCGCGCAGCGGCAGGCCGTACGCGATGGCGGTCTCGCGGGCGACGCCGCGCATCGAGAGGCAGTAGCCGCGGTCCGGCGTGACGGCGATGTCGAGGACCTCGTCGACAAGCTCCAGAAGCTCGATGGCGTCGGTGCCGACCTCGTACTCCCGCGGCAGCACGATGATGCCGTGCGAGCCGTCGTCGCCCATGCCCAGCTCATCGCCGGAGCAGATCATGCCGTGCGAGGTCTTGCCGTACGTCTCGCGCGCCGCGATGGCGAAGTCACCGGGCAGCACGGCGCCCGGCAGGACCACGACGACCTTGTCGCCGACCGAGAAGTTGCGCGCGCCGCAGACGATCTCCTGCGGCGCACCGGTGCCGTTGGCCATGCCGACGTCGACGGTGCAGAAGCGGATGGGCTTCTTGAACTCCGCCAGCTCCTCGATGGTCAGCACCTGTCCGACGACGAGGGGGCCCTTGAGCCCGGCGCCGAGCTGCTCGACGGTCTCGACCTCGAGGCCGGCGGAAACGAGCTTGGCCTGGACGTCACGGCCGGTCTCCGTCGCCGGCAGGTCGACGTACTCCCGCAGCCAGGAAAGCGGGACCCGCATCAGATCTCCATCCCGAACGGCCGGGTGAACCGGACGTCACCCTCGACCATGTCTCGCATGTCTTCGACGTTGTGGCGGAACATCAGCATCCGTTCGATGCCGAACCCGAAGGCGAACCCGCTGTACTTCTCGGGGTCGACGCCGCAGGCGATGAGCACCTTCGGGTTGACCATGCCGCAGCCGCCGAGCTCGATCCAGCCCTCGCTGCCGCAGGTGCGGCACGGCCGGTCCGGATTGCCGACGGACTCGCCTCGGCACACGTAGCAGACCATGTCCATCTCGGCGGACGGCTCGGTGAACGGGAAGAAGTTCGGGCGCAGCCGGGTCTTCATGTCCCGGCCGAAGAGTGCCTGGACCATGTGGTCCAGGGTGCCCTTCAGGTCGGCCATGGTCAGGCCCTCGTCGACGGCGAGCAGCTCGATCTGGTGGAAGACCGGGGTGTGCGTCGCGTCCAGCTCGTCGGTGCGGTACACGCGGCCGGGCACGACGACATAGACAGGCGGCTCGCGGTCGAGCAGGGTGCGGGCCTGCACCGGCGAGGTGTGCGTACGCAGCACGATGCCGGACTCGTCGTCCGTGGTGCCCTTGGGCCCCTGGACGAAGAAGGTGTCCTGCATCTGGCGCGCCGGGTGGTCGGGCACGAAGTTCAGGGCGTCGAAGTTGAACCATTCCGCCTCGACCTCGGGGCCCTCGGCGACCTCGTACCCCATGGATACGAAGATGTCCTCGAGCCGCTCCATGAGCGTGGTGAGCGGGTGGCGGGCGCCGGCCGGGATCCGGTCGTGGGGCAGCGTGACATCCACTGCCTCCTCGACGAGCACCCGGGCGTCACGCTCGGCCTCGAGCTCGGCCTGGCGGGCGGCGAGGGCCTTGCTCACGGCGCCGCGGGCCTGGCCCACGCGCTTGCCGGCCTCGGCCTTTGCCTGCGGCGGCAGCGCGCCGATCTCCCGGTTGGCGAGCGCGAGCGGCGAGGCGCCGCCGGTGTGCGCGACCTTCGCGTGGGCGAGAGCCTCGAGGTCGCCCGCGGCGGCGAAGGCGGCGAACGCCTCGTCCCGCATGCGCTCGATCTCTTCCGGTTTCAGTGCCTCGACCTCAACAGGGTCGTACGACTTATTGGGTGCGGACATCTCTTCCCGTACTTCCGATGGGCTGGCTGGGGCCCCCGCTCGACGACCGAGGACGCAAAGGTGCCAAAGAACGAGTCTAACGGGGTATGGAGAGGCGAATGAGCCCGCGGGCTGCTCAGGCCAGGTAGGCCGGGGCGCCGACGGGCAGAATAAATCGGAACTCGGCGCCGCCGCCGGGTCCACGGCCGACGGTGATCGTCCCGCCGTGCGCCTCGACGATGCCCTTGACGATGTAGAGACCGAGCCCCGTACCACCGCGCTTGCTTCCCCGCCAGAAGCGGGTGAAGACACGGCCCATCGACTCCTCGGGGATGCCGGGACCTTCGTCGCTCACGGTGACGGCCGTTCCCTTCTCGTCGTCCTTCGCGGATGCCGGTGCCACCTCGATGGTGACGGTTCCCTCGCCGTGGCGCACCGCGTTTTCCAGCAGATTGCCGAGCACCTGGTCGATCTTGTCAGGATCGGCCCACATATCGGGCAGCTGCCGCTGGATGCGTACGAAGAACCGGTCCGGCCGCTGGCCGCTGGCTATGTGTGCCTGGATGTGCCGCCCGACGGCGGCCGCGATGTCGACGGGCTGGCGGCGCACCTCGAGCCGTCCGGAGTCGATACGGGAGATGTCGAGCAGCTCGGCGATCAGCCGGGTGACGCGGTTCGCGTCGGCGTCGACGGTCTCGAGCATCAGCCGCTTCTGGTCGTCGGTGAAGCGCTCCCACTTGGCGAGCAGCGTCGCCGTGAAGCCCTTGACGGAGGTGAGCGGGGAGCGCAGTTCATGGGCGACGGTGGCGATCAGCTCGGCATGGCTGCGTTCGGTACGGCGCCGTGCCTCGGTGCCGCGCAGGCTGATGACCAGCCTGCGCAGGGGACCGGTCGGGTGCTCGCGCACATAGCGGGCGGAGACGAGGACTTCACGGCCGCCGGGGAGCAGGAGATTGCGCTCGGGCTGGCCGACGCGGGTGGCGAGTCCGCCGTACGGATCGGTCAGCGTCCACCAGCGGCGGCCCTTGAGGTCCTCCAGCGGCAGCGCGCGCTCCAGCGGCAGGCCCAGCGCATCGGCCTTGGACACGGCGGTGATCCGTACGGCCGCGTCGTTGAAGCAGATCACCCGGCCGGTCTCGTCGGCGACGACCAGTCCGTCGGGAAGATCGTCGGGGTCGATTCCGTACATGTGGGGGCCCTCGGAATGACACAGCAACGCCCCGTGTGTCTCCGCGGGCCTGCTCGTCCCGACAGCCATCCCCGTACCCCACCTCTCCGCCGGTGCAGTGGGCCCCCGAGCCCGTCACCCTACTAGCTGGAAGTGACGGAGCGGACCCCCTGAGCGAGTACTCCTGGTCAGCGAGCACTGCCTGTGCGCTGTGCACGCGCCGAGGCATAGAGACATACGGCTGCGGCGGTCGCGAGGTTCAGGCTCTCGGCCTTTCCATGGATCGGGACGCGCACCACCGCGTCAGCGAGCGCGCGGGTCTCCTCCGGCAGGCCCCAGGCCTCATTGCCGAAGATCCAGGCGGTGGGGCCGCCCATGGTGCCAGCGTCGAGTTCGTCGTCCAGGTCGTCGTCGCCTGCGCCGTCGGCCGCCAGTACGCGCACTCCGGCGTCGCGCAGCCCCTGGACGGCCTGCTCGACGGGCACGCCCACCGCGACGGGCAGATGGAAGTGCGAACCGACCGACGCCCGTACCGACTTGGGGTTGTAGAGGTCCACGGAGGCATCGGTGAGGACGACGGCGTCGGCACCCGCGGCGTCCGCGCAGCGCAGTACCGTGCCGGCGTTGCCCGGGTCGCGTACGTGCGCGAGGACCGCGACGAGCCTGGGCCGCGCCGCGAGGATCTCCTCGAACGGCGAGTCCAGGAAGCGGCAGACCCCGACCAGGCCCTGCGGGGTGACGGTCTGGGACACCTCGGCGAGCACCGCGTCGGAGGCGTGGTGCACCCGGACCCCGGCGGCACGGGCGGCGCCGACGATGTCCGCGTACCGTTCGGCGGCATCGACGGTGGTGAAGAGCTCGACCAGGGTGGGCTCACCGCCGGGGCCGCGGTGGGCGACGGCCTCGCGCACGGCCTGCGGCCCCTCGGCGATGAACAGCCGCTCCTTGCCGCGGAAGGCGCGCTTGGCAAGCCGCCGGGCGGCGGTGACGCGCGGGGAACGCGGGGAGATCAGCTCGGGGGTGCCCATGTCGCCTGCGGCTCTCTGATTCGGGTTCCGGGGTCGGCCCGGACGGACCTGTGCGATGTCCCCGCCCGCAAGCCGGCGGGGGTTCGGGGCCACCCCCGAAAACAACTCCAAACACACCGGACCCGCAGGCCAAAGGCCTGCGGGTCCGGTCGGCTCGATGCGGCCGTCAGGCCGCCGACTCGGCCTTCGGGGCGTTGACGTCGCTCGGAAGCGCCTTCTGGGCGACCTCGACGAGCGCGGCGAACGCGTTGGCGTCGTTGACCGCGAGCTCGGCCAGGATCTTGCGGTCCACCTCGATGTTGGCGGCCTTCAGACCCTGGATGAGGCGGTTGTACGTCATGCCGTTCTGGCGGGCAGCGGCGTTGATGCGCTGGATCCACAGCTGACGGAAGTCGCCCTTGCGCTTCTTGCGGTCGTTGTAGTTGTAGACCAGGGAGTGGGTGACCTGCTCCTTGGCCTTGCGGTACAGGCGCGAACGCTGACCGCGGTAACCGCTGGCGGCCTCGAGAATTGCCCGGCGCTTCTTGTGGGCGTTGACTGCCCGCTTGACGCGTGCCACTTGTTAACTCCTTGTAGCGGGGCTGGGATTTAGAGTTCGACTCACCCCGGCCCGGAAACGAATTGGTCCCGGTCTCGGCTCGTGTCCCCGGAGACCGGGGACACGGGCGTCACTTGCCGAGAAGCTTCTTGATGGTCTTCGAGTCACCCGGGGCCATCTCGGCGTTGCCGGTGAGGCGACGCGTCAGCCTGGACGACTTGTGCTCGAGCAGGTGGCGCTTGCCGGCACGCTCACGGAGCACCTTGCCGGAGCCGGTGATCTTGAAGCGCTTCTTGGCACCGCTGTGCGTCTTGTTCTTCGGCATCGCGCCGTTATCTCCTCGTCAGTGGCGCTCCCCCGGTGCGGACACCGGACAACAGGAGCGTCAGATCTTGGTTTGTGGGTTTCCGGGCGGGACCCGGGGCCGCCTGGGTGGCAGCCCCCTGGATCACGCCTCGGAGGGCGTCTCGGAAGGCGTCTCGGAGGGTGCTTCGGCCGGAGCCTTCGCAGCCTCGTCCGCCGACTCCTCGTGCGTGTAGCCCTGACGCTCCGCCTTGCGGGCGGCCTGGGCCTCACGCGCCTCGGCCATGGCCTCGGTCTTCTTCTTGTGCGGACCAAGAACCATGATCATGTTCCGGCCGTCCTGCTTCGGGTTCGACTCGATGAAGCCGAGGTCCTCGACGTCCGAAGCGAGACGCTGCAGCAGGCGGAAGCCAAGCTCGGGGCGGGACTGCTCACGACCACGGAACATGATCGTGATCTTGACCTTGTCACCCTGCTTGAGGAACCGGACGACGTGACCCTTCTTGGTGTCATAGTCGTGCGGGTCGATCTTCGGCCGGAGCTTCATCTCCTTGATGACCGTGTGCGCCTGGTTCTTGCGCGCCTCACGGGCCTTCATGGCCGACTCGTACTTGAACTTCCCGTAGTCCATGAGCTTGCACACGGGCGGCCGGGCGGTTGCCGCGACCTCGACCAGGTCGAGGTCGTATTCCTGCGCAAGCTCGAGGGCCTTGGCAAGCGGAACAATCCCGACCTGCTCGCCGCTGGGACCGACAAGTCGCACTTCGGGAACGCGAATCCGGTCGTTGATGCGGGGCTCGGCGCTGATGGATCCTCCTAGGTAGCACCACACGGATGTCTGGCAGGCAGCCGCGTAACGTCTGTTTCGTGAGACCAACCGCACCGGGTCATGAAAAATGCCCCGGACGGGACACAGGCGGCAGCTCCTCGAATACCGGAGCACCGCCGCGGTCAACCGCGGGGCGCACATCGGGCGACTTCCATCGTCCGTACGGAACGATGGGCGCCACCTGACCGGTGACCCGCCGCCCAGAAGGACGGCCAGGTGGGAGATCGGAGCCTCCACTTGTGGGCCGGGCACACACGTGACCGGCCGGTCGTTACACAAGGTTAGCAGCTTCGGCCGAACACGGCTAATTGGGGTCAGCGGCCGGACGCGGCCCGCCGGGGCCTATCGTGTGCGTCATGAGTGACGCGACCCCCAATGAATCTCCCGGCTTCGACGACATGACCCGCGACATCGCGGAGGTCCCCGCCGTCGAGGTGATCGTCACGGTCGCGGTGAACCTGATGAGCGCCGCCGCCGTCAAGCTCGGTCTGACCGAGGACGGCGCGGACCACAAGGACCTGGACGAGGCCCGCAAGCTGGTGCATGCGCTGGCCGGTCTGATGGACGCGAGCGCGACCGAGATCAGCTCCTTCCACGCGGCACCGCTGCGTGACGGGCTGAAGTCGCTGCAGCTGGCGTTCCGCGAGGCGTCGCTGGTACCGGACGAGCCTGGCCAGGGCCCGGGAGAGAAGTACACCGGACCCGTTTACGGCTAGCGGCTACTCACGTACGAACAGGGGCTCGCCCGAAGGCGTGGCCTCGGCCGGCAGCAGCGCCAGGTCGAGGCCCCGCACCAGGCGGGCCCTCAGTGCGTCGTCCGCCGCCAGTGCCTCGGCGACGCGCCGGGCCGTCTCGGCGGGGGCCGCGTCCCGGGCGAGGATCAGGGCCAGGGTGCCGTCCGCGCCGCCCGGGCCGAGATGGGCCCGGAGCACCGCGGGCTCGGCGGCGACCGCGGCCGTCACCGCGGCGATGACCGTGGGGTCCTGGAGCGGGTCGGGATTCGTACGCCCCTCGGCGAGGGCGAGCAGCGCAGGGCCGGTCAGCTGGTACGGGACGGGTCCCGCCAGATCGAGCACCACCGTGTCGGCCTTTTCGTGGGCGGCCGCCTGCAGCGCCTGGTGGAGCGGTACGGCGACGGGACGGGCCTCGGGGTTCCAGAGGGCGAGCGACGCGATCGAGGTGAAGGCAGGCAGGGCGCGGCGGTCGCCCGCGGTCAGCGTCGGCACCGCCATATCGCTGGTCTTCTCGCGGCGCAGTCCCTTCTCGTCCTCCTCGACCTCGCCGAGCACGGCCACGACGGGGACCAGCAGCCGGGCGGTGCGGAGGGCTTCGAGGACCGGCCGTACGGCGGTTCTGTCGTCCGCCCAGGCGGCGAGGGCCGACGTCAGAGCGGGGTCGGCCGTGCCGTCGTCGTCGGAGAATCCGGGGTCTGGGATGTTCTTGAGCGCCACAGGTCGACCCTAACCTCCCTGGTATGAGTGCCAGTGTCCCGGTCGCCGTCTCGGTCGCCCTGCCCGGCCGCTCCTACGGCGAGAAGCGGACGTATCCCTCGGCGAGCATCGTGAAGGTCTCGATCCTGGCCGCGCTGCTGCAGCGGGGGCGTCCGCCGACCACGCGGGAGCGGGCGCTCGCCCGCGCCATGATCGTGCGGAGCGACAACGACGCGGCGTCGGTGCTGTGGGAGACGATCGGCGGTGCGGCCGGGCTGGACGTCGCACACGAACGGCTCGGGCTCACCGGGACCCGGGCGGAGTCGGCGTGGGGGCTGACGCGGACCACCGCGCGGGATCAGCTCACCCTGATGCGGGCTGTGTTCGGCGGGCCCTACGCGTATCTGCGCTCCTTGATGGAGCAGGTGGTCGACGGGCAGAGCTGGGGGGTGTCGGCCGCGGGCGGTGAGTGGGCGCTGAAGAACGGCTGGATGCCGATGCGCGACACCGGGCTGTGGGTCGTCCACTCCGTCGGGCGGGCCGGTGGCTGTCCGATCGCGGTGCTCTCCGACGGGCATCCGACGATGGAGGCGGGTATCGCGCGCGTCGAGGAGGCGGTGCGGGAGGCGGTCAGTCCCTGCTGACCCGGCCGCCGCGCCAGAGCACCACGGCTCCCGCCAGGAGCAGGGCGCCGACGCCACCGGCGAGCGGGGCGAGCCAGCCCGCCGGTTCCGCGTCCTCCTTCACGGCGGCGGGACCGGAGCCGAAGTACTGCTTGCCGTAGCCGGCAGTGGCCGCCTTCGGATCCGCGGGGCGCAGCTTCGCCGCCGCCTTGATCGCGGCGACCGGATCGACCATGCCGTATCCCTTGGAGTCGTCGCGGGCGCTCTTGTGCCCGCTCCGGGCCGTGTCGGTGAGGAGCTTCTTGATCTGGGCGGGAGCCAGGCCCGGGTGGGCGGCCCGCACCAGGGCGACCGCGCCGGAGACGAACGCGGACGCGGCGCTGGTGCCCCAGCCCTGGTAGTACTTCCGGTCGGGGTCGGCGATGACGATGTCGACGCCGGGGGCGCTGACGGTTGCGTACCACCGGCGGGTGGAGAAGGCGGCGTGGGTGCCGAAGCGGTCGACGGCCGTCACGGCGATCACGCCGGGGTAAGCGGCGGGGTACGAGATGTGGTCGCCCTTCTCGCCGCCGTTGCCCGCCGAGGCGACGACAACGGAGCCTTTGGCGAGCGCGTACTGCACTGCGGCGTCCTCGCCCGCCTCGGGGTGCGCGGACTCGCTGTCGTCGCCGAGGGAGAGGTTGATGACGTCGGCGCCCTGGTCGGCGGCCCAGCGGATGCCCTGGGCGAGGGCGGTGCCGCGGGAGCTGCGGGCCTTGTCGCGGGCCTTGTCGGTGCCTTCGAGGATGACCCGGACCGGGAGGATCTTCGCCTCGGGAGCGATGCCGATGACGCCGTCCTCGCGGCCGGAACCATGGCCGTGAGCGGCGATGATGCCGGCCATCGCGGTGCCGTGGCGGGCCCAGGCCCGTGAGCCGCGCTGCGCGCCGAAGCCGATGAAGTCCTTGCCGGGGAGGACGGTGCCCGCGAGGTCCGGGTGGCTGTCGTCCACGCCGGTGTCGAGGACGGCGACCGTGATGCCGCTGCCCTTGGTGATGTCCCAGGCCCGGTCGGTCCTCATGGCGTCGAGCGCCCACTGCTGGGCCCGTATGGCATCCGCGTGCGCGGGAGTCGCCGGCAGCAGTACGAAGGCGGCGGCCGCGAAGGCGGCGCCGAGGCGATGGCGGCGGCGTGTCATTCGGGCTTCTCCGTGGCCGTGCGGACGGTCTTGCGCAGACCGGCCTCTATACGGTCGGCGATCCCCTTGGCCTCGTGGCCGAGGCCGGCCTGGGCCGGCGCGGAGGTCGCGCCTTCGGCCCTCGCCTCGTCGGCGGGCTGGGGGTCGGTGACGGCACGCCCGTCGGCGAAGCCGGACACGGCGTAGACGATGACGGGCGCGTCGGTCAGCACGCTCACGGTCCAGCTCGCGCGCTGTCCGTTGCCGAACCCGGCGGCGACGGTGTTCTTGGCCGGGAGGGTGCGGGGCATCAGATCGGGGCGCTCGTCGAGCCCCTCCGAGGTGAAGCGGGCGTCCAGCGCGCTCATCGCATCCACGTCGGCCTCGGTGAAGATCATGCCGACGGTGGTGACGCTGCTGGTGGTGGCGTCGGTGTAGGTGGCGCGCAGCACCCGCGCGCAGCCGACCGGCTGCAGGGTCTTGAGCAGCAACGGATCGAGGGCGATCACGCAGGCGCCGTCCGGCGCGACGGCGATCCGGGTCCACACCCGGTCCGCGCGGCCGGGCCCGGCGCCGGTGCCGTTGAGGGTGCGCGGGAACAGCGTGTCCACGGGGACGCTGTGCCAGAGGGTGCGCGCCTCGGTGTAGCCGGTACGGGCGGTGGGGTCCGCGCTCGAGTCGCCGGTGAGCCAGCTGCCGGTGGCCGCGCCGCCGATCAGTCCGAGCCCGAGTACGACACACGCGAGGGCGCCGAGGGTGCGGCCGGTGCGCCGGGTGCGCACCGGGCGCAGCCGGGTGGTCATCTCGACGGGCGTCTCCGGTGGTGCCCAGGAGCGGGGGCCGGGGACCGTGTGGGCCGCGGGCTGCCCGGCGCCGGGCCGCGGCGTGAGGTCGACTGCCCCGACGGGCCTGCGCCGGGTGGGGGCGGCGGTGGGCCGGGGCGGCGCCTGGGGCGGCAGGGGCGCGGAGATGGGCGGGGGCACGGGCGCGCGTCGGAGCGCGGAGATGGGCCGCAGCCGGGTGGTGGTCTCGACGGCGGGGACGCCGGTCTCGTCCGGGGCCGCAGCGGGGCTCGGCAGCATGTGTCGCTCGGCGGAGGGGGCTGTTCCGGGCCGGGGCGCGGCGGGGCGCGGCGGAAGACCGGGCAGCGGCGGCTCGGCGGCGGGCGCGCTCGGCGTGGGCGGGGCGGCAGGGGGCCGACGCGCCTGCATGCCGCCGGAGTCGGGCCCGGCGGCAGACGCGCTCGGCGTGGGCGGGGAGGCCAACGGCCGGGCGCTGCCATGTGGGGCAGGACGGCCGGCGTCGGCTCCACCGGACGGCTCCGGGACGGCGGGACCCCCGCCGCCGGGCCGGGCGCCGGGCTCGGCCGGCGTCGACTGATGCCGGTCCGGCCCGCCGGGTGCACCGTGGCGCTCGGGGTCCATGGCCAAAGAGGCATCGGAACGCGCGGGCGGCGGATCCGCCGGCAGGAATTGCGTGATGCCGGATGCGCGCAGCGCTCTCGGCGCCGTCTCCGGCGGGACCAGGGCATCAGTGATACGCGAGGTGCTGGGCGCCGTCTCCCCGTCGTCCGGCTGGGGCGAGTGCGGGCCGGGAGGTCGCTGCGCCTCCGTGCTCATCCCGCCCCCTGTTTCTCGTCCACGGACACCGACGGTTCGCCTTTCCGGGCAGGCCCGTTCGTCACCGCGTGTCCGTCACTCTACGGGCTGGAACGAGCCCGGCGGCAACGAGGCCGGGGGTCCGGGAGGATCTGCCCAGAACATCCCCCTACCCTGCGGTAATCCGGTCTGGCAAGCTCGGGCCATGACTCCCCGAGCCGCTGACCGGGCCCGCTACGACAGGGCCACCGCCCAGCTCGACGCACCGCTCGCCGTCGTCGATCTCGACGCGTTCGACGCCAACGCCGACGATCTGGTGCGCAGAGCGGGCGGCAAGCCGATCCGGGTGGCGAGCAAGTCCGTACGCTGCCGGGCGCTGCTGGAGCGGGTGCTGGAGCGGGACGGGTTCGCCGGGATCATGTCCTTCACGCTGGCCGAATCCCTGTGGCTGGCCAGGTCGGGCTTCGACGATGTGCTGCTCGCGTACCCGTCGGCGGACCGGGCCGGTTTCGCGGAGCTGGCCGCTGACCCGAAGCTCGCCGCCGCGGTGACCGTGATGGTCGACGATCCGGCTCAGCTGGAACTGATCGACCGTGCCCGTGACGGCGGCACGGAGGAGGTCCGGGTCTGTCTGGAGCTGGACACGTCGTTGAAGCTGCTCGGGGGGCGGGTGCGGATCGGGGCGCTGCGCTCCCCGCTGCGCGAGCCGGCCCAGCTGGCCGAGCTGGCCCGGACGATCGCGCGTCGCCCCGGCTTCCGGCTGGTGGGGCTGATGGCGTACGAGGGGCATGTCGCGGGTGTGGGCGACTCCCTCGCCGGGCGCCCGGTGCGCTCCCGCGCCATCCGGCTGATGCAGGGCGCCGCGCGCCGGGAGCTGGCGGCCCGGCGGGCGGCGGTGGTGCGCGCGGTACGGGCGGTGACCCCGCACCTGGAATTCGTCAACGGCGGTGGCACCGGCAGTGTCCAGCACACGGCGGCCGAGGACGCGGTCACGGAGATCGCCGCCGGTTCCGGGCTGTACGTACCGCGGCTGTTCGACAACTACACGTCGTTCACGGGGCGTCCGGCCGCACTCTTCGCCCAGCCGGTGGTGCGCAGGCCGGGCGTGGGTGTGGTCACGGTGCTCGGCGGCGGCTACCCCGCCTCCGGTGCGCCGGGTGCGGACCGGCTGCCGGTGCCGTATCTCCCGGAAGGTCTTCGCTACGACCCGCAGGAGGGGCCCGGCGAGGTGCAGACCCCGCTGCTCGGCGCGCCCGCCGACGATCTGCTGATCGGCGACAAGGTGTGGTTCCGGCATGCCAAGGCCGGGGAGATGTGTGAGCGCTTCGACACTCTGCAGCTGATCGAGGGTGACCGGGTGACCGGCACGGCACCGACGTACCGGGGCGAGGGCCGCACGTTCCTCTAGGGCCGCACGCTCCTCTGAGCAGGGGAAAAGACATTCGGCCGGGTACGAAGCATTCAGCCAGGGCCGTTCGCAGCCGGTTTCGTCCCCGATCGCCGGACGGCCCGATGTGCTCGATCGCCGGACGGCCTTATGTCCTGGGTCGCCGGAGGGCACAATGACCTAGCCCGGGCCGATGCTGCTGCCGACTCCGCCGCTCGTGGAGTCGCCGATCGGGCGGATGCTCGCGGCGATCCTGTCCATGTCGGTGAGCTTGGGCCCCTGCGGACCCGCGTCGAAGGCGAACCGCACGACGACCATTGCCTCGCTGCCCACGGTCGAGGGGAAGGCCAGCGACTGGACGTAGCCGCCGGGACCGGCTCCGGTGGCGACCCGCCAGCGCACGAGGTAGCCGGCCCGCCCGGCGACCGCGACGGACTGCGACTTGAGCACCGTATGGGACTTGATGCCGCCGTGGATTCGGCTGCCGACGGCGTCCTCCTCGTAGGCGTCGTCCGCCGCCGTCACGATGTCCTTCCTGGCCAGCGCGGCCACGGAGGTCTCACCGGTCTGCGCCGCCGTGATGGACGAGACCCGGCCGTGCCGGCAGAGCGACGAGCCGCCGGCGGGGCACTCGTACGTCTCGTCCGTCACCATCGTCGTGCCCTTGTCGAGGGAGCTGTCGGACGTCTCCCAGCCGGCCGGGATGGGCATGGAGATGCCGTTGAGCTGGTCGGTCAGAAGAGCGGAGTCGGCGGAGCCGGCGGTCGCCGACGGGGCGGCGGCGGGGCGGCGGCGGGGCGGCGGCGGGGCTGTTGCCGGTGTCGGTCGTGGTGGGGACCGGTTCGCTGACGGTTGGCGCGGACTCGGGCTTCGCGGACCCGTCGTCCTTGCCGAGCAGTACGGCGCCGGTGGCGACCGCGGCGACGAGCACGAGGCCCGCGGTGACAAGTGCGACGACACGGCCTTTGCCGCCACCGTTCCCGCCGGACGTGAGGGACGGCTGATGCATCGGCACGGTCTGCGGGCCGAAGCCCGGAACCGGGGCGGCCGGGGCCTGCGCCTGGACCGCGCGTGTGTGCGCGGTCCAGGCGGTCCCGTCCCACCAGCGTTCGGTGCCGGGCGCGTTCGGGTCCGGGTACCAGCCAGTGGGTGTCGTCATGCTCATCCGGCCACCCTAGGGGGCCGGTTCAGGCCGGGTACAGCGCGGGCCCCCACCCGGCGGCCGTACTCCGGGCCGGGCTACAGAGGCGTGACGTACGCGCCCGAGATTCCGCCGTCGACCAGGAAGTCGGTGGCGTTGATGAACGAGGAGTCGTCGCTGGCGAGGAAGGCCACGGCGGCGGCGAGCTCGTCCGCCTCCGCGAACCGTCCGGCCGGGATGTGGACGAGCCGACGCGCGGCGCGCTCCGGGTCCTTGGCGAACAGCTCCTGCAGAAGCGGGGTGTTGACCGGCCCCGGACAGAGCGCGTTCACCCGGATCCCCTCGCGCGCGAACTGCACGCCGAGCTCGCGCGACATGGCGAGCACACCACCCTTGGACGCGGTGTAGGAGATCTGGGAGGTCGCCGCGCCCATGATCGCCACGAAGGACGCGGTGTTGATGATGGAGCCGCGGCCCTGGCGCTGCATATAGGGGATGGCGGCCTTGCAGCAGAGGTACACGGAGGTGAGGTTGACCTCCTGGACGCGGCGCCAGGCCTCGAGTCCGGTGGTGAGGATGGAGTCGTCGTCGGGCGGTGAGATGCCCGCATTGTTGAAGGCGATGTCGACGCTGCCGTAGGTGTCGTTCGCGGTCTTGAAGAGGGCCTCGACCTGATCGGCATCGGTGACGTCGACCCGTACGAAGGTGCCGCCGACCTCTTCGGCCGCCGCCTTGCCCGCGATCTCGTCGATGTCGCCGCAGACGACATTGGCGCCCTCGGAGGCCAGCCGGCGCGCGGTGGCCCGGCCGATGCCGCTGCCGGCGCCGGTGATGACGGCGGTACGGCCGATCAGGCGGCGGCAGATGGGGGTTGCGTCGGTCATGGTGCTCAGGCCTCCGTGCTGATGAAGACGTTCTTGGTTTCGGTGAAAGCGGTGAGGGCATCCGGGCCCAGTTCGCGGCCGACTCCGGACTGCTTGTAGCCGCCGAACGGGGTCCAGTAGCGGACACTGCTGTGGGAGTTGACCGAGAGGTTGCCGGCGGCGACGGCACGCGAGACGCGGATCGCGCGGCCGACGTCGCGAGTCCAGATCGAGCCTGACAGGCCGTACTCGGTGGCGTTGGCGAGCCGGATCGCATCCGCCTCGTCCTCGAAGGGGAGGACGACGGCGACCGGGCCGAAGACTTCCTCGCAGGCGGCCGGGGCGTCCGGGTCGAGGCCGGTGAGGACCGTCGGCGGGAACCAGAAGCCGGGGCCTTCGGGCGCGGTGCCGCGGATCCCCTTCAGCTCTTCGGGTGCGTAACCACGCACCCGCTCCAGCTGAGCCTGCGAAATCAGCGGGCCCATCTGGGTCTTCTCGTCGAACGGATCGCCAACGACGACGGACTCGATCCCGGGGGTGAGGAGTTCGAGGAAGCGGTCGTACACGGAACGCTGCACCAGGACACGGCTGCGCGCGCAGCAGTCCTGTCCCGAGTTGTCCAGAAAGGACATGGGGGTTGCGGCGACCGCGGCCTCGAGGTCGGAGTCGGCGAAGACGATGTTGGGGCTCTTGCCGCCCAGTTCGAGCGTCACGCGCTTCAGGCGATCGGCGCTCTTGGCCATGATCTGCTTGCCGACCCTGGTGGACCCGGTGAAGACGATCTTCGCGACGCCGGGGTGTTCGACCAGCGCGTTGCCAGTGACGTCGCCCGCGCCCGGGAGCACCTGGAAGAGATGCTCGGGAAGGCCGGCCTCCAGGGCGAGTTCGGCGAGCCGCAGCGCGGTCAGCGGGGTCGTCTCGGCCGGCTTGAGGAGGACGGCGTTGCCCGCGGCGAGGGCCGGGGCCGTACCCCAGGCGGCAATCGGCATGGGGAAGTTCCAGGGCGCGATCACGCCGATGACGCCGAGCGGTTCGAGGATCGTGATGTCGAGTCCGCCGGCGACAGGGATCTGGCGGCCGTTGAGCCGCTCCACCCCCCCGGCCGCGAAGTCGAGGAGATCGCGGACGTTACCGGCCTCCCAGCGGGCGTTGCCGATCGTGTGCCCGGCCTCGCGGACCTCCAACCGGGCCAGTTCTTCGAGGTGTTCGTCGACGACCGCGGCGAACCGGCGCAGCTGTCTGGCCCGGTCCGCGGGGGCTGCGGCCGCCCAGCCCTGCTGGGCCTCCGCCGCCCGCGCGACGGCGGCGTCGACCTCGGCCGCCGTCGTCGCCGGGACGGTCTCGATGACCTGCCCGGTGGCGGGGTTGAGCACCTCGTGGTGCGTGTACGACACAGCGTGCCTCACAGACGTTCGAAGGAGCGGCGGAGCTCCCAGTCGGTCACCGCGGCATCGAAGGCTTCCAGCTCGACCCGCGCCATGTTGCGGTAGTGCGCGACGACCTCGTCGCCGAAGGCCGCCTTGGCGATGGGGCTGTTCTCCCAGAGCTCGGCGGCTTCGCGCAGTGTGGTGGGGACCTGCGCGTATCCGGCGGTGTACGCGTTGCCCGTGCACTCCTGCGGCAGTTCCAGCTGCTGCTCGATGCCGTACAGACCGGCGGCGACCAGGCCGGCGACGGCCAGGTGCGGGTTGACGTCGCCGCCCGGCAGCCGGTTCTCGAAGCGCATCGAGCGGCCGTGACCGACGACGCGGAGCGCGCAGGTGCGGTTGTCGTAGCCCCAGGCGACGGCGGTCGGCGCGAAGGAGCCGGGCTGGAAGCGCTTGTACGAGTTGATGTTGGGCGCGTACAACAGCGAGAACTCACGCAGCGCCGCCAGCTGCCCGGCCAGGAAGTACCGCATGACCTGCGACATTCCGCCGGGGCCATCGCCCGCCATGACATTGGTGCCGTGCTCGTCCTGGAGCGAGAGGTGGATATGACAGGAGTTGCCCTCGCGCTCGTTGTACTTGGCCATGAAGGTGAGCGAGACACCTTCCTGGGAGGCGATCTCCTTCGCGCCGGTCTTGTAGACGGCGTGCTGGTCGCAAGTGACCACGGCCTCGTCGTACTTGAAGGCGATCTCGTGCTGACCGGGATTGCACTCACCCTTGGCGGACTCGACGGTCAGGCCGGCCGCGGCCATCTCGTTGCGGATCCGGCGCAGCAGCGGTTCGATGCGGCCGGTACCGAGAACCGAGTAGTCGATGTTGTACTGGTTGGCCGGGACGAGGTCGCGGTAGTCGCGGTCCCAGGCCTCCTCGTAGGTGTCCCTGAAGACGATGAACTCGAGCTCGGTGCCCACATGCGCGGTGAAGCCGTGCTCGGCGAGGCGGTCCAGCTGACGGCGCAGCACCTGGCGGGGTGCGGCGACAACGGGTGAGCCGTCGTTCCAGGCGAGGTCGGCGACGAGCAGTGCCGTGCCCTCGTTCCAGGGGATACGGCGCAGTGTGGTGAGGTCGGGGTGCATGGCGAAGTCGCCGTAACCCCGCTCCCAGGAGGACATCTCGTAGCCGTCGACGGTGTTCATCTCGATGTCGACGGCGAGGAGGTAGTTGCAGCCCTCGGTGCCGTGTTCCAGAACCTCGTCGAGGAAGAAAGGCGCGGCGAACCGCTTGCCCTGGAGCCGTCCTTGCATATCGGGGAAGGCCAGGACGACTGTGTCGATCTCACCGCTCGCGACGAGGGCACGAAGCTCCTCGACCCCGAGCGGGGCTTTGCGGTCTGCCACGGGATTACGCCTCCTTGGGTCAGCCGGAAGCCTTAAGGTATTACCGAAGACCATTATCTGGGAAGAGGAAACGGCGACGTGGTGAAGATGAGTGAACCGGCCGACCGGCTGACACCCGTGCTGCGTCCCGTGCGCGCGGGCAACGGCTTCGAGGAAGCGCTGGAACAGATTCTTCAGCTGCTGCGGCTCGGACTGGTCCCCGGCGGCGGGCGGCTGCCCGCGGAGCGCGAGCTCGCGGAGCGGATGGGGATCAGCCGGGTCACGCTGCGCGAAGTGCTGAAGGTCCTGGGCGACCAGGGGCTGGTGGAGAGCCGGCGCGGCCGGTACGGCGGAACGTTTGTACTGCAGCGGCCCGACAGCCAGGGCGAGGACGAGCTGCGGCGGCGCGTGGCTGCCGTGGACGTCGAGGACACGCTGCGTTTCCGGGAGGTGCTCGAGGTGGGGGCGGCCGGTCTCTGCGCCGCTCACGGCCTGACCGATGAGGGCGCGGACCGGCTGCGTACGGCACTGGCCGCGACGCACGACGCCCCGCTCGCCGAGTACCGGAGGCAGGACACGCTGCTGCATCTGACCCTCGCCGAGCTCTCCGGCTCCCCCACGCTGACCGCGCAGTACGCCGCGGTGCGGGCGACACTGAACGATCTGCTGGACTGCATTCCGCTGCTCGTACGCAATCTCGAGCACTCACAGCATCAGCACACAGCCCTGGTCGAGGCGGTGCTGGACGCGGACTCGGACGCGGCCCGCGAGGTGATGCGGGAGCACTGCGAGGGGACGGCGGCGCTGCTGCGCGGCTTCCTGTCCTGACCTTCCACCTCGACCTCACGTCAACCGATCCGTAACCACGGCTTTACGCGCGGGGCTTGCGCATCCATGACGGCGACCGCAAAGGTGTGCGCACAAACCTTTGACTCAGCCAGGAGCGACTCATGGCCGAAGACACCACCACGCGCCCGCCATCACCGGCCGACGACACCTATCTGAACCGGCGCACGCTGCGCAGGGGCAGCGCCGGCTGGCTGCTGCTCACCGGCCTCGGCGTCGCCTACGTCGTCTCCGGGGACTTCTCCGGCTGGAACATCGGCCTGTCCAAGGGCGGCTTCGGCGGACTCGCGATAGCCACGCTGCTGATGGGCGCGATGTACGCCTGCCTGGTCTTCGCGCTCGCCGAACTCTCCGCGATCCTGCCGACGGCGGGCGGCGGCTACGGCTTCGCCCGCCGCGCGCTCGGGACCTGGGGCGGGTTCCTGACCGGTACCGCGATCCTCATCGAGTACATTCTCGCGCCCGCCGCGATCTCCATCTTCATCGGCGACTACGTCGAATCGCTCGGCCTCTTCGGCCTGGAGTCCGGCTGGCCGGTCTACCTCGCCTGCTTCGCGATCTTCATCGGCATCCATCTGTGGGGCGTCGGCGAGGCGCTGCGCTTCAGCCTGGTGGTGACGGCGATCGCGGTCGCGGCACTGCTGATCTTCGCGGTCGGCGCGCTCACCGACTTCAGCGTGGGCGGGCTCGACGACATCCCCGTCGACAAGGACGCGCTCGGCTCGGGCTCCTGGCTGCCGTTCGGACTGCTGGGCATCTGGGCGGCGTTCCCGTTCGGCATGTGGTTCTTCCTCGGCGTCGAGGGCGTACCCCTGGCGGCGGAGGAGGCGAAGGACCCGGTGCGCTCCATGCCGCGGGCGCTGTCGATCTCCATGGGCATCCTGGTGCTGCTGGCCGTGCTGACCTTCTTCGCCTCGACCGGCGCGCGCGGCTCGAACGCCATCCAGGAGGCCGGAAACCCGCTGGTGGTGGCGTTGCAGGGAGACGGCGACCCGACGCCGCTGAGCCGCTTCGTCAACTACGCGGGTCTGGCCGGCCTGGTCGCGTCCTTCTTCTCCCTCATCTACGCGGGCTCGCGCCAGCTCTTCGCGCTCTCGCGGGCCGGCTATCTGCCGCGCTTCCTCTCGCTGACCAGCCGCCGGAAGTCGCCGTATCTCGGACTGCTGATCCCGGGAGCGATCGGCTTCGCACTGGCGGCGGGGACGGGCAACGGGGCGCGGATGCTGAACATCGCGGTCTTCGGCGCGACGATCTCGTACGCGCTGATGGCTCTCTCACACATTGTGCTGAGGCGCCGCGAGCCCGAACTCCACCGCCCGTACCGCACGCCCGGCGGCATCCTCACCTCGTCCGTCGCCTTCGTCCTCGCGCTGTCCGCGCTGGTGGCGACGTTCCTGGTGGACAAGGACGCAGCGTTCATCGCGCTGGGCGTCTACGCCGTCGCTCTCGCCTACTTCGCGATCTACAGTCGGCACCATCTGGTCGCGCGGGCGCCGGAGGAGGAGTTCGCGGCACTGGCGGCGGCCGAGGCCGAACTCGAACGGGACTGAGCAGAACGCGAACGAGGCTGAGCGAAAGTCGGACGAAGCTGAAGGGAGTCACTGTGTCCAAGCCGCTGATCGGCGTCACGACCTATCTGGAACCCGCCAAATGGGGCGTGTGGGAGATGCCCGCGGCGCTGCTGCCCGCCGGATATCCGCGCCTCGTCCAGTCGGCGGGCGGCCTCGCCGCGCTGCTCCCACCGGATGACCCGGCCCTGGCCGAGCCGGTCGTGTCCCGCCTGGACGGGCTCGTCATCGCGGGCGGCGCGGATGTCGAGCCCATACGGTACGGGGCCGAACCCGATCCCCGCACCGGCCCGCCGGCGCGGGACCGGGACGCGTGGGAACTCGCCCTGATCCGGGCGGCGTTGGAGTCCGGCACACCCCTGCTGGGGATCTGCCGGGGCCTGCAGCTGCTGAACGTGGCGCTCGGCGGGACGCTGGTCCAGCACCTGGACGGGCATGTCGGAGGCGTGGGTGTCTTCGGCCGGCACACGGTGAAGCCCGTGCCCGGGACACGGTACGCGGAGATCGTGCCGGAGGAGTCGTCGGTCCCGACGTACCACCACCAGTCGGTGGACCGCCTGGCGGACGCGCTGGTGGCGAGCGCGCACGCGGAGGACGGCACGGTGGAGGCGGTGGAACTGCCGGGTGCGGGCTGGGCGCTGGCGGTGCAGTGGCATCCGGAGGCGGGCGAGGACGAGAGGGTGATGTCGGCGCTGGTACGTGCGGCGGGCTGAGGGGACGGGGCCCCTCAGCCGGGCAGCCCTCCCCGGTCCGGGCCTGCCCCCGGACCGGGGCATCACCGGGCCGGGCCGGGTCACTCCTGGCGAGCGCCCCCCGCGCGGCCACCCGCGCAAGTCCTCGTCACCCCGTCGCCGGACCCCTCCGGGTCAGCGTCAGCAAATCGCGGGCCGGGCCCGCCGGACGGTGGGAGGTGGGCCAGACAGCGCGGAGATCACGATGCAGCTGGACCTTCTCCACCGGGATCTCCACCAGGCGGCGCGACGCCAGCTCGTCCGTCACCGCCAGTTCGCTCAGGACCGCCGGGCCCGCCCCGCTCACCGCCGCCGCCTTCACCGCCGTCGTCGACGCGAGCTCGAGGAGCGGGTCCGCGAGGCCCCCGTACTCACTGAGCGCCGAGTCGAGGACCTGGCGCGTGCCCGAGCCCCGTTCGCGCAGGATCAGCGGTGTGGCCGCGAGTTCCGCCGACGACAGCGGCGCACGGCGGCGGGCCCACACATGGCTCGGGGCCGCGACCACGACGAGCCGGTCGTGGCCGATGGCCGTCCCGTCCAGCCCCTCGGGGACGGCCAGGCCCTCCACGAAGCCCAGATCCGCCTCGCCCGCGAGCAGACGCCGGGCCACCATCGCCGAGTTTCCGGCCAGCAGCGAGACCGCCGTACCGGGGCGCTCGGCACGGAGCGCGATCAGCCATCCCGGCAGCAGGTACTCCGCGATGGTCATCGAAGCCGCCACCCGCAGCCGCGAATCACGCCGCCCCCGCAGCGCCTGCGCCCCGGCGTCGAACGCCTCCGCCGCCTCCACCACCCGCCGCGCCCAGTCCGTGACGAGCGCACCCGCGTCGGTGAGCCGGGAGCCGCGCGGCGACCGGTCGACGAGGGCCACGCCCAACTGCCGTTCCATCGAGCGGATCCGGCTGCTCGCGGCCGGCTGCGTGATCCCGAGCTCGCGCGCCGCACGCCCCAGGCTGCCGTGCCGGGCGACCGCGAGCAGCAGCTCCAGCGCACCCAGGTCCGGCACCCGGTGCGCGAGAGGCACCCGGCCCTCGTCCTCGTCGCTCATAGATCCAGCTTATGGGGCCATAGGGCAGCGATCCCTGGTGGGGCTCCGCATCCCGCGTGAAAGTGAAGACATGGTCATCGCCGTGCAGCCCCGTTCCCGCACCGCCGCCGGCGCTCCCGCGGCCGTACGGCTGTACTCGTTCCGCCACTTCGGCCCCAACTGGTACGCGACCGTCATGGGCACGGCCATCGTCGCGAACGCCGGAGTCGCCCTCCCCGTCGACGTCCCGGGGCTGCGGACGGCCTGCGTCGCCGTGTGGGCGCTCTCCGCCGTGCTGCTGGCCCTCGTCCTGGCAGCGCGCGCCACGCACTGGATCCACCACCGCGACCAGGCCCGCGCCCACCTCGTGGACCCGGCGATCGCGCCCTTCTACGGCTGTCTGTCCATGGCGCTGCTGGCCGTCGGAACCGGCACGCTGACCGTGGGTCAGGACGTCATCGGCGAGAGCG
The DNA here is from genome assembly GCF_035918095.1 of Streptomyces sp. NBC_01750. Lineage (NCBI taxonomy): Bacteria > Bacillati > Actinomycetota > Actinomycetes > Kitasatosporales > Streptomycetaceae > Streptomyces > Streptomyces sp. NBC_01750. Next base: position 1,745,326 of record NZ_CP109137.1, read on the forward strand.
CGGCCGTGGCGGCCGCAGCCGTGCTCTTCGGCATCGGCACCCTCATCGGACTCTGCGCCGCCGTCGTCGTCCCGTACCTGATGGTCGTCCGCCATCTGGTGACGCCCAGCACCGCCTCACCGGTCTGGCTGCTCCCCGTCGTCTCCCCCATGGTCTCCGCGTCGCTCGGTCCCCTGCTGGTACCTCATCTGCCGGCCGGCCAGTGGCGGGAGGCGATGCTGCTCGGGAGCTACGCGATGTTCGGGATCAGTCTGCTGGCGACCTCCGTCATCCTGCCGATGGTCTTCGCCCGGCTCGTCCACCATGGCCCGCTGCCGCTCGCTCTCACCCCCACCCTCTTTCTGGTCCTCGGCCCGCTCGGCCAGTCGACCACCGCCGTCAGCAAGCTCGCGGACGTGGCTCCCGGTGCGATCGCGGCTCCGTACGCCACCGGCTTCGGCGCCTTCGCGGTGATCTATGGCGTCCCTGTGATGGGTTTCGCGCTGATGTGGCTGGCGCTCGCGGGCTCGATGGTGGTGCGCGCCGCACGCGAAGGCATGCCCTTCACGATGACCTGGTGGGCCTTCACCTTCCCGCTCGGCACCTGTGTGACCGGCGCGGAGGGGCTGGCGGGCCATACGGGGCTGGTCGCGCTCGAGTGGCTGGCGGTCGGCCTGTTCGCCGTCCTTGTCACGGCATGGGCCGTGACCGGAGTGCGTACCCTGCGGGGTCTGTTCAGCGGAGCGCTGCTCGCAGCGCCTCTGCAGAAGTAGCCTTTCCGCGCCGATCAGCGCTTCGCGCCTCACAAGGCCCAACAAGGCCCAAGGCGCGCGGCGATCTCCCTGCGCCCAAGTACACGGCACCGGATTCCATAAATGGTCCGCGTCCCGTCACCACAACTACGGCGGGCGAGCATTTCACGAGCAACGCCATTGGGGTTTCGGATCGTCTCGCTGCGCGGGGCGTTCTGATGGTCAGGAAGAATTCGCGGCGGGCGAGACAATTCCCGCATCCGCGGATCGCCGCCGGGACCGGGCCTACTTGACACCCCATGACCAGCGCGCAGACAGGCTGATGTCCTGGTCAACGGGCCGCCTGGGCACTCCCGAAGGGCTAGCTTGCGAGACATCGGAGATGGGCGGAAGCTGGACTTGTGGGTAACCAGCCCATGGGCGTCAAGCCGCTCACACCCTGAAGTCCGCTCAGGACTCATAGGACGCCGGACATCCACAGATGAGGAATCATCATCATGTCCAGAATATTCGGACGTCGAATCCCCGGCTTCGTCGGTGCATCTCTCCTGGCCTCCGCGCTTGCCTTTTCAGCTGCAACCCCAATTGCCGCCGCAGCGCCCAAGGCCTCAACCGTGACCGCATCAGCGGAATCTGCCATGACGCAGTCGCAGCAACAAACCCTGCCGACCAATAGCAGGTCGTGCGATCCATTCTCGAACCGCAACGGCTACAACAACGGCTACTACGGCTACTCGTCGGATTGTTTCAGGGACAATAGGGGTTACCGCGACTGCTTCCCCTTCTACGGGCTGGTGTACGACCCGTTTATCGGTGCGTACGTTCAAACCAACGTAAGAAGCTGCCGCTAGGGCAGGTGCCGATGCGCCGCTCTAAGCCGACACCGTGAGCCCTTGCGGTAAGTCACTGACAGGGTTTGGCAGTTGGCGCTGGTTCCAGTTCCACAACCGCAACTGCTTGAAGACGGTCCACGTCTTAGGCCAGTCGCTGCCGCGTTGCTCGTCGCAGCGACTGGCCGAGCACCGTCGGCGCCTCGGCCAGTGAGGGCCCGTACCAGGTCAGATGACGGCCGCTGACCAGCGCGGCGGGCAGCCGGGGAAAGGCCTCGGGCCCGTCGTCGGCCGCGAAGCGGTACGGCTCGTCGGGCAGGACCACCATCTGGGCGCCGCCCTCCCGAAGCTCCTCCAGCGGCATACGCGGATAGCGCTCGGCGTGCCCCGCGTACACATTCCTGACGCCGAGCCGGGCCAGCAGATCACCGGCGAAGGTGTCGCGGCCGAGCACCATCCACGGCCGCCGCCAGACCGGCACCACCGCCCGCCACGCCCCGGTGGGCGCGACCGCGGCCCACGCCGACTCCGCCTCGTCCAGCCAGCGCGGCCGTGCCACGCCGCACCCGGACACCAGCACCCGCTGCAGCTCGCGGAACGCCTGCTCCAGGTTGCGCACCTCGGTGACGAGGACCTCGATTCCCGCCGCCCGCAGTGCGGCCAGATCGGGCTCCCGGTTCTCCTCCTCGTTCGCGATCACGAGATCGGGGCGGAGCCCGGCCACGGCCGCCACATCCGGGTTCTTGGTGCCCCCGACCCGTGCGACATCGAGTTCCGCGGGATGGCTGCACCAGTCCGTGGCCCCGACCAGCAGCCCGGGTGCGCTGACGGCCACGGCCTCGGTCAGCGATGGCACCAGCGAGACGACGCGCACCGGGCCGCCCTCAGCGCCGCTGATCGGCGGGCGCGTCGATGTGGTCGGAGACGGTGACGACCAGGATCCGGGTGTCGGGTGAGGTGGCACGCCAGCGGTGCCGGACGCCGCCGGAGAGGAAGAGGGTGTCGCCGCGCGCGAGCCGGTAGGCGCGTCCTTCCGCCTCGACCTCCGCCGTACCCTCGGCGACGTACATCAGCTCGTCGTTGCGGTGCTGGAACTCGCGTCCCGCGTCATTCTCACCGGTGAATTCCAGGGCTTGCAGCTGATGGTGTCCCCGCACGAGGCGACGCGTCGTGACGGCGTGCGCAGCGGCGGCGGCATCCGGGGCGCGTACGACATTGATGGTGCGGGCGGCGTCGGACGCGGCGATCAGCCGGCCCACCGTGGTCTCCAGCGCGTCGGCGACCCGCTGGAGCGAACGCATGCTGGGACGGGCACGCTCGTTCTCGATCTGGCTGAGGAAGGGCACGGAGAGACCGCTGCGCTCCGCCACTGCCGCCAGCGTGAGGTCAAGGGCCCGGCGGCGCCTGCGGACGGCCGCGCCCACCCGAAGGGGTTCGGTCTCCTTCGGGTCCTTCGCGTCCATCGCGTCCATCGCGTCCATCAGCCGGGCTCCCCTCCCTGGTCCTGTATCACCTTACGCAGCTTCCGACCGCCGGTGCTCAGGGAGCAGGCCAGTACTGTGGCCGGCCCGGCCCGGACAGCCGGAAAGGGCGAGCCCCGCAAATGCGGGGCCCACCCTTTCGTGCGACGCTCGACCGCTGCTAGGGAGCAGTCGTGCTCGCGGCCTTGCCCACCTTGCCGACCGGGGTCCACTTCGCGGCGAGGTCCGGGTTCTCCTTGAGCCAGGCGCGTACCGCGTCCTGCTCCTTGCCCTTGCCCGTCGTCTGGATCTTGGCTTCAAGCTCCGTGAGCTGCTTCTCGGTCATCTTGAAGTTCTTGAGCCACTTGCCGACCTGCGGGTTGTCGGCGGCGAAGCCCTTGCGGGCCAGGGTGTGCACGCCGTCGCCCTTGCCCCAGGAGCCCTTGGGGTCCTTGAGCTTCTTCAGGTCGTAGGTGCTGTACGCCCAGTGCGGAGACCACAGCGTGGTGACGATGGGTTCCATCTTGTCGTACGCGCGCTTCAGCTCGGCGAGCATGCCGGGCGTCGAGCCGTCGACGACCTTGTACTCACCCTCAAGACCGTAGTCCTTCAGGACCTTGTCCTTGAGGATGCCCATCATTCCGGCGCTCGGCTCGATGCCGATGATCCGGCCCTTGAACTGACCCGACTTGCTCTTGAGGTCCTCGAGAGAGTCGATGCCCTTCATGTACGAGGGGACCGAGAGCTCCAGCGAGGTGGGGCCGTACCAGGAGCCCAGGTCCTCGAGCTTGTTCCGGTACTTCTTCCAGTACTGGGCGTGCGTGACCGGGAGCCAGGAATCGGTCTCCATGTCGACCTGGCCGCCGGCCAGACCGGTGTAGAGCGCTCCGGCCTCCAGCTGCTTGGTCTCCACCTCGAAGCCGCGCTTCTCCAGCAGCTCCTTCCAGAGGAAGGTGGAGGCGATGCCCTCGTCCCACGGGATGTATCCGATGGATACCTTCTTGCCCTGGCCGACGTTGCCGGCGGCCGAGGCGTCGGCGGACTTGGCCCCGCCGAACAGGCTCATGCCGCCCGCGACGAGCGCGAGGACGACGACACCGGCGACCGCGACGACCGGCTGCGGACGGTAGCTCCAGATCTTCGGCCCGCCCGTCATCGACTTGGCCTTGGCGAGGGCGCGACGGCCGAGCGGTGAGACCTGACGGCCCAGCGCGCTCGTCATCCGGTCCAGGTACATCGCCAGGATGACGATGGAGATGCCCGCCTCGAAGCCGAGGCCGATGTCGACATTGCCGATGGCGCGGTAGACCGCTCCGCCGAGACCGCCGCCGCCGACCATGCCGGCGATGACGACCATGGACAGGCCCAGCATGATCACCTGGTTGATACCGGCCATGATCGTGGGCAGGGCGAGCGGGAGCTGGACGCGCAGCAGGGTGTTGCGCGGCGTGGTGCCGAAGGCCTCGGCGGCCTCGACGAGCTCCTCGTCGACCTGCCGGATACCGAGCTCGGTCATCCGTACACCGGGCGGCAGGGCGAAGACGATGGTGGCGATGATGCCGGGGACCACGCCGACGCCGAAGAAGATGATGCCGGGGATCAGATAGACCATCGCCGGCATGGTCTGCATGAAGTCCAGGACCGGCCGGGTGACGGCACTGACGGTCTTGGAGCGCGAGGCCCAGATACCGAGCGGTACGGCGATCACCAGGGTGACGATCGTGGAGACGAGCACCAGGGAGAGGGTCGACATCGCGTCGTCCCACAGTTCGATGGAGTCGATCAGCGCGAAGCCGGCGAAGGCCAGCACGCCGCCGAGCAGACCCCGCAGCCACCAGGCGAGGACGGCGAGGATGCCGGCGAAGAGCAGCGGCTGGGGCGCCGAGAGCGCCGCGTCGATGCCGTCGTACATACCGGTGACGACCGAGGTGACGGCGTCGAACAGCCAGGAGAGATGGGACTGGAGCCAGTTGACACCGGCGTCGACCCAGTCGCCGAGGTGGAGCCTAGGCACTGGCCACCTCCTTGGTCACGCCCCGCTGCGGGACCTGTCGCTGTCCCGCGTCCTGCGGCGGAATCGCTGCCGGGGTCATCGGCTCGCCGAGGACCGCGAGCAGCCGGGCGCGCGGTACGACGCCGATCAGCTCCCCCTCGTCGTCGATGACGGCTACGGCGACGCCGCTGGTGGAGCAGGGGGTGAACAGCTCGATGATCGGCGTGTCGGCCGTGACCGTGGCGGGCGCCGCGGCGAGCACGTCCTTGGCGTTGCGCAGTTCCTTGCCGCTGTCCGTCTTCCGGCCGAACGACGTCTGCGGATCGGCCATGATCGCACCGGCGGTCAGCACCCGCGAGCGGTCGACGTCCTGGGTGAAGGAGGCGACATAGTCGTTGGCCGGGGTGACGAGGATGTCCTCGGCGGTGCCGAGCTGGACGATCCTGCCGTCCCGCATCACCGCGATCCGGTCGCCGAGGCGCATGGCCTCGTTGAGGTCGTGAGTGATGAAGACGATCGTCTTCTTGAGCCTCTTCTGCAGCTCGAGGAGCTGGTCCTGCATATCGCGGCGGATCAGCGGGTCGAGCGCGCTGAAGGACTCGTCCATCAGCAGCAGATCGGCGTCGGTGGCGAGCGCGCGGGCCAGGCCCACACGCTGCTGCATACCGCCGGAGAGCTCGTCGGGCCAGGAGTTCTCCCAGCCGGCGAGCCCGGCGAGCTCCAGGGCCTCGGCGGCGCGCTTGTCGCGCTCGGCGCGCGGGACGCCCTGCACCTCGAGGCCGTAGCCGGCGTTCTCCAGCACGCTTCGGTGCGGGAAGAGCGCGAAGTGCTGGAACACCATGCTGATCTTGGCCGAGCGTACGGAGCGCAGCTCGCGAGGGCTCAGGGCGGTCAGGTCCTCGCCGTCGAAGAGCACGCGTCCGGCGGTGGGCTCGAGCAGTCCGTTCAGCATGCGCAGCAGCGTGGACTTACCGGACCCGGACAGACCCATGACGACGAATATCTGACCCGGCTCGACGGCGAACGATGCGTCGATCACCGCCGCGGTCGTTCCGTCGGCGCGCAGCTCGTCGCGGTCGCTGCCGCTTTCGAGCTTGCGTACCGCTTCATCGGGTCGTCTGCCGAACACTTTGTACAAGTGCTCGGCTTGCAGCCTGGACACATACACCTCACGCGTAGAACCGAAAACGGCTCGCCAACCCCCGCAGGCGAGCCGTGGAACAGGACGGGTTCTGCCCGCTTGCCCGTGACATGTACCGGCCTTCTTGATCCAAAACCGTGCCAGGGGTCCGCTCCGGGTCCCCGCCTGCCCTTGCCCTTTCGGGCCAAACGCAACAGTGACCCACCTCACCCGGGCGGTGCGAGTCAGCTCCCGGCGGTGCGAATGGCCGCTGTCGGCGGAGAGCGGGTGGCTGTCAGTGGGGTGCGGCATCATCAGTGTTGTGACGCGACGCCTGATGCTCCTCGACACCGCTTCCCTGTACTTCCGGGCCTATTTCGGGGTCCCCGATTCGGTACGGGCCCCCGACGGCACTCCGGTCAACGCCGTGCGCGGACTGCTCGATTTCATCGCCCGGCTGGTCCAGGACCACCGCCCCGACGACCTCGTGGCCTGCTGGGACAACGACTGGCGGCCGCACTGGCGGGTCGAGCTGATTCCTTCGTACAAGGCGCACCGCGTCGCCGTCGAGACGGAGACGGGGCCGGACGAGGAAGCGACCCCGGACACCCTCGCGCCCCAGGTTCCGGTGATTGTCGACGTGCTCGACGCGCTCGGCATCGCCCGTGTCGGCGTCGACGGGTATGAGGCGGACGACATCATCGGCACGCTCACGGGGCGCGCCACCGGGCCCGTCGACATCGTCACCGGCGACCGCGACCTCTTCCAGCTGGTCGACGACGCCCGTGGCCGGCGCGTGCTGTATCCGCTGAAGGGCGTCGGGACGCTCCAGGTCACGGACGAGGCCTGGCTGCGCGAGAAGTACGGCGTCGACGGACCCGGCTACGTCGACCTGGCGCTGCTGCGCGGCGACCCGAGCGACGGGCTGCCGGGTGTGCCCGGGATCGGCGAGAAGACCGCGGCCAAGCTGCTGGACGCGTTCGGCGACCTGGCCGGGATCATGGCCGCCGTCGACGATCCGCTCGCCAGGCTGACACCCTCGCAGCGCAAGCGGCTCGACGAGGCGCGGGACTATGTCGCGGTCGCGCCCAAGGTCGTACGGGTGGCCCCGGACGTACCACTGCCGGACTTCGACCCCGCACTGCCCTCCGAGCCGCGGGACCCGGCGTCGCTGGACGAGCTCGCGGCCCAGTGGGGTCTCGGTGGCGCACTCAAGCGTTTGCTGTCCACACTCCAGGACTGAGGTGTTAACTTAGGCAAGCCTAAGCACTGCACGAGTTCAGGGAGACCGCCGTGGCAGAACGACCTGCCCGCAAGGCAACGAAGGCCCATGAGGCGCAGGTGGTGCGCGTGGAGCGGATCACGCCGCACATGGTGCGCGTCGTACTGGGCGGTGAGGGGCTTGCCGGGTTCGCCATCGACGAGTACACCGACCACTACATCAAGCTGCTGTTCGCGCCCGAGGGCGTGACGTATCCGGAGCCGTTCGACAGCGAGCGGATCCGCGAGGAGTTCCCGCGCGAGCAGTGGCCCACCAACCGCACATACACGGTTCGGAGCTGGGACCCGGCCCAGCGTGAGCTGACGGTCGACTTCGTGGTCCACGGCGACGAGGGCCTGGCCGGGCCGTGGGCGGCCCGGGCGCGGGTGGGCGAGACGGTGCGCTTCCTCGGGCCGGGCGGCGGCTATGCCCCGGCTCCGGCGGCGGACTGGCATCTGCTGGTGGGCGACGAAAGCGCACTGCCGGCGATCGCCGCGTCGGTGGAGGCGATGCCGGCGGGTGCTCGCGTCCATGCCTTCGTCGAGGTCGACGGCCCCGGGGACGAGCAGAAGGTAGCCACGCCCGACGGAATCGAGATCAACTGGCTGCACCGAGGTGCTCGGCCGGTCGGCGAGGCACTGGTCGCGGCGGTCACCACGCTGGAGTTCCCTCCGGGCGACGTCTGCGCGTTCGTGCACGGCGAGGCGGCGTTCGTACGGGAGCTGCGGCGCCATCTGCGGCTGGACCGGCAGATTCCGCGCGAGCAGCTGTCGATCTCGGGGTACTGGCGACTGGGCCAGAACGACGAGGCGTGGCGCGCGGCGAAGCGCGAATGGAACGATCAGGTGGAACGGGAGCAGGAGACGGCTGCCTGACGCAGGCGCCGCCCGGCCCCCGACCGCGGATGCGGCCGGGGGCGTTTTCGTCCCTGGGGCAGGCGGATCGGCCGGACCTGGCCGGCGCACGCGGCCGAGGATTCCGCTTCCTACGACACGACCGCCTTGCCGTCGCTCCGGCCTCCGCCCTCTCGGCCCGGCCCCTGGCCCCCTCCGTCCGCCGCCGTGTCGTCCCCGTACCGGCGTGCCGAGACTTCCACGTGTGCGAGCCGGCGCAGCGAGACCAGCACCGCGTCACCCAGCACCGTACCGATCACCACGCTCTCCACCAGGTCGTCAAGGCCCGCCCGGCGCCCGACATACGCGAGGTCCGCCCGCGCCACCTGTTCCGCCGCGGACGCGTAGTCGTCCAGCACTTCGATGAAGGCTCCGTGCCCCACACGGTCCAGCGCGGCCAGCGCAGCCGCGAGCGCCTCGACGGCCGGGGTGTCGTCGTCCACCCGCCAGCCGCGCCGCGCGATCAGCTCCCGGACCTCCTCGCGCGCCCCCTCCAGCTCCGCGTCCGCCTCGCTGTCGGCGTACCGCGGGACGATGGGGTCCGTGGCCGCGCCCAGCACCTTGTGCACGGACCGGTCGGGGTCGTCGATCGCCGCGAGGACCTCCGCGATCGCGGCCACCTTCAGCCCGCCCACATCGAGCAGCGCGCGGATCAGCCGCAGTCTGCGCTCGTGCGCGTCGTCGTAGCTCGCCTGGTTCGGGCTGGTCAGCTGCCCGGCGGGGAGCAGTCCCTCACGGACGTAGTACTTGATCGTCGGCACCGGGACCCCGGTTCTGCGACTCAGCTCTCCTATGCGCACCGCGTGTTCACCTCTTCGCTCTTGCCAGCCACCGCACTCATCATAGATAGTTCCACTATCGGATAGCAGGTAGCGCCGCTATCCACTCGGGGAATCCGACGGAGGGGATACCTATGTCTTCATGGCGTTCGTGGCACCGGCCACTCATGGTCTTCGCCGCTTCGATGGCGGTGACATTCGTAGTGTCCGGCGTGGGCATGGTCGTCGACGACCGTGTCCTGGTGGGCTCGCCGATCTGGTTCAAGCCCCTCAAGTTCTCGGCCTCACTGATGATCTACGCGCTGACGCTGGCCTGGATGCTCTCGCTGGCCGGCCGCGGCCGCCGGGTGGGCTGGTGGGCCGGCACCGTTGTCGCGCTGACCGGCGCGATCGAGATGGCGATCATCACCGGGCAGGTGATCCGCGGCAAGCGCAGCCACTTCAACTTCGAAACCGCCTTCGACGGGATGCTGTTCAACATCATGGGGGCGACCATCGTCACCCTCTGGATCAGCTCTCTGATCATCGTGATCCTGCTGTTCCGCTCGCCGATGGCAGATCGCGCCGCCGCCTGGGCGATGCGACTCGGCGCGGCGGTCGCACTCGTGGGCGCCGCCCTGGGAAATCTGATGACACAGGCAACGTCCGAGCAGGAGGCGGCCGGTGGCCGCAGCGTCGCCCAGGTGGTCGGCTCCCACAGCGTCGGGGTACCCGAAGGCGGTCCCGCCATGCCACTCACCGGCTGGTCGACCACCGGCGGCGATCTGCGCATCCCGCACTTCGTCGGTATGCACGCCCTTCAACTGATCCCGCTCTTCCTGCTCGGGCTCATCGTCCTGGCCCCGCGCTTCGCCCGGCTGCGGGACGAGCGCGTACGGCTGCGGCTCGTGCTGGTCGCCTCGGGCACGTATGCGGCCGTGCTCGCTCTCGTTACCTGGCAGGCGCTGCGCGGACAGCCGCTGATCCACCCGGACGGCGCGACGCTCGGCGCCGCGGCCCTGATCGTCGTCGCCGCCGCACTGGGGGCGCTCGTATCGCTGCGGAGCACAACTCCCGTACAGAACACCGCGGATGACACGGAGAAGGAGCTTGTGGCATGACCGGGACGCTCTTTGAAATCACTTTCTGGCTGGCCGCCCCGTTCTGGCTGCTGATGATCTTCGCGCCCACCTGGCGGCCGACCGCGCGGCTGGCCGCGTCGCCCTGGACGATCTCGGGTGTCCTGGTCATCTATGCCGTCATGGCGGTGCCGGTCTTCCCGGAGCTCTGGACCGCGGTGAGCAGCCCCGATATCGACACCTTCCGGGAGCTGGCGGTACGGGCCAACGGCGCCGGCGCTCTCTGGGCGCAGGTCATCGCCTGGGATCTGCTCATCGGCCAGTGGATGTTCCTCGAGGCGCGGCGACTCGGTATCCAGCCCCTGGTGATGGGGCCGCTGCTGGCGCTGACCATCCTGCTCTCGCCGTTCGCCCTGCCCGTGTTCCTGGTGCTGCGCGCGGTGAAGGCCCGGGCCGCGACCACAGCCACGGACCGGGCCGTACACCCACTCTCGTACTGAGGCCTGTCCGAGGCGGTGGTCGGCCTGAGGTCTGTCCGAGGCGGTGGTCGGCCCGCGGTATGCGGGACCGGATCCCGCGTCGCCGTCGGCGCCGGCGGCGACGCGGAGGGGCGGAGTGACTCAGGCCCTAGGCTGGGTGAAGCGGATGCTGTTGCCGAACGGGTCGCGGAGGCCGCAGTCGGTTCCGTACGGACGATCGGTGGGTTCCTCGGTGAACTCGACGCCCCGGCCCAGCAGCGTCTCGTACGTCTTGCGGCAGTCGTCCGTGCTGAAGATGAGCGAGCCGCCCGTCGCGCCCTTGGTCACCAGCTCACGGACCTGCCGCGCCGTCTCCTCGGACATCGCCGGAGGACCCGGCTTCTCCAGCAGGATCTGACGCTCCGGGTGACCGGGGATGCTGACGGTAAGCCAGCGCATGAAGCCCAGGTCGACGTCGGCATTGACCTCCAGGCCAAGCTTGCCGACATAGAAGTCGAGGGCCTCGTCCTGGTCGAGGACGTAAATCTGTGAGTGCGTGATGGCGTTGAACATGTACATCACGCTACTGGGCAGGCCGGACGAAAACTTATCCAAAACTGCTCGGTCGACGGACGGTACGGGGGTGCGGACGGTCAGGCGCTCGGCCGCGTCCACGCCATCGTGAAGCACGTCGGTACGTCCGTGGCCGCCGCTTCCTTGCGGTACGTCCTCGGCGACCGGCCGACGATGTCGCGGAACGTCCGGCTGAAGGTTCCCGGGCTGCCGAAGCCGACTTGGAAGCAGATGTCCGTCACACTGCGGTCGGTCTCCCGCAGCAGGAACATCGCACGCTCGACACGGCGGCGCTGCAGGTAGCGGTGCGGCGTCTCACCGAACGTGGCCCGGAAGGTGCGCGTGAAGTGTGCCTGTGACACATGGGCGATCCGGGCCAGGGCCGGGACGTCCAGCGGCTGCGCGTAGGCGCGGTCCATCGCGTCCCGTGCCCGAAGCATGCGGCGGTTGTTCTCCTCTGCGGCACGGCTCACGTTGCCATCACACCACGGTTCTCCGTCGCGACCGATCCGGTGGCCGATCCGCTCCGCACCCTCCGGCGCAAGGCGGGGACTACGACGGCGCGCGCCCAGCCGTACTGCCGTCCAGGGCGTGTCCGGTGAGTCAGCCACGACCCACCGGGCAGCCCCCCGGAAGGCTCTAGACGGACTTCTGGTAGAGGCGGAAGGTGCGGGTCGACAGCCACACCGCCACCACGGTGAGGACGGCGAGCGCTCCCCCGCGGCTGAGCACATCCCCCCAGTCCGGATCGGCGGCCATCGCCGAACGGCCCGCCACCATCGCCCAGTTGGCCGGATTGAAGTCCGCGATGTGCCCCATCCAGGACGGCATCTGGGACGGGGCCATGAACGCCGAGGAGAGAAACGTCAGCGGCAGCAGCAGGAAGGTGTTGATGCCGATGATCGACTCACGCTCGCGCACCAGCATGCCGACGGCGTTGGAGAACGCGCCGAAGACCGCACCCAACAGGACCGAGGCGACGACGAGGATCGCGACACCCCTCATACCGCCGGGGTAATCCGCCCCGCCCGCCATACCCAGCAGCACGATGATGACGGACTGCACGGCGGTGCTGATGCCGTTCTGCGCCACATTGCCGTTCATCAGCGCGCCGCGGCTGACGGGAGTGGTCAGGAAGCGGTTCAGGGTGCCGCGCTCGATCTCCTCCAGGGTCCCCATCCCGGCCCACATGCTGGAGTTGAGCGCACTCATCACCACGATGCCGGGGACGAGATAGTCGAGATAGGTCACGGTGCCGAAGCCGCCCAGTTCGACGACCTTCTTGAAAAGATTGCCGAAGAGGAACAGCCAGATCGCCGGCTGGATCAGCATCATCAGCAGATACGCGGGCTGGCGGACCACGGCCACCAGCCGGCGCTGCGTCATGTACCAGGTCTGGGTGAGGGAATCGGCGCTCATCGGGTGCCCCCCGCGGCGGCGAGTGCGGGCGCATCCTGCGCGTCGGCCGGTCCGGAGCCGGCCTCGGCCTCGGAGAAGCGGCGTCCCGCGTACCGCAGATAGACGTCGTCGAGGGAGGGCCGGGCGACAGTCGCGGCGGCGACCGCGGCTCCCGTCCGCTCCAGCGCTGCCAGCAGCAGGGGCACGGCGGCCGCGCCGTCGTCGGCGCGCACGCTGACACGGCGGCCGTCGACGAGCACATCGTGGATCCCGGGCAGTGCGGCGATGGCCTCGCCGAGTACCGCACGGTCGCCGTCCGCCCGCAGCTCGAGGTGCACGGCGTCGCCGCGCAGTTCGCCTTTGAGCTCGTCGGGTGTGCCTTCGACGACGACCCGGCCGCGGTCGACGATCGCGATCCGCCCGGCCAGCCGGTCGGCCTCCTCCAGATAGTGCGTGGTGAGGAGAATGGTCAGCCCTTCCTCTCCGGCGAGGCGGCTGATCTCCTCCCACATGGCCGTACGGGACTCGGGGTCGAGGCCCGTCGTCGGCTCGTCCAGAAAGAGCACCTCGGGCCGGTGGACCAGGCCGAGTGCCACGTCCAGACGTCGCTGCATCCCACCGGAGTACCCCTTGACCTGGCGCTTCGCGGCACCTGTGAGGTCGAAGCGGGCCAGCAGTTCATCGACGCGCCGGCCGAGTGCGGCGCCCTTGAGCCCGTACAGCCTGCCCTGCAGCAGGAGGTTCTCGCGGCCGGTGGCGACGGGGTCCGCGCCGGACTTCTGGGCGACGACCCCGATGGCGCGGCGCACCCGGCCGGGGTGTCGCAGGACGTCGTGGCCCGCGACCACGGCGGTGCCGCTGTCGGGCCTGGCCAGGGTGGTGAGGATCTTGACGGTGGTGGACTTGCCGGCGCCGTTGGGGCCGAGCAGTCCGAAGACCGTGCCGGTCCGGACGGTCAGGTCCATGCCGCTGAGGGCGGTGACATCGCCGGGGTAGGTCTTGATCAGCTGCCGCGCCTCGACGGCGGGCGCACGGGTACTCATGACGGAGCTCTCCTCGGGTGAGCGGTTCTCGGGTATGCCGAGCCGATCCGCGTGAAGAGCGCCGGGCTATCCTGGGTGTGCCGCACCTCGATCGCCCGGTCTGCCTTCACGGCGGCTCCGGTCCGGGGTTCGAGACTCCGGCGGGAGCTGCTCCAACAGCACCCGCCGGGGTCTTTATCTGTTTACGTCTGCGTGGGGCGGCCCTCGGCTCTCTCCTGAGGTTCCCTGAATTCCGGCGGCAGTTCACCGGTCTCGTGGAAGGTCCGCCACCCCTCGACTCCCTCGTACGTGCCCTGCTCGACCTCGTCGAGGAAGCCGCGGAGCCACTCCGCCTCCGCCTCGATCATGTGGAGCTGGTACTCGTTCTCCACGACGAAGATCCGGGGCAACGTGCCGTGGAGCATCTGCAGCGCGCCGCGAGCACTGGCGATCCGGACCTTCAGCGCCGCCAGCCGGTCCGCGAGCAGCGACATGACCTCCTCCGGCGGCAGGATGCCCATGAGCGAGAGCGCGGTCTCGAACAACGGGTACTCACGGGCGGGTACGGCGAGCAGATCGGACAGCCACTCCGCCATTTCCGCGCGTCCGGCCTCGGTGATGCCGTAGAGGGTGCGCTCCGGCCGGTTGCCCTGTCGCTGCACATCGGTGACCTCGACCAGGCCGTGCTTCTCGAGGTTCTGCACAACGGTGTAGAGCGAGCCGAAGTTGACCTTGACGCTGTTCTCCTTGCCGCGCTGACGGATCGTCTGCGCGATCTCGTACGGATGCATGGTCTTCTCGGCCAGCAGCACCATGACCACAAGCGCCAGCGGGTTGCTGAGCCTGCGTCGCTTCGCCGCCATCCCGAACACCTCGTCTCCGAATACTCGTTGCCGAACATATCGCGAGTTCGCGTTGCCGTCAACCGCGACATATCGCGAGAATCGGTGGTGCGGGCGTGACGCCAGGAACCCGCTGCGAACCCTGTACCAATCCGCCTGGCCATCGGCTCCGAATGCCTGATGAAATCTGTCCGTCCACTCATCCACACCGTGGAGGAAAGTGCGCGTGAAAGAAGCCGTACACATCGGCGGCCCGACCTCGGCGGGTCCCGATCTGCAGCAACTGCTCGGCCTGGTGGCCAGAGGCGACCAGGAGGCCTTCTCCCGTGTCTACGACAGTGTCAGCGGACCCGTACTCGGGCTGGTGCGCGCCGTGTTGCGCGACCCCGCCCAGTCGGAGGAGGTGACCCAGGAGGTGCTGATCGAGGTCTGGCGTACGGCAGCCCGCTTCCAGCCGTCCCGCGGGTCGGCCATGACCTGGATTCTCACGCTCGCCCACCGGCGCGCCGTGGACCGGGTCCGGTCGGCACAGTCCGCGAGCGACCGGGAGCGGCGAGCGGCGCTGCTCGAACGGACGCCGGCCTACGACGACGTCACCGAGCAGGTCGAGGCCCGCCTCGAACGCGAGCAGGTACGGCGCTGTCTGCGCAGCCTGACCGAACTGCAGCGCCAATCGGTGACGCTCGCGTACTACCGGGGGCTCGCCTACCGGGAAGTGGCCGAACTGCTCTCCGTGCCACTCGGCACGGTCAAGACACGACTGCGCGACGGGCTCATCCGGCTGCGCGACTGCCTGGGGGTGAGCGCATGACCACCGCTGATCTGCACACGCTGACCGGCGCCTATGTGCTGCACGCGCTGGCGCCCGACGAGCGTGCCGAGTTCGAGCGGCATCTGCAGATGTGTCCGGCCTGCGTGCAGGAAGTACAGGAACTGGCCGCCACGGTGGGGAAGCTGGGGCTCGCTGTGGCCGTGACGCCGCCGCCCGCGCTCAAGCAGCGGGTCATGCAGCAGGTCTCCGCGGAGCGCCAGGATCCGCCGCGGATCTCACGCCGGGCCCGCCCCGGCGGCAACCGCGGCCGGGCACTGTCCCGCTTCGCACTGGCGGCCTGTCTCGCCGCTGTCGCCGCCTTCGGCGGAGTGGCGGTCTGGCAGCACCAGGAGGCGCAGGACGCACACGAGCTGGCGCAGCGCTCTCAGCAGCAGGCCGAGGAGCTGGCCTCGGTGCTCGCCGCGCCGGACGCGAGGGTCGCCGCCGTGAAACTCAAGGACGGGGCGACCGGCACGGTGGTCGTCTCACGCGACAGGAACAAGGCGGCCTTCCTCTCCGCCGGCCTGCCGAAGCCGCCGCAGGGCAAGGTCTACCAACTCTGGTTCAGCGACGGCGGAAAGATGCGTTCGGCGGGGCTCATGGACCCCGCGACCACCACCAACGCCGTCCTGATGGACGGACCGGTGAACACCGCCTCGGGCATGGGCATCACCGTCGAACCGGCGGGCGGCTCCCCCGAGCCGACCTCCGACCCCCTTGCCCTGACGAGCTTCCCCGCCTGAGGAAGGACGGCGCATGAGCGTTGCGGTCATGCTCTTCACCTCCGATCTACGGCTGCACGACCAGCCGGCGCTGCAAGCGGCACTGCGCGGCGCCGACGAGGTCGTACCGCTGTTCGTGCTGGATCCGGGCATCCGGAAAGCGGGCTTCGACGCGCCCAACCGCCGCGCCTTCCTCGCCGACTGCCTGGCCTCGCTCGATGCCGGGCTGCACGAACGCGGCGGGCGGCTGGTGATCCGTACCGGCCATGTCACCGAGCAGGTCTGCCGCGTCGTCGCCGAGACCGGGGCCCGCGCAGTGCATATCGCTGCCGGGGTCAGCGGCTATGCCGTACGCAGGGAGGAGCAGCTGCGCAGTGCGCTGGCGGCGGTGCGCTGTGCCCTGCACGTCCATGACGGGGTGGTCACCGCGCTGCCGCCGGGGCGGGTCACGCCTGATGGCCGCGACCATTTCGCGGTGTTCTCGGCGTACTTCCGCAGGTGGGAGGCGGCCGGGCTGCGCGGGGCCATGGCGGCGCCGCGGTCGTTGCGGGTTCCCGAGCTCGCCGGCCATCCGCTGCCGCGCCGCACCGCGGTAACCGGTGTGTCGCCCGGCCTCGCCAAGGGCGGTGAGCTGGAGGGCCGTCGGCGGCTGAGCGCCTGGCTGGCCGACACGGAGGCGGGCATCGCGGCGTACGCGGAGCGACACGACGATCTTCCGGGCGATGCCACCTCCCGGCTCTCGCCGCATCTGCACTTCGGCACCCTCTCCGCCACCGAACTCGTCCACCGGGCACACCGCAAGGGCGGTCCTGGTGCGGACGCCTTCGTGCGGCAGCTGGCCTGGCGGGACTTCCACCACCAGGTCCTGGCGGCCCGGCCCGAGGCGGCCCACGCCGACTACCGGACGCGCGGCGACCACTGGCGTACTGACGAGAAGGCGATCGCCGCCTGGAAGGACGGCCGCACCGGCTGCCCCATCGTGGACGCGGCGATGCGCCAGCTGCTGCACGAGGGCTGGATGCACAACCGCGGGCGGCTGCTGGCGGCGAGTTATCTCACCAAGACCCTGTACGTGGACTGGCGCATCGGCGCCCGCCACTTCCTGGATCTGCTGGTGGACGGCGACATCGCCAACAACCAGCTCAACTGGCAGTGGGTGGCGGGCACCGGGACCGACACCCGCCCCAACCGTGTCCTCAATCCGCTCGCTCAGTCGAAGCGCTTCGACCCGCAGGGCGACTACGTACGCCGCTGGGTCCCCGAGCTCGCCCAGCTGGCCGGGCCCGCCGTGCACCAACCGTGGAAACTCGGCGGGCTGGACCGGGCCCGGCTCGACTATCCCGATCCGCTGGTGGAACCGGCCGAGGGGCGGGCGCGGTTCGAGCGGGCGCGCGGCCTGCACTGAGCGGAGGCCCTCCGAGTGGGACCCGCGCCCCGGGGTCCCCGGGCTTCAGGCCTTCTTCGGCGGGCGCGGGAAGAAACCACTCGTACGGGCGGCGTACTCGGCAAAGCCGGGGCGTCGCCCCAGCTGCCGTTCCAGGATGGGCTTTCCGCTCCCTTTGATCAGCAGCCGACTCATCACCAGCGGGCTCACAACCGTCGCCGCCGTGACCGCCCAGTCGTCGCACACGATCAGGAAGAGACCCCACCAGACGCAGAAGTCGCCGAAGTAGTTGGGGTGCCGGGTCCAGCTCCACAGACCGCGGTCCATGATCCGGCCCTTGTTCGCCGGATCGGACTTGAAGCGGGCGAGCTGCCAGTCCCCGACCGCCTCGAAGAACACCCCGGCCAGCCATACCGCGCAGCCCAGCCGGCCGATCGCGGTGACCGGCCCGGGGGTGTACTGCGCGGCCTGGACGGGCAGTGAGACCAGCCATACCAGCGCACCCTGCAGCAGATAGACGATGCGCAGGGCGTAGAGGTGGCGGTTGCCGCCCGCCCTGGCGAGCATCGCCTCGTACCGCGGGTCCTCGCCGTGTCCACGCCCGCGCAGGGCGATGTACACGGCCAGTCGCACACCCCATACGGCCGTCAGCGCGGTCACCAGGAGCCGCCGCCCGTCGTCCCCGTGCCCCGCGGAGAGCGCGTACGAGACGAGGGCCACGGCCGTGAAGCCGATGCCCCACGCCACATCGACGACGCGGTGCACGCCGGCCCGCAGGGCGACGGCGAAAGTGACGAGCATGACGGCGAGAGCGACGGCCGCGGCAAAGCCGAGGCCGTGCGCGAACGCCGTCCACGGAAAGCCGTTCACCGGGGCCTCATGCCGTCTCCTCCTTCGTCAGCAGCATGTGCTGCACATCCAGATAGCCGGAGCGGAAGCCCGCCTCGGAGTAGGCGAGATAGAAGGTCCACATCCGGCGGAAGGTCTCGTCGAAACCGAGGGCGCCGACGGCGGCGGCTCGTTCGGCGAAGCGCTCGCGCCACAGCCGCAGTGTCTCGGCGTAGTGCGGACCGAAGCCGTCCCGCGCGGCCACCCGCAGTCCGGTGCAGCCGGTGACGACCTGCTCGATCGCCTCGGTCGAGGGCAGCAGCCCGCCCGGGAAGATGTACTTCTGGATCCAGGTGAAGGTGGTGCGGGAGGCCAGCAGCCGCTCGTGCGGCATGGTGATCGACTGAAGCGCGATTCGCCCGCCGGGCGCGAGCAGCCGGTCCAGCGTCATGAAGTACTCCGGCCAGAACTCCTCGCCGACTGCCTCGACCATCTCCACACTGACGATCGCGTCGTAGTGGCCGAGCACCTTGCGGTAGTCACGCAGCAGGACCGTCACCCGGTCCGCCAGTCCCGCCTCGTGGACGCGTCGCCGTGCCAGCTCCTGCTGCTCGCCCGAGAGGGTCACGGTCAGCACGCGGGCGCCGCGCTGTGCCGCCCGGATCGCCAACTCGCCCCAGCCAGTGCCGATTTCCAGCAGCTGGGTGCCGGATCCGACCTGTGCCAGGTCGAGCAGCCGGTCGATCTTGCGGTGCTGAGCGGCGGGCAGCAGATTCTGTTCGGCGGGGAAACCGCGGAAGAGAGCGGAGGAGTACGACATGGTCCGGTCGAGGAAGAGCGCGAAGAGTTCGTTCGACAGGACGTAGTGGTGGCTGATGTTGGCGCGGGAGCCCTCGGAGGTGTTGCGGTGCTCGCCCGGCCCCGTGGGCGCCCAGGCTCCGCGCAGCCGCTGGAGCGGCTCGGGGATCAGCGTCGCCACGTGCTCGGCGAGGACGGTCAGTACGCCGACGAGGTCACGGGCCTCCCATTCGCCCGCCATGTACGACTCGCCGAAGCCGATGAGTCCGCCCGCGCCGATACGGCGGAAGAAGGCCTGCGGGTCGTGCACCTCCATGAAGGGCCCGCCCAGGCCGATCGGCTCACCGCCCGCGAGGCGGACCCGCAGCGGCAGCCTGCCGAGGGCGCGCAGGACGAGCCGTTCGGCGGCCGCGGTACGCAGCCGGGAGGTCCGGGGCAGCCGGGCCACATCGGGCCAGCTCCGCGCGTCGACCGACGCGACTCTCGATGGTGCCGGGGACATGGTCACGCTCACTTCACACCCTCCTGGGACACATGGCGGGGACGGGGTTGTACGGGCAGTCCGCGCAGAAGCAGGCGGATGCCGTGGAACCGGATGCCGGCGGATACGGCCAGGGTGGAGAGGGGGTTGCGCAGGGCGGCGCGGAGCAGGGCGCGCGCCGTCGCCGGTCGGCGCTCCCCTCGTACGGTGGCGGTGAAGGGGCGGGCTCCGGACCGTTCCAGCTGCACCGTCAGATCCAGCCGGGAGCCCGGTTCTGGCAGCCGCATCCGGTAGGCGCCGTCCACCGGGAAGAAGGGTGAGACGTAGAACGCCTTGTCCACCGTGGCCCGGTGGGCGTCGTCGGGGCGCAGCAGATAGCAGTGCCGTTCGCCGTAGGTGTTGTGCACCTCGGCGACGACACAGAGCAGGCTGCCGTCGCGGCTCCGGCACCAGTAGAGGGTCAGCGGGTTGAAGACATGGCCGAACACGCGCGCGTGGGCGAGCATCACCACCCGGCCGCCGTCCAGGTGCACGTCCCGCGCGGCGAGGTACTGCTCGAGCCCGGCGCGGATCGTCGGCTGGGTACCGCCGAAGTGATCACGTGCGTCGAAGCGGGCCAGCGGCCGGAGCAGCGGGGGCAGGCGCGGCGGTTCATCGGGGTCGGTCAGCCACATGTAGGTGCGGTGGCGCAGGGCGTACCGGCAGGACGCCGTCCGCACATGGGTGACCGTGCAGCTGTACAGGGCGGGTCGGGCGCTCACCAGGACACCCTCAGCGCCAAGGCCGCCTCGACGCCCGAGCCGCAGCCGTCCTCGTGGAAGCCCCAGCCGTGGTACGCCCCCGCGTACGCCGTCACCGGTCCGCTGAGCAGCGGCAGCCGCCCCTGTGCGGCCACCGACTCCGGGGTGAAGAGGGGGTGTTCGTACTGCATGCGTGCGAGCACCCGTTCGGCGTCGACCCGGTCGGAGTCGTTGAGTGTCACCACAAAGGTCTCGGGGGCGTCGAGCCGCTGGAGGCGGTTCATGTCGTAGCTGACCCGCACCCGTTCGGCACCCGTTTCGCAGGAGGGCATCGAAGAGTTCCAGGAGGCCCGTGCGCCCCTGGTACGCGGCAGTACGGAAGTGTCGGTGTGCAGCAGGGTGGAGTTCCGGGAGTAGCGGAACGCGCCGAGGACCCGGCGCTCCTGCTCGGTCGGGTCGGCGAGCAGCCGCAGTGCCTGGTCGGGGTGGACGGCGACGACCACGGAGTCGAACTCCCGCACGCTGCCGTCCTCGGCGGTGATCTCGACGCCGTCCGCGTGGCGGCGCAGCGCGCGGACCGGGGGTTGCGGTGTGCACGGCGGCGAGCTCCTTGCCGATCCGTTCGACGTACGCGCGCGAGCCACCGGTGACCGTCCGCCATACCGGCGAGCCGGTGATCGTCAGCAGTCCGTGGTGCTCGAGGAAGCGGAAGAGATGGCGGGCGGGGTGGCGCAGGGCGGTGGCGCCGTCGCAGGACCAGACGGCGGAGACGAGCGGTGTCATGAAGTGCGAGGTGAAGTACGGGGAGAAGCCGTCGTCCGCGATGAACTCCCCCAGCGTCAGGTGCTCGTCGCCGCTGTTCTCCAGCAGTCGGCGGGCCCGGCGGTGGAAGGCCGGGACCTCGGTGAGCATCCGCAGGTAGCGGCCGCGCAGGGCGTTGCGGGGCTGGGCCAGGAGTCCGGAGAGGCCGCGGGCCCCCGCGTACTCGAGTCCGCAGCCCTCGCACCGTACCGACATGCTCATCTCCGACTCCTGTGTGACCACGCCGAGTTCGGCGAAGAGACGCAGCAGATGCGGATAGGTGCGCTCGTTGTGGACGATGAATCCGGAGTCGACGCGGTGTACGCGCCCGTCGGAGGACGGGACGTCGTGGGTGTGGGCATGCCCGCCGAGCCGGTCGTCCGCCTCGTACAGCGACACCGTGTGAGAGCGCTGCAGTACGTACGCGGCGGTCAGCCCCGCGACTCCGCCGCCGACCACGGCCGTACGCCGCCGTTCCGCTGTCATTCCCGCTCCCTCCGGGCCGGCTCCGGCACCGCCCTCCACCGGTCATTCGGCGCGGTGGGGGCGTTGGATTGGTCGGCGGAGAGATCTTTCGGCGGACGGCGCACGGGGAGTTCGGGCGGACGGCATGCGGAGTACGGCGTGAGGACTTGGGCCCCGTACGGACATGGACACGTGACACCGGCGAAACAGCCTCTCCCTAATTTCTGTCACCTGACCGGAATAACAACCGGAATGAGCGACAGGGGCTGCCATGACCACGACCGCACCCACCGACGTACGGCCCGACCCTCCGGAGAACGGCCGGGGCGGCGACGCGGCCGCACTGGCCGGCTTCGGCTACCGGCAGGAGCTGCATCGCAGCATGGGGCGGTACGCCTCCTTCGCCGCCGGGTTCTCCTTTATCTCCGTCCTCACCACGGTCTTCCAGTTCTTCGCGTTCGGCTTCTCCTTCGGCGGCGCGGCCTTCTTCTGGACCTGGCCCGCTGTGCTGGCCGGGCAGTTGCTGGTCGCGGCCTGCTTCGCCGAACTCGCCGCCCGCTACCCGCTGTCGGGCGCCATCTACCAGTGGTCGACGCGGCTCAGCACTCCGTCCTTCGGCTGGTTCGCGGGCTGGATCATGGTCATCGGCCAGATCGTCGTGGTCGCCGCAGCAGCCCTGGCACTCCAGGTCGTGCTCCCCGCGATCTGGTCCGGCTTCCAGCTGTTCGGCGGCGACCCGTCGCCCGTGACGCCGTCGGGCGCCGCGAACGCCGCGCTGCTGGCGGTCGTACTCCTCGCCCTGACCACCGCCGTCAACCTCCTCGACAACCGCGTCATGTCCGCCGTCAACCGCATCGGTGTGACCGCGGAGATCATCGGGGCGGTGCTGATCGTGGTGCTGCTCCTGACCCATTCCGAGCGCGGCGCGGGCGTCACCCTGCACACCGGCGGCCAGGGCGGAGCGATCGGCGCGCTTCTTGTCGGCTCCTTCACCGCGGCGTACGTCCTCATCGGCTTCGACAGCGCCGGCGAACTCAGCGAGGAGACGCGCAGCCCCCGCAGTACCGCCCCGCGCACGATCCTTCTCGCGCTCGCCTCCGCCGGTGTCCTCGGCGGACTGCTGCTGCTCGGCGGGGTGCTCGCCGCGCCGAGTCTGACCGACGGGCGCCTCGCGACCGAGGGACTCTCCTACGTCCTCACGAGCAGCCTCGGCGACGGCGTGGGCAAGGCCTTGCTCATCGATGTGGTGATCGCCATCGCGGTGGCCACGCTGGCCATCCAGACGGCGGGCTCCCGGATGCTCTTCTCCATGGCGCGCGACGGTGTGCTGCCCTTCTCGGCCCGCCTCGCGAAGGTCTCCGCGCGCACCGGAATGCCCGCCGTCCCCGCCCTGGTCGTCGGCGCGGCGGCAGCGGCGCTGGTCCTGCTCAACCTGGTCTCGCCGGAGGCCTTCCTCGCCATCGGCACGACCTGCATCGCCATGCTGTATCTGGCCTACGCGATGGTGACGGGCCCGATGCTGGTACGCAGGCTGCGCGGCGAATGGTCCCCTGGTCCGGGGGCCGACGAGGTGGACGAGTCGGGCCGCCCGCTGTTCTCACTCGGCCGCTGGGGCCTGCCGGTGAACATCGTGGCGCTGGCGTACGGCCTGTTCATGACGGTGAACCTGGCCTGGCCGCGGGCGGCGGTGTACGACCCGTCGGGCGGGCACTGGTACTTCCAGTGGTTCACGGCGCTGTTCCTGCTGGTCACAGTGGGGCTCGGCGCTCTCTGGAGGGCTATGAGGGCACAACGGGGGCAATCGGCACCGGAAGTGGCACCTGCGGCGGCGCGCCCCTAGCCGACTCGTGCCGCGTCCGCCGTAGTGTCCTTGACGGTCGGCCGGGGCCCGGGGTCCTTGTCGTGCGTGATACTCGGCTTCGAATGACCGAACCGCATCCGGACGGCCTCGATGCTCGAGCGATGGCTCGCATGTGAGCGGCGCTCAGGGCGAATCCGGTGCGGAGGCCGGCCCGCTGCGGGGCTGCCGGCCCGGCGCGCGCCTCAGGCCGCGCCGGTCCCGATCCGCTTCCTGCGCGGAAAATCGGCGTCGTCCTCGGCCAGCGGAAGCGGCCGGTGCCCCTCCGTGTGGTCGTTGACCCAGCCACACACTCCGCATGCATAGCGCCCGTCGAGACCGGACACGCGAGTACCGCACTGTCTGCACTCGGTCTCGGTGATCTCCGGGGCGATGAGAGCCTCGGGATCGGGTAGCGGCTCGAAGTCCGGCAGCCAGTTGGTCATGACCGCAGGCTACAGCCGGCCCCGCGCGGGGGCGGATGCGGCGTGCTGGATGCCGGCGGGTGGGGCCGCGAGGCCGGGAACGGCTCGGAGTCGTGACGCGCCGCCCGAGAGCACCGGGACGAGCCGCTACCGACTGCGGGGAGCGCACAGTCGGCTCACAGAGCTGAGCGGGGTGTTTGAACACAGGCCCGCGCCCGACCTCACGCCCCGGTGATCCGCAGTGCCGCATCCGCCGTCGCCTCCGCGAACACCCCCACGGCACGACGCGGATCCGACCTGTGCACCAGGATCACGCCCTCGATCAGCCCGAACACCAGGTCCGTACGGAGCTGCAGCTCGTCCTTGTCCAGCTCGGCCCCCGCCGCCGTCGCCCCCAGCAGCTGACCGTAGGCGTCCTTCAAATCCTCCCGTACCCGGTGGAAGCCCGCGAATCGCTCGCTCCGCACCTCCGGCAGCAGATACAGCGCGCCCAGGTTGTGCGGTCCGCCGCACAGCAGCTCCACGTCCGAGCGGCACAGCTCCCACAGGCGCTTCTCCGCCGGGCGCCCGTCGTCCGCGAGCAGTTCACGTGCCAGGATCAGTGACGGTGTCACCGTCGACTCGAGGAGCTCCGCGAGCAGGTCCTCCTTGCCCCCGAAGTAGTGGTACATCGTCGCCTGGCGCATCCCCGCGCTCTCCGCGACCACTCGCGTCGTGGTCGCCG
Organism: Streptomyces sp. NBC_01750; assembly: GCF_035918095.1. Classification (NCBI taxonomy): domain Bacteria; kingdom Bacillati; phylum Actinomycetota; class Actinomycetes; order Kitasatosporales; family Streptomycetaceae; genus Streptomyces; species Streptomyces sp. NBC_01750. Next base: position 1,769,760 of record NZ_CP109137.1, read on the forward strand.
CGTAGCCGTGCGTCGTGAACAACTCGGCCGCCGCGGCCAGCAGTTCGTCTCGGGCGGACAGCCCGCGGTCCGGCCGCTGCTCCGCGCGCGGCCGCCCGACCCGTCGTCCTGTGGTGGTGCCCATGCAGCCGATCGTCGCACACCCCCCGATCACCGACCGCACATCCCTTCGACCAAGATCCCGGTGAGCGTTCCGTAACCGCCGGGCAACGGACAGGCAATGACCCCGACTCCCCCTGCGCCTAATTTCTGTCGCGCGACAGAAATGACCGCCGAGCCGGAGGAGGTCCGCCGCCATGGCGACCGCGACGACATACGGGGCCCGCGACCACGCCCGCGCACAGGACGGCGCCCGCGCCGAGGCCATGCCGGTCGTGCCCGCGACCGACTGGCCCGCCCCGCCCCGCGAGGCCGGGCATCTGGTGTGGGCCGAGACCGTGGCGGGCGGCAACTACACCCACCGGGTGTTCGCCCGCGGCACCGAGCTGCGGCTCACGGACCCGCACGGGGACGCCTGCGCGCACGTGCTGCTCTTCGTGGACGGACGACCGTGGGAGCGTCTCAACACGGCCGACACCGTCAAGGTCCAGTGGAACGCCTACCTCCGCGCCGGGCAGCTGCTCCTCTCCGACCAGGGCCGCGTACTCGCCACGCTTGTCGCGGACACAACGGGCCGGCACGACGCCCTGTGCGGCACCTCCACGCTCGTACGCAACACAGAGCGGTACGGGGACGGCGCACCCCATTCCGCGTCCCCCGCGGGCCGCGAGCTCCTGAAGCTCGCCGCGCTCAAGAACGGCCTGGAGCCGCGCGATCTGCCGCCTTCGCTCTCCTTCTTCCAGGGCGTGGAGGTACGGGACGACGGCGCCCTCGACTTCACCGGCTCGGCCGGCCCCGGAGCCTCCGTGACGCTCCGCGCCGAGCAGGACGTGACCGTGCTGATCGCGAACGTCCCGCATCCACTGGACCCGCGCCCCGAGTACACCAGCACGGCGCTGGAGGTGCTGGCCTGGCGCGCCGCGCCCACCGCGCCCGGCGATCCGCTGTGGGAGGCCACACCGGAGGGACGCCGCGCCTTCGCCAACACCATTGATTTCCTTGCCTCGAGGGGACTCGCATGAGCGCGACCACCGTCGTACCCGCTCGCGCCGCCTGGTCCGCCGTCGTCCGCGCCGGCAAACAGCTGACCATCACCGATCTGCACGGCAATCAGGCCGTCGACTTCCTGTTGTACGACGCCCAGGACACCACCGTCCGTTACAGCGCCGCCGATACCGTCCACGCCCAGGGGAACATCTTCCTCACCACCGGGAGCGTGCTGTTGTCGAACGAGCACACCCCGCTGATGACCGTCACCGAGGACACCTGCGGACGGCACGACACAGTCGGCGGCGCCTGCTCCAAGGAGTCCAACACCCTGCGCTACGGCCACCACACCTGGTCGCAGCACGCCTGCGTCGACAACTTCCTCGCGGAGGGCGCGCGTTACGGCCTCGGCAAGCGCGATCTGGTCTCCAACATCAACTGGTACATGAACGTCCCGGTCGAGAAGGACGGCACGCTCGGCATCGTCGACGGCATCTCCTCGCCGGGTCTGCGCGTCACCCTGCGCGCCGAGACCGATGTCCTGGTCCTCGTCTCCAACTGCCCTCAGATCAACAACCCGTGCAACGGCTTCGAGCCGACCGCAGTCGAGATGACGATCAGCGAGGCCGCCGTATGACCGCGTTCGGCACACTGCTGGTCGCCAACCGGGGCGAGATCGCCGTCCGCATCATCCGCACCGCCCGCCGCCTCGGGCTGCGTACGGTCGCCGTGTTCTCCGACCCCGACCGCGCCGCACCCCATGTCCGGCTCGCCGACGAGGCGGTACGGCTCGGCCCCGCGCCCGCCAAGGAGTCGTACCTCGACGCCGATCTCGTACTCAAGGCCGCGAAGGACACGGGCGCGGGCGCCATCCACCCCGGCTACGGTTTCCTCTCCGAGGACGCGGACTTCGCGCGCCGCTGCGAGGACGCCGGACTCGTCTTCGCCGGGCCGACCCCCGGGCAGCTGGAACTTTTCGGCGCGAAGCACACCGCGCGGGCGGCCGCCGAGGCCGCGGGCGTGCCACTCGCCCCCGGCACCGGACTGCTGCCCGACCTGTCCACCGCGCTGGCGGCGGCAGACCGCATCGGCTACCCGGTGATGCTCAAGGCGACGGGCGGCGGTGGCGGCATCGGCATGCGGGCCGTGCACGACGCCGAGGGCCTGGCCGACGCGTGGGAGCGGGTGCAGCGCGTCGCCGCGGCCTCCTTCTCCTCGGCCGGCGTCTTCCTGGAGCGCCTGGTCGAGCACGCCCGCCATGTCGAGGTGCAGGTATTCGGCGACGGCGAGGGCCGGGTGATCACCTTCGGCGACCGCGACTGCTCGCTCCAGCGCCGCAATCAGAAGGTGCTGGAGGAGGCCCCGGCGCCCGGCCTGCCCGCTGCCGTACGCCGACGACTGACCTCCTCGGCACGGGAGCTGTGCGCAAGCGTCGGTTACCGCTCGGCCGGCACGGTCGAGTTCGTGTACGACGCGGCCCGCGAGGAGGCCTACTTCCTGGAGGTCAACACCCGCCTTCAGGTGGAGCATCCGGTGACCGAGGAGATCTATGGCGTCGATCTCGTCGAGTGGATGCTGCGGCTCGCGCAGGGCGAGACCGCCGTCGTGCGCGAGCCCGGCGAACCGCGCGGGCACGCCGTCGAGGCCCGCGTGTACGCCGAGGACCCGAGCCGCGACCACCGCCCCGGCGCCGGCCTGCTGACCCGGGTGTCCTTCCCCACGGACGTACGTGTCGACTCCTGGGTCGAGACAGGGACGGAGGTGACGACGGCGTACGACCCGATGCTGGCGAAAGTCGTGGCGTACGGCGCCGATCGTGCCGAAGCCTTCGACCGGCTGGACTCCGCGCTCGCCGCGACCCGCGTCGACGGCATCGAGACCAATCTGGGCCTGGTGCGGGCCGCGCTCGCCGACGCCTCCGTAAGGGCCGCCGCACACACCACCGCGACGCTGGCGACCATCAGCGACCCGACGCCGCGTATCGAAGTCATGACACCGGGAACCCTCACCACCGTCCAGGACTGGCCGGGTCGCACCGGTTACTGGCAGGTCGGCGTGCCGCCGTCGGGGCCGATGGACGATCGCTCGTTCCGCCTCGGCAACCGTGCGCTCGGCAACGACGAGGGCGCGCCAGGACTGGAGTGCACGCTGCAGGGCCCGACGCTGCGGTTCACGCACGCGACGACGGTCTGCGTCGCGGGCGCGCCCGCGCCGGTGACGGTCGACGGCGCACCGGTCCGCCAGTGGGAGCCGTTCACCGTCCCCGCGGGTTCCTCGCTGGCCGTCGGCACCCCCGACGGCCACGGCCTGCGCACCTGCATCCTGTTCGCGGGCGGTCTGGACGTACCGGACTTCCTGGGCAGCGCGGCCACGTTCACGCTGGGCCGGTTCGGCGGCCACGGCGGCCGGGCGCTGCGTACGGGCGATGTGCTCCACGGCGGCACGGCGGCGGCGTTCGGCACGCCCGTCCCGCACGCCGACCGCCCCGCTTACCCGAACATCTGGCACATCGCGGTGACCGAAGGCCCACACGCCGCACCGGAGTTCTTCACCGAGGAGGACATCCATGACTTCTACGCCGCCGGGTGGAAGGTCCACTTCAACTCCGCGCGCACGGGCGTACGGCTGATCGGCCCGAAGCCGCGGTGGGCGCGGACGGACGGCGGAGAGGCAGGACTGCACCCGTCCAACATCCACGACACGCCGTACTCGGTCGGCGCGGTCGACTACACGGGAGACATGCCCGTGCTGCTGGGCCCGGACGGCCCCTCGCTCGGCGGCTTCGTCTGCCCGGCGACGATTCTGAAGGCCGAGCGCTGGAAACTGGGCCAGCTGCGGCCGGGTGACACGGTCAGGTTCGTCCCCGTGACGGTCGAGGGCGAGGAGCGCGAGGCCATCGTCGACGGCGGGATCCTCGGGCAGGGCGAGTCGGTCACCTACCGCCGCAGCGGGGACGACAATCTGCTGGTCGAGTACGGGGAGATGCAGCTGGATCTCGCGCTGCGGATGCGGGTTCACGCGCTGGCCGAGGCGGTGGCGGCGGAGGGGCTGCCTGGCGTCGTGGATCTGACGCCGGGCATCCGCTCGCTCCAGATCCAGATCGACCCCGAGACCCTCTCCCAGGCGGCCCTCCTCTCGGTCCTGACCCGCCTCGAGTCCGAACTCCCGCCCGCGGACGCCCTGGTGGTGCCGTCGCGGACTGTCCACCTCCCCCTGTCCTGGGACGACCCGGCGACACGGGAGGCGATCGCCCGCTATACGGCCGGGGTACGTGACGACGCGCCATGGTGCCCGTGGAACATCGAGTTCATCCGCCGCGTCAACGGCCTCGATTCGGTGGACGACGTCCACCGCACGGTCTTCGACGCGGAATATCTCGTACTCGGCCTGGGCGACGTCTACTTGGGGGCGCCGGTCGCCACGCCGCTGGACCCGCGCCACCGGCTGGTCACCACGAAGTACAACCCGGCCCGGACCTGGACGGCGGAGAACTCGGTCGGAATCGGCGGCGCGTATCTGTGCGTCTACGGCATGGAGGGGCCGGGCGGCTATCAGTTCGTGGGCCGTACGACTCAGGTGTGGTCGCGCTGGCAGGAACAGCCGTGGCTGCTGCGCTTCTTCGACCGGATCAAGTGGTACGCGGTCGACGCGGACGAACTCCTCGAACTCCGCGCGGACATGGCGGCGGGCCGTTTCACGCCCCGTATCGAGGAGGGAACGTTCTCGCTGGCCGAGTACCGGCGATTCCTCGACGAGAACGCGGAGTCGATCGCGGCCTTCCGGGCCCGCCAGTCGAGGGCGTTCGGGGCGGAGCGCGACGCGTGGGAGGCGGCTGGCGAGTTCGCCCGCGCGGACTCGGCGACGGCGGCGGGGCCGGCGCCGGCTGCCGTCCCGGAACTGGACGTCCCGCCGGGCGGCCGGGTGGTGGAGGCCGAATTCGCAGCCTCGGTCTGGCAGCTGAATGCCGAGCCGGGCACGGAGGTGTCGGCGGGCCAGCCGCTGCTCACCCTGGAGGCGATGAAGATGGAATCCCGCGTCCACGCCCCGTCGGCGGGCCGGATCACCCGCTTCCTGGTCACCCCCGGCACCCAGGTGGAGGCGGGCACTCCGCTGCTGATCCTGACGCCGGTGGGGGAATGAGATGGGGGGTGCGGGGCTCGGGTGCGGGGCTCGGGTGCGGGGGCGCGTGCCTGGGGGTGCGGGTGCCTTGCAGGGTGCGGGTGCCTTGCAGGGTGCGGGTGCCTTGCAGGGTGCGGGTGCCTTGCGGGGTGCGGGTTGTGGGTGCTTGGGCGTGTCCGGTCTTGGGCGGGTGGCCGTCCGGGGTCCGCTCCGGGGCTCGTGTCCGGGACTGCTTTCCTCACCGCGCTTCGCGCGAGTTGCGACGCTTTACGTCCCGGACACGACCCCTGCGCGTCCCCCTGCCAGGGGGCAAGGGCCGGGGGCCCCTCGGGTGCCCGCACCGGGGGCGTGGGCATCAGCCCCGACTTCTGGCGCGAAGCTGCCGCTCCGGGGACGTGGGGGCGTCAGCCCCCACGAACCCCTCCCCCCAGGGTGCCTGGGGGCACCGCCCACAGTTCCGGGAAGGGGCGGGGTGGGGGAACTCCACGCCCCGCACCCCGCACCCCGACCACCATCACCGCAGCCCAAGGAGCCGCCACACATGCCCCCTACCGCCCTCGCCCGCGTGCGGGACGCATACGACCGCATCGACCGGGCTCACCGGCCCGACATCTGGATCACCCTCCGCCCCCGCGCGGACACCGAATCGGATGCCCGTGCCATCGACGCGCGCGTCGACGCCGGTGAGCAACTCCCCCTCGCCGGCCGCACCGTGGCCGTCAAGGGCAACATTGACGTCGACGGCCTCCCCACCACCGCCGCCTGCCCTTCCTACTCCTACAACCCGGCCGCCGACGCCCCCTCCGTCGCGCGGCTCAGAGCCGCCGGTGCCGTCGTGCTCGGCAGTACCAACATGGATCAGTTCGCCACCGGCCTCGTCGGCACCCGCTCCCCGTACGGCGCGGTACGCAGCGCCCACGACCCGGCGAGGATCGCCGGCGGATCCAGCTCCGGATCCGCCGTCGCCGTCGCCCTCGGCATCGCCGACCTCGCGCTCGGCACGGACACCGCCGGTTCGGGCCGGGTCCCCGCCGCCTTCAACGGAATCGTCGGCATCAAGCCCACCCGCGGCCTCGTCCCCACGGACGGCGTCGTCCCCGCCTGCGCGAGCCTCGACTGCGTCAGCGTTTTCGCCCGAACGCTCCCCGAGGCCGAGCTCGCCCTCGCCGTCCTCGCCACGCCGCCCGGTCGCGCGGCCCCGCACCGCACCCCCGGCCCCTGGCGGGTCGCCGTGCCCTCGGCGGCGCAGCTCGGGGCCATGGACGACGGCTGGGCCGAGGCGTACGAAGCGGCAGCGGACCGCCTCGCGGCCGTCGGCGCCCGCCTCAGCCCCATCGACCTCACGCCTTTCACCGAGGCAGCCGCGCTCCTCTACGACGGCGCATTCGTCGCCGAGCGCTACACAGCCGTCGGCACCTTTGTCGATAAAGCCATGATCGACCTCGACCCCACCGTCGCCGCCATCATCCGTGGCGCCCGCGACATCCCCGCCCATCGGCTCTTCGCCGACCAGGCCCGGCTCGCCGCCCTCCGCTCGCGCGCCACGACCGCCCTCGCCGAAGCGGACGCGCTCCTCCTGCCCACCACCCCGGGCCACCCCACCCTCGCCGACGTCGCCGCCGACCCGTTCGGCGCCAACGCCCGGCTCGGCCGGTTCACCAACTCCACCAATCTCTTCGACCTCGCCGCGGTCGCCGTCCCCGCAGGTGAAGTGGACGGCCGCCCCTTCGGTGTCATGCTGATCGGCCCGGCCGGCACGGACGACCGACTCGCCAGGATCGCCGGGCACCTCACCCCGCGCGCTCGCCTCGCCGTCGTCGGGGCCCATCTCAGCGGCCAGCCCCTCAATCCCCAACTCCTCGCCCTCGGCGCGCGGTTGATCCGTACCACCACCACAGCCCCCGCCTACCGGCTCTTCGCCCTGCGCACCGACCCGCCCAAGCCAGGCCTTGTCCATGTGGAAACCGGCGGCCAGAAGATCGAGGCCGAGATCTGGGAGTTGCCTCCGGAGGGCCTCGGCACACTCACCGCCACCCTCCCCCGCCCCATGGCCATTGGCCGCGTGGAACTGGCCGACGGCACCGCCGCCCCCGGATTTCTCTGCGAACCCGCCGCTCTCGACGACGCCCTGGACATCACGGAGTACGGCGGCTGGCGGGCGTTCAGAAACAGTTGACCAGGGCTCGCGGCGCCTTCTCGCCGTCGCGGAGCTGCGTGGACAGCCATCCGAACCCGACGGATGATGGAAAAAAGCGGAGGTTATTGGGACGAAAGGTGGGAATCGCTATGGCTGAACACCCGGACTGCGCCCTGGTACGCCGGGGTTACGCAGCGTTCGGGCTGGGTGACATGGAGGCACTCGGCTCCTTGATGACCGCGGATGTCGTCCACCACATTCCGGGAAACAACCCGCTGTCCGGACACCACAAGGGCCGCGACGCCGTTCTCGACCTCTATCGCCGCCTCGGCGAGGAGACCGTCGGCACGATGCTGATCGAGCTCGAAGCGGTGCTCGCCGACGGGCGCGGGCATGTCATGTCCTTCCATACGACCCGGGCCGACCGCGGCGATCTCGGCATCGAGGTCCGCCAGGGACTCTTCTTCACCATCGTCGGCGGCAAGATCACTGACATCGACCAGTGCACCGAGGACATCGACGAGGAAGACAGGTTCTGGAGCTGACCTCCCGGAGCCGGCCGATCGTCTCGGCCCCGTCCACCGCCTACAGGCGGTGGACGGGGCAGTGCGACGGCTGACGGTCAGCCGACCGAGCTGTACGCCACAACACCCCGCAACAGCGCGTCGACCGCCTTGCGTGCGTTCTTCCCGACCGTGCTGCCCTCCCGCGGCGCCGCCGCGGCGATCTGGCCGAGGACGTCGATGACCTGCTTGGACCAGCGGACGAAGTCGCCGGCAGGCATCTCCGCCTCGCGCAGCACCTCGTCAAGGCTCCGGTCGGACGCCCACTGGTACGCGGCCCAGGCGAAGCCGAGATCGGGTTCGCGCTCTCCGACACCCTCCGCCTGATTGATCTTGAACTCTTCCTCCAGGGCGTCGAGCCGGCCCCAGATACGGATCATCTCGCCGAGTGCGGCCTTCGCCTTTCCCGCCGGGACCTTGGGCGCGACCGCGTCGTCGGACTGCCGCGCCTCGTACACCAACGCCGAGACGCACGCGGCCAGTTCGGCCGGGTTGAGCCCCTCCCACACGCCGTCGCGCAGGCATTCGCTCGCCAGCAGATCCAGCTCGCCGTAGAGCCGCGCGAGTCGCCTGCCGTGCTCGGTGACCTCGTTCCCGCGCAGATAGTCCAGTTCGGTCAGCAGCGCCACGATCCTGTCGAAGGTGCGGGCGATGGTGTTCGTACGCCCCTCGATGCGCCGCTCCAGCTGCCGGGTGTCGCGCTGCAGCCTGTGGTACCGCTCCGCCCACCGCGCATGGTCCTCGCGCTCGGCGCAGCCGTGGCAGGGGTGCGCGCGCAGCTCGGCACGGAGCCGGGCGATCTCGCGGTCGTCGGCGGCCTCGGCCCGCTGCTTGCGGTGCCGCTCGGGCACGATGTGGCCGGCCTTCGTCCGCAGCGCGGACGCCAGATCGCGCCGTGACTGGGGCGAGCGCGGGTTGAATGACTTCGGGATCCGCATCCGCTCCAGCGCCTCGACCGGCACCGGGAAGTCCATCGATGCCAGCCGCTTGACCTGCCGCTCGGCGGTCAGGACCAGCGGCCGCGGGCCGTCGTGCTGCTCGAAGCCGCGGTGTCCGTTGCTGCGTCCGGCCGGAATGCCCGGGTCGAGCACCAGCGCGAGACCCGCGAACTTGCCCGTCGGGACATGGATGACATCGCCGGGCTTCAGCTTCTCCAGCGAGGATGCGGCGGCGGCCCGCCGCTGTGCGACGCCCTGCCTGGCCAGTTCCGTCTCGCGGTCCTTGAGCTCACGGCGCAGCCGTGCGTACTCCTCGAAGTCTCCCAAGTGGCAGGTCATACCCTCGCGGTAGCCCTCGAGTCCCTCTTCGTTCTTCTGCACCTGGCGACTTATGCCGACGACCGACTTGTCCGCCTGGAACTGCGCGAACGAGGTCTCGAGCAGCTCGCGCGAGCGGTGGCGTCCGAACTGCTGCACCAGATTGACGGCCATGTTGTACGAGGGCTTGAAGCTGGAGCGCAGGGGATACGTTCGCGTGCCGGCGAGACCGGCGAGCGCGGCCGGGTCCATTGCCCGCTGCCACAGCACCACCGCATGGCCCTCGACATCGATGCCGCGCCGTCCGGCCCGGCCGGTGAGCTGGGTGTACTCACCGGGGGTGATGTCGGCGTGCTGCTCGCCGTTCCACTTGACGAGCTTCTCCAACACCACCGAGCGGGCAGGCATGTTGATGCCGAGCGCCAGTGTCTCGGTGGCGAAGACGGCCTTGACCAGACCGCGGACGAAAAGCTCCTCGACGACCTCCTTGAAGGTCGGCAGCATGCCGGCGTGGTGCGCGGCGATGCCCCGCTCCAGACCTTCCAACCACTCGTAGTAACCCAGGACATGCAGGTCCTCGCCGGGGATGGCGGCGGTCCGCTCCTCGACGATCTCGCGCACCTTGAGCCGCGCCTCCTCGGCGTTGAGCCGCAGTCCCGCGTACATGCACTGCTGTACGGCGGCTTCGCAGCCCGCCCGGCTGAAGATGAAGGTGATCGCGGGCAGCAGCCCTTCCGCGTCGAGCCGCTCGATGACCTCGGGCCGTCCCGGCGTCCAGATCCGGGTGCGCTGGCGCCGCTCACGCTCACGGTCCGCCTCGCGGACCATCTTCCCGCGACGGCGATCGCGGGGGTTGTACGTGCGCTGGTTCTCCATCCGCGCCATGCGTGCGAGATCGGGGTTGACCTCGCGCCGGGTCACGCCGCGGCCGCCGTGGTCGCTCTCCTCCTCGAAGAGGTCGTACATCCGGCGGCCCGCCAGGACGTGCTGCCACAGCGGCACGGGCCGGTGCTCGGAGACGATCACCTCGGTGTCGCCGCGGACGGTGTCCAGCCAGTCGCCGAACTCCTCGGCGTTCGACACGGTGGCCGACAGGGACACCAGGGTCACCGACTCGGGGAGGTGAATGATCACTTCCTCCCAGACGGCACCGCGGAAGCGGTCGGAGAGGTAGTGGACCTCGTCCATGACCACATGGCCGAGGCCGAGCAGCGACTGCGAGCCCGCGTACAGCATGTTGCGCAGCACCTCGGTGGTCATCACGACCACCGGCGCCTCGGGGTTGACGCTGTTGTCACCGGTGAGCAGGCCGACCTTGTCCGCGCCGTAGCGCCTGGCGAGGTCGGTGTACTTCTGGTTGGACAGTGCCTTGATGGGTGTGGTGTAGAAGCATTTACGGCCCTGCTGAAGGGCCAGGTGGACGGCGAACTCGCCGACGATGGTCTTGCCGGAGCCGGTGGGCGCCGCGACGAGCACGCCCTTGCCCGCTTCCAGGGCCTGACAGGCCTCGATCTGGAAGGGGTCCAGGTCGAATTCGTACAGCGCTCGGAAGGGGGCCAGCGCGGTGGCCTCCTCAGCAGCGCGAATACGGGCAGCGACGTAGCGCTCAGCGGGAGAGAGGTCCTCGGTCATCTTGCTCACGAGCCTACCCGTCACCTCTGACAGTGAGCGCGATCTTTAATTGACCGGGGCAAGTACCGGTACGGGCACCCGCACGGCGCCCGGAACGCACGAGCGGCCGGTTGCGCGGCGTGCGCGCCCCGGCCGCGTCCCGCGGTGGTACTGGCGAGAGGTGATCCCGCCGGTCACCCGGCGCACCCTGCAGGCTCAGGTGATGTCGTCGTAGCCGTTGAGCCGGTTCGAACGCCCACCGTCCGCTTCACCGCCGGCCTGCTCGGGCAGCGCCCGGCTGGCAGGTACGGACTCGATCTCACCGACGGCCTCGGGGGTGAGGTCGAGTTCGGATGCCTCGTCGTCGTCGAGCTCGGCGTCGGGGTTCCGCCGCGCGCGGCGCTTGTCGTTGACAATGGCGAAGCCCACGGCCATGAAGTAAAGGATCACGATCGGCCCGGACAGGGCGATCATGCCGATCGGGTCCGTGGTGGGCGTGGCGACCGCACCGAAGACGAACACGCCCATCACGACGCCGCGCCACCAGCGGGCCATACGGCGCCCGCTCACCATGCCCACCAGGTTGAGCATGATCAGCAACAGCGGCAGTTCGAAGGCGAGCCCGAAGACCAGCACCATGCGAACGGAGAAGTCGAGGACGTCGTCCAGTTCGAGGAGGTTGCCCGCGGTGTCGGGTGTGATGCTCAGCAGTACCTTCATGCTGATGGGCATGATCACGTACGCCAGGTACGCGCCGGCCGTGAAGAGCGGAACCGCGGCGGTCACGAAGTAGTACGTGTACTTCTTCTCGCTCCTGTGCAGGCCCGGGGCCACGAAGGCCCAGAGCTGGTAGAGCCAGACGGGACAGGAGAGGAGGATGCCCGCCATCATGGTCACCTTGACGGTGGTGGTGAAGGGCGACAGCAGCTTGTTGAACACGATGGTGGCGCACTGACCACCGGTGTTCTCTGCGATCCCGCCGCCTTTGCACTTGGGTACGGGCGCGGAGAGGAAGTCCATCAGCTGCTTGTTGTAGAAGGCCGCGATGATGCTCGCGATGACGATCGCCAGCAGTCCCTTGGCAAGCCGGTTGCGCAGCTCACGCAGATGGTCCGCGAGCGGCATCCGCCCCTCGGGGTCCTTCTCCTTCGGTTTCGAGCGGGCAGGCTTGAGCAACCCACGTCCTCATCTCGTGCGGCAGGCCACGATCGGCGGCCTTGGGGTCAGCGCTGGGTGGTGGTGTCGGTCGGCTCGTTCACAGGACGAGCACTCGTCACATCGCCGGGCGAAGCCTGAATCGTGCGAGGAGCGGCCTGACCCTGGGCCGGGTCCTGCGACGGGTCGGCAGGAGTGGCAGCCGGCTGACCCTCCGACTTCATCGCCTTGGCCTCGCTCTTGAGGATCCGGGCGGACTTGCCCAGCGAACGGGCCATCTCGGGAAGCTTCTTGGCTCCGAAGAGCAAGACAACGACGACGAGGATGAGAATGATCTCGGTGGGGCCGATCTGTCGGAACATAACTGGTGTCTACCTTCTCACCGAGGCGGCATGGGGCTGAGCTGCAGATCGCTGCGGACTGGTGTCCGAGCCGCGACCGGCTGCGATCGTAACTCTCACGGGTAAACGCAGGGCAATGCCCTTGCGTACTCCCGTCGCGGCCGGCGCCTCATTGCCTGTCGCCGCCGTCTTCAGCCTACCGCCCGGGTCAGCCGTGCATCAGGGTGCACCCCGGCTACCGCAGGGCTTCACCGGTGCGGGCCAGACCGGTCGCCGCGTTCTCCAGATCCTGCGCGGCCCGGTTGATCCGCTCCGTGGTGCGGGCCACCTCACGGCCCAGTCGCTGGGCCTCGAGGAAGACCCGGACACCGAGGATCCCGAGTACGGCGATCCCGAGGAAGCCGAGGGCGATGGCGAGCATGGGCCAGAACATAGGCAGAACCTGGGCCGTTCTAGACGGTGGAGTGGAGGCGCAGGGTCCGCACGCCGCCGCCGGTGAGGAGCTCGACGATGCGCTCCCCGGCCGGCCGGCGGACGGCCTTTTCACACTCGGGGCAGGTGAAGGAGTAGAAAGTGGTGCGGCGGCTGGCGCCGATGGCGAGCCGCAGTGCCCCCGCGGAGAGCTCGAATCGGCCGCGGCACTCGGGGCACGCTGCCTTGAAGAGGACCGGTCCCACCGTCGCCGGAATTCCAGACATCAGAGACATGCCGCGCGAATCTCCTTTTTCCTGACTGTCATACGCCGCGAGATTCCTGACTGTCATACGCCGCGAGCGCCTCACGCGCCGCCAGCCGGGCACTGTCCGCCAGGTCCTGCGGCGAGACGATCCGCCCGTCCCGCCCCAGCCGCAGCGCAAGCCGCCGCAGCGAGGCGGGAGCTGGTGTACGCAGAGTGATGCGCAGGCCACCCTCGGGGAGCTCCTCCGCGCTGTCGTGCGGGTAGTACTCGGCAACCCAGCGTCCGCCGGGGCCGACCTCGACCACGACCTCCGGATCGTCCGCGGACGGCTGCACCAGCCCTTCGGAGAGATCCCTCAGCTCGATCTCGGGCGGTGCGGCCGGGGCGTCGAGCAGCTTGATCTCGGCCACCCGGTCGAGGCGGAAGGTCCTGCGCGCCTCGGAGAGACGGCACCACGCCTCCATGTACGTATGCCCCACGGCGAAGAGCCGGATCGGGTCCACCTCGCGCTCGGTGAGCTCGTCGCGCGCGGGCGAGTAGTACTTCAGCCACAGCCGCCGCCGCTCGGAGATCGCCCGGTCCACATCGGCGAAGACACCGCCCTCGGACTCGAAGGTGACCGAGAGCCGGGAGCTCGCCCCTGCCGCCTCGCCCGCCGCGGTCTCCAGTTTGGCCGTGGCCCGCAGCAGCGCCTCGCGGTCGCCCTCGCGCAGCCCGGGCAGAGTGGCGACGGCGCGCGCGGCCACCAGCAGAGCCGTCGCCTCGTCGGCGGCGAGCCGCAGCGGCTCAGCGGTACTCGTGCCGGAGGCATCGGGATTGCGCCACCAGATACGGTCCCCGTCGGTGTCGATGTCGAGCAGATCGCCGCCGCGGAAGCTGGTCCCGCACATCGGCAATACGTCGAGGTCGGAGATCAGCTCGTCCTCGGTGATCCCGAAGGCGCGGGCGACGTCCCCCACGCGCGCGCCGGGGCGCTCGCGCAGATAGGTCACCAGCGAGAGCATCCGCCGGGTCTGGTCAATGGCGTTGGCGGCCATGGTTGTACGAGTCCCCCTCAGCCCTTGGCCACGGCACGGAGCCGGTCGACCACATCGGCCCGCAGATCCGCGGGCTCCAGTACGACGACGTCCGGGCCGAACTCCACGAGCCAGGCGTCGAGTCCGTGCCCGTACGGAATCTCCAACTCGTCCCAGCCCTCGCCCAGTTCCCGGACGGACTGTGCTCTCGAGCGCAGCGGATAGCCGCAGCCGGAGCGCAGCCGGATCACGGCGGAGCGGGTCGCGGTCTCACCCGCCCAGGTCTCGACCGTCTCGCGGACGGTCACGACGTCGGGCACGGGGGCGGTGAACGAGCCGGCCCGGGAGCGGACCCGGCCGGTGATACGGGAGAGCCGGAAGACCCGCTCGGCCCCCCGGTCCCGGTCCCAGCCGGCGAGATACCAGTGGCCGCGCCAGAACTCGAGGGCCCACGGTTCGACCTGGCGCTGCTCGGGGCGCGCGGCATTGGCCTTGCGGTAGTCGAAGACGACGGGGCGGCGGTCGCGGCAGGCGAGCATCAGCGGTTCGAAAGCGGCCTCATGGACCGGGATGCGGGGCTCGAGTGCGCTGTGGTGCGCCTCGTACGAATCCTCGGCCTCGGGCATACCGGCAGCGCGCAGCTTCTGCAGGGCGCCGCTTGCGGCTCCGGCCAGTCGCGCCTGCTGCCAGACCTTGGCCGCCAGCCCGAGGGCGGCGGCCTCCTCGGCGTCCAGCGTGATGGCGGGCAGCCGGTTGGAGTCGCGGCGGGCGAGATAGCCGGTGTCGCCGTCGAGGTTCTCCACCGTCTCGATGACCAGGCCGAGTTCGCGCAGATCGTCCTTGTCGCGCTCGAACATCCGGTTGAAGGAGTCGTCGGAGCCGGCCTCCAGATAGGCCTCGATGGACCCGCGCAGCTCGCGCTTGCTGAGCGGACGCCGGGTTCCCAGCAGGCACAGCGCCAGATTCATCAGCCGCTCGGCCTTGGCAATGGCCATCGACGCCCTTCGCCCCCATCTACGTAACACTTCCGAGCGTTGACCGTACCGCTCCGGGGTGTCGGGGCAAAAGCCGAGGGCCCACGCCAGGCGGCATGGGCCCTCGTTACGCTACGAAGCGATCGGACTCAGACAGCAACCAGATCGCAGACGAAGATCAGCGTCTCGCCGGGGGCGATGACGCCGCCACCGGCGCCACGCTCGCCGTAGGCAAGGTGCGCGGGGATGGTCAGCTGGCGACGGCCGCCGACCTTCATACCCTGCACGCCCTGGTCCCAGCCGGAGATGACCTGGCCGACACCGAGCTGGAACTGGAGCGGAGTGCCGCGGTTCCAGGAAGCGTCGAACTCCTCGCCGGTGGAGAAGGCCACGCCCACGTAGTGGACGGAGACGGTGTCACCGGCCTTCGCTACCGCGCCGTCACCCTCCCAGATGTCCTTGATCTCCAGGTCGGCCGGCGGCTCGCCACCCGGGAAATCGATCTCGGGCTTCTCGATGCTCACTGAACTGCTCCTCTAAATGATGAACGGGGCAACCTGGACAGTCTTACATCTTTGTCAGAAGGTCCACGGCGAAGACGAGCGTCGAGTTCTTCGGGATGCCCTGCTTCTCCTCGGCGCCGAAGGCCTGGTCCGGCGGGATGACCAGCAGCACGCGGCTGCCGACCTTCTTGCCGATGAGACCGTCCTTGAGGCCCTTGAGCGTCACCTGCGCCAGCGGGAAGGTCTGGGTCTTGCCCGCCTGGTACGTGCTGTCGAACTTCTTGGCGCCGTTCCAGAGATAGGCCTCGTACTTCACGACGACCGTGTCCTTCGCCGTGAGCACCGGGCCCGTGCCCTCGATCACGTAGTTGGAGACGAGCTTCTTCGGCGGGTCGGACTTCTTGGGGAAGGTGACCGAAGGGGCCTTGCCGTCGGTGTTGGTGCCCACCTTCGGCAGGTCGATGTTGTCCTGTGCGACCTCGGTTCCCTTGGCGGACACCGGAAGCGTGGTCGCCTTCAGAATGTCGACGACGAAGACCAGAGTGGAGTTGGCGGGAATCTGGTCGCCCTTGGCCTGATCCCCGTATGCGAGCCCCGGCGGGATCGACATCTCGAGGCGGCTGCCGACCTTCTGGCCCTCGAGGGCCTTCTCCCAGCCCGGGATGACATTGCCGGCGCCGAGCGTGAGGTCGAGCGGCTGCTTGGTGTCGAAGCTGTTGTCGAACGGCTTGTCCGAGACCCAGGTCTGCCCGAGATAGTTGACCTGAAGGACATCGCCCTTCTTGGTCGTCGCGCCGTCACCCTTGCTGACGACATCGACCTTCAGCTCCTTGGGCGGATCACCCTCGCCCTTCGCCAGGGTCGGCTTCTGGCCGAACTTGGCGCCGGCGGTGATCGCAGGCAGTCCGTTCTTGGACGAGGTGGAGTCGGAGCCCTTGTCGTCGCTGCCGCACGCCACTGTCGACAACAGCAGCAAGGGGACGACGAGAAGGCCGGCAAGTCGGCGCACGTGTTCCTCAGATCTCAGACGGCACAGTAGTTGCCCGACACTCTAGGGCGTGCCCAGGGCCCCGTACGAGGAACGTACGGGGCCCGAGTCGCGTTCCACCAGGTGGTGGCTACATACCGGCGATGAGCTTCTCCACCCGGTCGTCGACCGACCGGAAGGGGTCCTTGCACAACACGGTGCGCTGCGCCTGGTCGTTGAGCTTGAGGTGCACCCAGTCGACGGTGAAGTCGCGCCGCTGCTCCTGCGCCCGGCGGATGAAGTCGCCGCGCAGCCGTGCCCTGGTGGTCTGCGGGGGCACCGACTTGCCCTCGAAGATCTTCAGGTCGTTGCAGATCCGGGTGGCCTGCCCCTTCCTCTCGAGGAGGTAGTAGAGCCCCCGGCGGCGGTGGATGTCGTGGTAGGCGAGGTCTATCTGGGCGACTCGCGGATGCGACATGGTCATATTGTGCTTGGCCCGGTACCGCTCGATGAGCTTGTACTTCATCACCCAGTCGATCTCGGTGCCGATCCGGTCGAGGTCCTCGGCCTCGATCGCTTCCAGCGTGCGGCCCCAGAGTTCCAGGACCTGCTCGACGGTGCCGGTGCGGATCCCGCGCCGGTCGACGAAGTCCACGGCTTTCTCGTAGTACTCGCGCTGCACTTCGAGTGCCGAGGCCTCGCGTCCGCTGGCCAGGCGTACCTTGCGCTGTCCGGTGATGTCGTGGCTGACCTCGCGGATCGCCCGGATCGGGTTCTCCAGGGTCAGATCGCGCATGACCGTGCCCGCCTCGATCATGCGCAGCACGAGGTCGGTCGCGCCGACCTTCAGCAGCATGGTCGTCTCGGACATGTTCGAATCGCCGACGATGACGTGCAGGCGGCGGTAGCGCTCCGCGTCGGCATGCGGTTCGTCGCGGGTGTTGATGATCGGGCGCGAGCGGGTGGTGGCGGAACTGACGCCCTCCCAGATGTGCTCGGCGCGCTGGCTGACGCAGTAGACCGCGCCACGCGGGGTCTGCAGCACCTTGCCCGCGCCGCACAGCAGCTGACGGGTGACCAGGAACGGGATGAGGATGTCCGCGAGCCGGGAGAATTCTCCGTGGCGGGCGACGAGATAGTTCTCGTGGCAACCGTAGGAGTTTCCCGCCGAATCGGTGTTGTTCTTGAAGAGATAGACGTCGCCCGCGATTCCCTCCTCGTGCAGGCGGCGTTCGGCGTCGACGAGCAGGCCTTCGAGAATGCGCTCGCCCGCCTTGTCGTGGGTGACCAGTTCGGTCACGTTGTCGCATTCCGGTGTTGCGTATTCCGGATGCGAACCCACGTCGAGGTAGAGGCGGGCGCCGTTCCGCAGGAAGACGTTGCTGCTGCGGCCCCATGAGACAACACGGCGGAAGAGGTAGCGCGCCACTTCGTCAGGTGACAGTCGGCGCTGTCCCCTGAACGTGCACGTGACGCCGTACTCGTTCTCCAGCCCGAAAATGCGGCGGTCCATGTCTGAACATTACGCCTCAAGGCCTGTGCTGAAACCGGGTTCGGCAGCACCGTTTCGATCATTTTCCGATGAGCCCGCGATGTCCTTGGTACGGCCGGGAACTGCGAGTACCCGCTGAGTGGCCATCAGAACCATGAGCGCGGCGACGCCTCCGGCTCCGGCGACGGCGAAGCTCCAGCCGGTCCCGCCGAGCTCGACCGCCGGGCCCGCGACAGCCGTTCCGACCGCCGCGCCGACACCGAAGGTCGTGACGAGCCAGGAGAAAGCCTCGGTGACCGTGCCGGTCGGAGCGTGCCGGTCGACGACAATGAAGGCGCAGGCTATCGCGGGCGCCAGAAAGACTCCGGCGACGGCGGAGAGCGCGGTCATGGCGGCCACGCCGGGGGTGAGCGCGAGCGGCAGGTAGCCCAGCGCGAGCAGGGCGACGATGGCCAGGAGGCGGCGCTCGGGTGCTCCGGCCCACTGCCGGGCGCCGTAGACCACGCCGCCGAGGAGCGCGCCGAGTCCGAGAGCCGCCATCAGCCAGCCGTACACCGCCTGGCGGCCGTGATCGTCGGCGTACGCGACGCCGGCGACGGTGATGGAGCCGAGCGCGAGGCCGACGAAGAAGAAGGCACCGAGGAGGGCAAGCAGCCCCGGTGAACGCAGCGCGCCGAGCCAGTGAGCCTCGCGGGGTGCGGAACGCCAGGCGCGGGACGGTTCGGAAAGGACGACAGAGAGCGCGCCGAGCACGCCTATGGCATTGATGACGAGCAGGGCCGCGGCGGGCGACCAGAGTGAGACGAGCAGGGTAACCAGCAGCGGGCCGACGGTGAACATGACTTCCTGGGCCACGGCGTCCATGGCATAGGCCCGGTGCACCTGGTCCTCGCGGTCGAGGACGCTCGGCCACAGGGCCCGCAGTCCCCCTTCGAGAGGTGGGGTGAAGAGGCCCGCGACGACCACGGCGGCGTACGCGGCCGGCAGTGAGCCGGTGCCGACGGCGGCGAGGAGGGTCATGCCGAGGGCGGAGAGGACTGCGGCGGGCAACTGGACCCGCGGCTGTCCGTACAGGTCCACGGCGCGGCCGAGCAGCGGCTGGCCCACCGCGGTCGCCAGTCCGTACACGGCGGCGAGCGCGCCGGCGAGGGTGTAGCTGCCGCCTTCGGCGCGGGTGAACAGGACGATGGCGATGTGGGCGGTGGCGCTGGGCAGCCTGCCGACGAGCGTGCCGGTGAGCAGCCGGGCGGCGTGCGGCGCCTTGAGTATGTCTGCGTAGCCGGTGGCTCCGACGGCCATGTTCCGCCCCTCACTCCCGGCTCGACCCGAGGTTTTACGTATAACGTGGTCGGTCATACGTACCATGTCGGCAGTCCGCGGGTCCACCGCGGGCGATGTCGGAGCGAGCGGCGGAGGACGGCACCGATGGCACACGGGTCCCAGGACGAGCCCGCGGCAGCCGCCCCAGGGCCCGAGGGCCTCGTGGCCCACGGGCGGCAGCCCGCCGGGCGGGGCGGAACTGAGCCGGGCGCCCCCGTCGCGGCCGAGGAGCCCCGTCGGCCCCGGCCGGGCGACCGCCCCGCCGGCGGCACCTCGGACCGGGAGCCGCCCTCCCCCGGCACATCCACCCCGGAGCCGCCTTCATCCGGCAGCGAGCCGGTGCCGCCCACCGGCGCCGAGGCGGACCGGCCGCCCTCCGCCGGGCCCCGGGCCTCCACCGCTGCGCACGAGGAACCGACCGCCGCCCACGCGGCCAAGGGCCCTGACTCCGCCCGGCCGGGCGACGGGCCCACCCCCTCCGGCGCAGACCGAGAGCCGCCCGCCGGCCACCGCGGCGAGAGCAGCCCCCGGCCCACCAGCCGGGATGTCGCTCGGGCCGCCGGGGTTTCGCAGGCCACCGTGTCGCTCGTCCTCGGTGAGAAGTGGCGCGGCAGGGTGTCCGAACGCACCGCCGGGCTGGTGCGGGATGCCGCGCGCGAGCTCGGGTACCGGCCGAATCTCGCCGCCCGCAATCTGCGGCTCGGGCGGACCAGGACCGCGCTGCTCGTCGTACCCGCCCTCACCAATGAGTTCTTCGCCCGCGTCTACACGGGCGCGGCCACCGTCGCAGCCGAGCACGGCTTCGGCGTGGTGCTCTACCCCTCCCCCGAAGGCGTCGGGCCTGCCAGGGACCCCTTCGCCTCCGCCCGTGCCGCACTCGACGGGGTGATCGCCTCCTCCATGGCCGCCGAGGCACTGACCGCCATCCGCGGTACGGACCTCCCGCTGGTCATGCTCGACAGCGATCCGTCGGACCCCGGTGCCGCGGCCCACGTGAACCTCGATATTGCCGATGGCATGCGGCAGGTGACGGCCCATCTCCTCGCACTCGGCCACCGTCGCTTCGTCCATCTCGCCTCGGCCGTGGCCTCCTGGACCTTCGACGTAAGGGCCCGCGCGCTGCACGAGACGGTGCGTGACGTTCCCGACGCCGTCGTACGGACCGTCCCAGCTCCGCTCGAGGTGGGCGGCGCGCGCGAGGCCGTGGAGCGGGCGCTCATCGCCCCGGGAGCGCGGCCCACCGCCATCCTCTGCGACGACGACATCCTGGCCGCCGGGGCCTGCAAGGCGGTACGCCGGCTGGGCCTGCGGGTGCCCGAGGACATCTCCGTCACCGGCTTCGACGATCTCGCGCTAGCCAGCGCCGTGGAGCCCGAGCTCACCACGGTGCGCCTGCCCGCGGAACGGGTCGGCGAGCGCGGAATGGCCGCCCTGCTCGCGGTCCTCGACCACCGCCCGCCCGAAGAGGGGGATCTCCCGGTGGATCTGGTCATACGGGATTCGACGGCCGCTCCCTCCCTCTGATCCCGTCCGTGCTGATCCCGTCCGTGCGGACCGCGGCCTGTGCAGGCGAGGCCGCTCGGCAGCGGCAGCCGGCTCACCCGGGACCGCGCTCCATCACCGGACGCTCCCCTGAGCACGCGATACGGCTGCGCCCCGGAACCGCACAAGGCGGTCCGGGGCGCAGTCGGGCAGGATGTGTCCGCGGTCGGGGCTACTCCCCGCCGTCCTCTTCCGTCTCCTCGGTGTCCGACGGCGCGTCCGTCGGGGTCGACGCGGCACCGTCGGCTTCGAGCAGCCGCGACAGCTGCCGCCCGACAATGCGCTTGAACTTCCGCTGCTGCGGTCGCGTGCGGTCCAGAACCGCCACCTCGAGCCGCTCCGCGGGGATCTCCCGCTCGTTGCCGTTGGTCTGGCTGGACAGGGCCTGGACGGCCAGCTTCAGCGCCTCCGCCAGCGACATTCCGTCACGGTGCCGCTGGTCGAGATAGGTGCTGATCTGTTCGGAACTGCCGCCGACCGCGACCGAGCCGTGCTCGTCCACGATCGATCCGTCGTGCGGCAGCCGGTAGATCTGGTCGCCCTCAGGTGTGGCACCGACCTCGGCGACGACCAACTCCACCTCGTACGGCTTCTCGGCCGCGCTGGAGAAGATCGTGCCCAGTGTCTGGGCGTAGACGTTGGCGAGCCCACGGGCCGTCACGTCGTCGCGGTCGTAGGTGTACCCGCGCAGATCGGCGTAGCGGACGCCGCCGATCCGCAGGTTCTCGTACTCGTTGTACTTGCCGGCCGCGGCGAAGCCGATCCGGTCGTAGATCTCACTGAATTTGTGCAGCGCACGGGACGGGTTCTCACCGACGAAGACAATGCCGTCGGTGTACTGCAGCACGACGAGGCTGCGACCACGGGCGATGCCCTTGCGGGCGTATTCCGCCCGGTCGGCCATGGCCTGCTGGGGTGAGACATAGAACGGCGTCGACACCGGCTATCCGTCCCTTCCTGTCAGTGGCATATCGGTTCGGAAGAAGGGGCCATCAGAGCAGCGCGGCGCGCGGGCCGTCGGGCTGTGCGAGGCGGCGCTCCAGGACCAGGCGGGCGACCTCGGAGGACTCGGCCTCGGTGAGCTTGCGGAAGCCCTCGTCGGTGATGACGGTGACGATGGGGTAGATCCGCCGGGCCACGTCGGGCCCGCCGGTCGCCGAGTCGTCGTCGGCCGCGTCGTACAGCGCCTGGATGACCAGAGTGATGGCCTGCTGCTCGGTCAGGTCGTCGTGGTACAGCTTCTTCATCGCCCCGCGGGCGAAGACCGAACCGGAGCCGGTGGCCGCGTAGCCGTGCTCCTCGGAGCGGCCCCCCGTCACGTCGTACGAGAAGATGCGGCCCTTCTCCCGGTCGACGTCGTAGCCCGCGAAGAGCGGCACGACGGCCAGGCCCTGCAAAGCCATGCCGAGGTTGCTTCGGATCATGGTGGAGAGCCGGTTGGCCTTGCCCTCCAGGGAGAGCTGGGCGCCTTCGACCTTTTCGAAGTGCTCCAGCTCGAGCTGGAAGAGCTTGACCATCTCCACCGCGAGGCCGGCGGTGCCGGCGATGCCCACGGCCGAGTACTCGTCGGCCGGGAAGACCTTCTCGATATCGCGCTGGGCGATCATGTTGCCCATCGTCGCCCTGCGGTCACCGGCGAGCACCACACCGCCGGGGAACGTCGTCGCGACAATGGTCGTGCCGTGCGGTGCCTCGATGGCGCCGTGCACAGGCGGCAGCACGCGCCTGCCGGGCAGCATCTCCGGGGAGTGCTGGCCCAGGAAGTCCATGAACGAGGACGAGCCGGGCGTCAGGAAGGCTGCCGGCAGACGCCCGGTGCTACGAGGGTTGGCTTCCACGCGTTTCCTTCCGGATTGGCGGCGGCCCGCCGTGTCGGACGCGGGCCGATCTTTCGAACTGTGCACGGACATTACCCGTGTCCTCGCCGGTCATCCGCCCCGGTGCCACCGGCTTTCGCCGACGGCACCGGGATGGACAACAGGGTGTACCCCCACCGAAGTTACGGGGAGCTACTCTCCGCCCTTTTGGACAAAGGAACGCACGAAGTCCTCGGCGTTCTCCTCGAGGACGTCGTCGATCTCGTCCAGTACGGAGTCGACGTCGTCCGACAGCTTCTCCTGGCGCTCCTTGAGGTCCTCCGAAGCCTGCGCCTCCTGCGTCTGCTCCTCGGTCTCCTCAGTGGAACGCGTGGCCTTCTGCTGCCCGCCGCCGGTGTCCTTGGTCGCCATATCCCTCACCCCGCTCGGTTTGCCCTGACGTGAGTTCGTTCGGTCAAGATCAGACCCTACAAGCAGGGTCCGACATCGGCCCCGCACTTGCCTCAACGTCCGGGGACCACCTCGATGATTCCCGGACGAGGACCATTTCAGCCCCCGGACAGCACCCGGACCAGGTCTTCCGCGGTCCGGCACCGGTCAAGGAGCTCCTTGACGTGGTTGCGTGTACCACGCAGCGGTTCCAGCGTCGGCACCCGCTGCAGCGAGTCCCGGCCCGGCAGATCGAAGATCACCGAGTCCCAGGAGGCCGCGGCGACGTCGTCGGCGTACTGCTCCAGACAGCGACCGCGGAAGTACGCACGGGTATCCTCGGGCGGCTTCGTCCGGGCCCGCGCGACGTCCGGCTCGTCCAGCAGCCGCTTCATCTTCCCGCGGGCCGCCAGCCGGTTGTACAGGCCCTTCTCGGGGCGTACGTCGGCGTACTGGAGGTCCACCAGGTGCAGCCGCGCCGCGTCCCACTCGAGGCTGTCACGCCGCCGGTAGCCCTCCATGAGCTCCTTCTTGGCGACCCAGTCCAGCTCGCCGGACAGGCTCATCGGGTCGTTCTCGAGCCGGTTGAGCGTGTCCTCCCAGCGGATCAGGACATCCTTGGTCTGTTCGTCGGCGTCCACGCCGAAGCGCTCCTCGACGTACTTCCGGGCCAGCTCGAAGTACTCCATCTGGAGCTGGACCGCGGTGAGTGTCCGCCCGCTGCGCAGTGTGACCAACTGCTTCAGGGTCGGGTCGTGGGAGACCTGGTGCAGGGTGCGTACCGGCTGGTCGACAGCGAGGTCCACGGCGATGAAGCCGTCCTCGATCATCGACAGGACCAGGGCCGTGGTGCCCAGCTTCAGATAGGTAGAAATCTCCGAAAGGTTCGCGTCGCCGATGATCACATGGAGCCGTCGATACTTCTCGGCGTCGGAGTGCGGCTCGTCGCGGGTGTTGATGATGGGCCGCTTGAGAGTGGTCTCGAGCCCGACCTCGACCTCGAAGTAATCGGCGCGCTGGCTGATCTGAAAGCCGTGTTCATGGCCGTCCTGGCCGATTCCGACCCGTCCCGCGCCGGTGACGACCTGGCGGGAGACGAAGAACGGCGTCAGGTGACGCACGATGTCCGAAAAGGCGGTCTCCCGCTTCATCAGGTAGTTCTCGTGGGTCCCGTAGGAAGCGCCCTTGTTGTCGGTGTTGTTTTTGTAGAGGTGGATCGGCTGGGCGCCGGGGAGCTGGGCCGCGCGCTCGGCGGCCTCCGCCATGATCCGCTCGCCGGCCTTGTCCCACAGCACTGCGTCCCGCGGGTTGGTCACCTCGGGCGAGCTGTATTCCGGGTGGGCGTGGTCGACGTAGAGCCGCGCACCATTGGTGAGGATGACATTGGCAAGGCCGATGTCCTCATCGGTGAGCTGACTGGAGTCGGCGGCCTCGCGGGCGAGGTCGAAGCCCCGCGCGTCCCGCAGCGGATTCTCCTCCTCGAAGTCCCAGCGTGCGCGCCGCGCCCTGTGCATCGCCGCCGCGTAGGCGTTGACGATCTGGGACGAGGTGAGCATGGCATTGGCGTTCGGGTGGCCAGGGACGGAGATCCCGTACTCCGTCTCGATGCCCATTACTCGCCGTACGGTCATGCGGCCCTCCTTGCCCGGCGGCGCTCCCCTCCGGGAACGGCGCTCAAGTACCGCTGTCTCTCCGGTGCGTGTGCGGTGCCCGTCCCCGCACTGCGCGACTTGGCGGTACCGAAGAGCCTAGAACGCCTCTGCGCTGGTGGGGAGATCAATTGCGTCATTGCTCCGGTATGGCCGGACCTGTCAAGAAAACAACCGGCTGCGGATGCCCCGGCCGGGCATCCGCAGCCGGTTTGCGTCCTACAGGTATTGACCGGTGTTCGCCACCGTGTCGATGGAACGCCCTGTGTCCGCGCCCTGCTTTCCGGTGACCAGGGTGCGGATGAAGACAATCCGCTCGCCCTTCTTACCGGAGATCCGGGCCCAGTCGTCCGGGTTTGTAGTGTTTGGCAGGTCCTCGTTCTCCTTGAACTCGTCCACGCAGGCCTGGAGGAGATGGGAGACCCGAAGGCCCTTCTGGTTCTGGTCGAGGAAGGCCTTGATGGCCATCTTCTTGGCCCGGTCGACGATGTTCTGGATCATCGCGCCGGAGTTGAAGTCCTTGAAGTACAGGACTTCCTTGTCGCCGTTCGCGTACGTGACCTCGAGGAAGCGGTTCTCCTCGGACTCCGCGTACATCTGCTCGACGACGGACTGGATCATGGCGTGCGCGGCGGCGTCCTTGGAGCCGCTGTGCTCGGCGAGATCGTCGGCGTGCAGCGGTAGCGACGACCTCAGGTACTTGGCGAAGATGTCCCTCGCGGCCTCCGCGTCCGGACGCTCGATCTTGATCTTCACATCGAGTCGGCCGGGGCGCAGGATCGCGGGGTCGATCATGTCCTCGCGGTTGGAGGCGCCGATGACGATGACGTTCTCCAGGCCCTCCACACCGTCGATCTCGGCGAGCAGCTGCGGGACGATGGTGTTCTCCACGTCCGAGCTGACACCGGAACCACGGGTGCGGAAGAGGGATTCCATCTCGTCGAAGAAGACGATGACGGGGGTGCCCTCGCTCGCCTTCTCCCGAGCACGCTGGAAGACGAGGCGGATGTGCCGCTCGGTCTCACCGACGTACTTGTTGAGGAGCTCGGGGCCCTTGATGTTGAGGAAGTAGCTCTTCCCCGCGGGCTGGCCGGTCACCTCGGCGACCTTCTTGGCAAGGGAGTTGGCGACCGCCTTGGCGATCAGCGTCTTGCCGCATCCGGGCGGTCCGTAGAGCAGGATGCCCTTCGGCGGCCGCAGTTCGTGCTCCCTGAAGAGATCCGGATAGAGGTACGGAAGCTCGACCGCGTCACGGATCATCTCGATCTGGCTGCCCAGACCACCGATCTTCTCGTAGTCGACGTCCGGGACCTCTTCGAGGACGAGCTCTTCGACCTCGCTCTTGGGGATCACTTCGTAGACGTAGCCGGAGCGGGGCTCGAGGAGCAGGGCGTCGCCGGGGCGGATGGTGATGTCCAGCAGCGGCTCCGCGAGCCGCACCACCCTCTCCTCGTCGGTGTGCCCGACCACCAGGGCGCGCTCGCCGTCCTCGAGGATCTCCTTGAGGGTGACGATGTCCCCGGCACTCTCGTACTCCATGGCCTCGACCACGTTGAGCGCCTCGTTGAGCATGACTTCCTGGCCGCGCCGGAGCTCGTCGAGCTCGACGCTGGGGCTGACATTCACCCGGAGCTTGCGGCCCCCGGTGAAGATGTCACACGTGCCGTCCTCATTCGCCTGCAGGAAGACACCGAAGCCGGCCGGCGGCTGTGCGAGCCGGTCGACCTCCTCCTTGAGGGCCACGATCTGGTCGCGGGCCTCGCGGAGTGTGTTGGCGAGCCGCTCGTTCTGAGCGGACACGCCGGCCAGGTTTGTCTGCAGCTCGACAATCCGCTCTTCGAGAATCCTCGTATGACGCGGTGAGTCGGCGAGCTTGCGGCGCAGGACGGCGATTTCCTGCTCGAGATAGGCAACCTGGCCGGCTGGGTCTTCAGACCCCCGCCCCGGCCGGATGCCGCGGTTGATGTCGTCGTCGTGGGCTGCCACGGTCCTCACCTCCTCCAAGGGGAGCTGGACGCTTCCTGACCCTACCTGCGTGGGTGGTGATTGAAACCCCTAGATCACAAAGACGGTAGAGGTGTGTCCGATCTTCACCCTTGCGCTCTCCCTTACGCCAGGGGAATACCCACCCATCAACATCGGAAAGCAGGCGGAGGTATCGTCGAAGCGTTCAACACCCGTCAGGGCTGGCACGACTTGCTTCACATTGCTACACCCGACGAACGAAACGGCAGGAGATATGACCGTGCAGCACGAGGCTCCCAGCGAAGGCGTCGTCGGGGAGGCTCTGGAGGTCTGGATCGACCAGGACCTCTGCACCGGGGACGGGATCTGCGCGCAGTACGCCCCGGAGGTCTTCGAGCTCGACATCGACGGGCTCGCCTACGTGAAGAGCACCGACGACGAATTGCTCCAGAACCCGGGCTCCACAACGCCCGTACCCCTGCCGCTGCTGAAGGATGTCGTGGACTCCGCGAAGGAATGCCCCGGCGACTGCATCCACGTACGTCGCGTTTCGGACCGGGTCGAGGTCTACGGCCCCGACGCAGAGTGACGGATCACATACCGCGCGCTTCGGCCGGGGCCGTCCGTACGAACTTCCCACCCCGCCACTGCCACTTGACCTTCTCCTGCTTGTCGGGACAGCAGCTCGGCACGGCGGACGAGGAGTAGCCGAGCAGCGTCGCCGTGACCGCTCCGTCACGTACTGCGAAGTCCCCGACGCTCTGCTTCTGCACGGGCTCCAGCAGCGTCGCGACGACGCGCGGGCCCGTCCCCCTGCCCTGGGTCAGTACGAAGATGGCGCTCGGCGGGGTGCCGGAACCCGCGTCGCAGCGGGCCACCGCCACGGTCTCGGGGTTTCCGTCGCCGTCGAGGTCGCCCGAGGCTTTCTTGGTCACCACGCCCTTCGCGCCACCGCACTCCAGTGGGAGCTCCACTCCCGCGGGGTCGGGCGCGGGGGCCGCGGCGGTGCTGATCTGCGACTGCGAGCCCGGCTGGGACGCGGTGGCCGCCTTGGGCTGAAGCAGCCCGGCGGCCGCGATGACGGCTGCCATCGCCGTCGCGGTGGCAAGCCAGTGCACCGGGCGGGCGTCGGTGTGCGCGAGGTCCGGGACGGCGGAGGTCTGCACGCGGGATGTCTCCTGTGAAGGCGGTGCCGGCGGGGAGTCAGCGAGGGGGAGGAAGTCTGCATCGTGCCATACGTCACAGCGGGCGCGGAACAGTGGGGTCCGTAACTCTCACGTAAAGACACCCGACACACACACGGTGTGGAGATGGTCGTCAATACAAGGACGCCGCCGCCGAGTTCTCCGTGGTCTCACGGGAACTCGGCGGCGGCGTCGGTGCGTTGTGCGGGGGTCAGCCCTTGTTGGGGCCTTCGTAGTCATCGCCGTACGCACCCTTGGCGGGGCGACGGCGGCGCATCGGGGGCTCCACACCGTCGGCGAGACGGCGGGCGGTGACGAGGAAGCCGGTGTGGCCGATCATCCGGTGGTCCGGGCGGACGGCGAGGCCTTCGACGTGCCAGTTGCGGATCATCGACTCCCAGGGCTGCGGCTCGGCGAAGCATCCGATCTCACGGATGGACTCGACGGTGCGCGCGAGCTGGGTGGTGGTCGCGACGTAGCAGCAGAGGATGCCGCCGGGGACGAGCGCCTTGGAGACGGCCTCCAGGCACTCCCAGGGGGCGAGCATGTCCAGGATGACGCGGTCGACGTCCGCGTCGGTCAGGTTGTCCTGGAGGTCGCC